>NZ_JBBPBZ010000002.1:1816875-2133750 GCF_038070105.1 Methylocystis sp. IM3 | reverse complement strand
AGCGCGTCGGCGAGCGGGCGACGCTCGGGCGCATGCATATGCGCGTCATTGACGGCGACAAGCGGCAGGCCGAGCCTCTCCGAAAGAGCGATGCGCGCCAGAAGGCGTGCGCGCGGGCGCGGGCCGTAAAGGGCCGTCGCGGCGAGCCAGACCCGGCCGACGAGCGCCTCGAGAAGGACCGGGGGCGGCGCTCCATTCTCCATGAGAATGACGTGCTGGCCCGCGCCGAAGTCGATGAGATCCTGGAGAAAGAGCGCGCAGTCGCCCTTCTGCGCGCGCATATTGCCTCGCGTCAGCAACCGGCACAGGCGGCCATAGGCGGCGCGATCCTTCGGGTAGCAGAGAATGTCGGGCGTCTCGTCCCGAAACACGAGACGCGCCCCGACCGCGAGACGGAAATCCCCCGCGCTCTCGCGGTGCGCACGCAGATAGGAGAAGGCGCGCACGACGCCCGCGAGCGAATTGCGATCCGCGATCCCGAGGCCACAATGGCCGAGTTCGAGCGCCGCCGCCGTCATTTCCTCCGGATGCGACGCTCCCTTGAGAAATGAAAAATTGGTGGTCGCCGCAAGTTCGGCGTAGCAGGGCGAGGACATGGACGCTGGCGCGGGTAGGGCGTTCTTCTATTGTTCTGTTTTTCGCGCTCGCGTCAAGCGCCATGAAAAAGAACAGCCGGCGCTCGCAAAAGCGCCGGCTGCGGGAAACGATAGCGGTATGCCGCTTACTGAGCCGCGGGCTCCTCGGCCGGGGCGTCGACGGGCGCCGCCTTGGGCTTGGGCTTGGGCTTCGGCTTGGCCTTCGGCTTTGCCTTGGGCTTGGGAGCCTCGGCTGCGGCGGGTTCAGCCGCAGGAGCGGGCGTTTCCGCAGCCGCCGGAGCCGGAGCCGGAGCCTCCGCCGCAGGAGCGGGGGTCTCGGTCGCCGCGGGGGCGGGGGCGGGAGCCGGAGCGGCAGGCGCCTCGGTGGCCGTAGGCATTTCGGCGGCGGGCGCCTCGGGCGCAGGCGGGGTCTCGGCCTGCGGCGCAGCGGAGACGTCCGGCTCCTTCGGCGCTTCGGATTCAGCCGGGACAGCGGCGGGCTCGGCGGACGTGGCGGGCTCTTCGGTCTTCGGTCCTGTCAGCTTGCCGATCGCCGCCCGAAGGGAGGCGACGCCCTCGCTCGGCGCGACATAGACGCCAACGCCGAAGCCGATCACGCCTGCGACGAGTGCCGTCACAACGGTCGATAAAATACGCGCCATCCGATGCGTTCCTCCAGGATGTTTCTGCTCATGCCCCGGCTGTTCAGCCTGCAATCCAAATACGGATAATCTTGGATCATAGCAATTCTGAGACGAATTGATTGGGCGGCTCGTTTCTAACCCGCGTCGCGCGGAAAGCGCAAGCCGTGCCTCGCGCCCGTGATTTCGAGACAACTACAGCTGCGTTCGCGCATCCGGCCGCGTCGCCTCATCCCGCCGCCAGGGCCAGCGCCCCTCGATTTCGACTTCCAGCGAGAAGCTCAGGAATGTTCGAATCGCGACGATCAGCCCGAGCACGGCGAGGTTCTCCAGCGAGGGTGTCACCGCCACTGTCCCGATGATATCCGCCGCGACGAGGAGTTCGAGCCCGAGCAGAATGCCCCGGCCGAGGTTTGCGCGGTAGCGGCGCAGCGCGCCCTGCCAATCGGCCGAGACCAGGCCGCCATGCAGGAAGGCGATGGTCGCGACGAGCGCGGCGATGACGATCACCGTCACGCCCGCCGCCTCGATCAGAGTCGAGAAATGGGTGAGCGCGGGGTTGATGTCCGCGCGGCTCGGTAGATGAATGGCGAGGAGATCCACGGGCTTAGGACAAGTCCCTTTGACGCATGGCCAAGATTGCGCGAGAGTAGGAAAGCAACCCCAAGGCGCAGGTCGCCCGCGATCTTACAGCAATTCCATCGTGGGTGCGAACAACAGGACAAGGGAATGAAACGACAGATCGGCGCCGCGGCGCTTGTGACCGCCATGGCCATTTTCGGCGCCAGCATGGCGCAGGCGCAATCCGTCGCCCAGATGGAGAGCCGTTTCGCGGCGGCCGACAAGGACGGCGACGGCAAGCTCACGCGGGAAGAAGCCAAGGCGGGAATGCCGCGCGTCTATGCGAACTTCTCCAAGATCGACCGCGACGGCAAGGGCTATGTCACGATCGACGACATCAAGGCCGCCATGGCCGCGATGTAACGGCGCTGCGGGTCGGCGCGCGCAAGGGCGCCGGCCATTCCTTTCGGTCGGCCTGCGATCGGCGCCATTGGTGGGCCTTGCGCTTATCCACCCCTCTATCTTGTGGATGGACCGCGCAAACCCCGCGCCATGCTTGCGGGCGTCCTGCAAAGGGAACAATCTGCCCCGGTAAAAGCGTGGCGGAGAATCGATGGCGCAGGACCTTTCTTTCGATCTCGACGGCGAAGAGCGCGGGGAGGGCGAAGCCTTCCTTGTGGACGTTGACGGATTCGAGGGGCCGCTGGACCTACTGCTGGAGCTGGCCCGGCGCCAGAAGGTCGATCTCGCCCGCATTTCCATCCTCGCACTGGCCGAGCAATATCTCGCCTTCATCGAGGCCGCCCGGCGCGTGCGGCTGGAACTTGCCGCCGATTATCTGGTGATGGCCGCCTGGCTCGCCTTTCTGAAATCGCGCCTGCTGCTGCCGGAGCAGCCCAAGACCAGCGACGAGCCGTCGGCGGCCGAACTCGCGGCGGCGCTCGCGGAGCGCCTGCGGCGGCTCGAGCTGATTCGTCTCGCGGCCGACCGGCTCACCCAACGCGCCCAGCTCGGCCGGGACACGTTTCTGCGCGGCGGGCCGGAGGGGCTCCAGACGGTCTCGCAGGCCAATTATCGGGCGAGCCTCTTCGATCTGCTGTCGGCCTATGCACGGCAACGTCAGAAAACGGCGATCTCCCGCGTCGTGCTGAAGCAGCGCACGGTGTGGTCGCTCGCCGAGGCGCGCGAGGCGCTGGAGCGGCTCGCGGGCGTGGCGGCGGAATGGACCGTACTCGACGATTTCCTGCTGCAATATTGCGTCGATATGCAAACGGCGCGGACAGTTCGCGCTTCTTCTTTCTCCGCCTCTCTGGAAATGGTCCGGGAGGGGCATTTCGACATTCGTCAGGACCGGCCCTTCGCGCCGCTGTGGCTGCGCCGGCGCCCGCCACGGACCGCGCCGTCGGCGGGCGGTCCGATCTAAATCTCAGGAGGACGCGCATTGGCGCAGCCCGCGGAAAAAGTTGAACTCTTCGATATCAACAGCGACGAGGCTCTGGCGCGCAACGAGGTTGCGCTGCGCGAAGCCGAGCGCGTGGTGGAGGCAATGCTCTTCGCCGCCGCAGAGCCCCTGGACGAGTCGGAAATGGCGCGCCGCATCGACGAGGGGGTAAGCCTCGATCAGACGCTCGAGCGGCTGCGCGCCCATTACGCAAACCGTGGGGTGAACCTCACCCGCGTCGGCAGGAAATGGTTCCTTCGCACGGCGCCGGACCTCAACTGGATTCTCGCCCGTGAACAGACGGAGGAGCGCAAGCTCTCCCGCGCGGCGCTGGAGACGCTCGCCATCATCGCCTATCACCAGCCGACGACCCGCGCGGAAATCGAGGAGATTCGCGGCGTCGCCATCTCCAAGGGCACGCTCGACACGCTGCTGGAGACCGGCTGGATTCGCCTGCGCGGCCGCCGCAAGGCGCCGGGGCGGCCGATCACCTATGGCACGACCGACGCCTTTCTGATGCATTTCGGGCTGGAGCAGATCGGCGATTTGCCCGGCCTCGACGAGCTCAAGGCGGCGGGCCTGTTCGACGGCCGCCTTCCCAAGGGCTTCGGCGTGCCCCAGCCCTCGGACGACGTGGGGCTGCGTGAGGACGAGGAGCCGCTCGAAGACGCAGCGCCGCAGTTGCTGGAAATGGAGTTTCCCGAGGAACCGGAAGCGCCCGAACCACCGGAACCGCTCGACGGCGACGATGTCTGAGCGCTTGCAGGGGCGGATCGTTCGAAAACTTCTTCGGTTCGCCCGCCGCCTTGTTTTTGAGAACCGGGCCGCATAGGTTCCCGTCAGTTCAGGGGCCTCACGCCCCTCATCGCATTCGGAGGTTTCCGCCATGGGCGGTCTGTCGATCTGGCACTGGATCATCGTCGGCGGCGTGGTGTTCATCCTGTTCGGCGGCAAATTCAAAATTTCCGACGTGATGGGCGACGTGGCCAAGGGCATAAAGGCGTTCAAGAAAGGCATGGCCGAGGACGACTCGGCCGAGGCCTCGAAGCCTGTCGATCAGACAGTCGAGCGGCGCGCCATCGAGGCGGACAAATCGGCGGATAAACAGGTCTAGCCGAACGGCAGGCTTTCTGTTCCGCTCCAGGATGAAGGCCCCGCCTGCTCCAGGCGGGCCTGATTCGCGTTTTTTCGGATTGGCGCATGTTCGATTTCGACGCCGGCAAACTCATCGTCATCGGCATTGTCGCGCTGATCGCGATTCCGTCGAAAGACCTGCCGCGCGTGCTCCGCACGCTCGGGCAGGCGGCGGGGCGCATGCGGCGCATGGCCGCCGAGTTTCAGGGCCAACTGATGGAGGCCCTGCGCGAGGCCGAGATCGCTGATCTCAAGAAAGAATTCGACGAGACCAATCGCAAGATCATGAACAGCGTGAAGCTCGACGGCGCCTTCGATCCGCTGGCCGAGGCGCGCAAGCAGATCGTGCAAGCGGTGGACGAAGCCGGTAAGCCCCAGCCCAGTGAGGCGCAGAGCGGGGCGCTGCATCAGTCCGAAGGGCCGCAGAGCGCCGCCTCGGAGGACGAGGCGGGTCGCGCCGAAGACTCGGGCGAAGCCGAAACGAAGGGCGCGCCATGAACGAGGCGGACGAAGCGGACATCGAAGCCAGCAAGGCGCCGCTACTCGAACATCTTATGGAACTGCGCGAGCGCCTCATCAAGGCGCTGGTCGCCTTCCTTGTGATGTTCGTCGTCTCCTTTTTCTTCGCCAAGGACATCTACAACATACTGGTGATTCCCTACACGCAGGTGGCGGGGCCGGAAGCGCGGCTGATTTACACCGCGCCGCAGGAATATTTCTTCACCCAGATCAAGGTGGCTCTGTTCGCGGCGGCTTTCCTGTCTTGCCCCGTCGTTTTTTCTCAGATTTACGCGTTCGTCGCGCCGGGACTCTATCGACACGAGCGCGCGGCCTTCCGGCCCTATCTTTTCGCCACGCCGATCTTCTTCGCGATCGGGGCGCTGGTCGTCTATTTCCTCGTCATGCCCAATCTGCTGCATTTCTTCATCGGGATGCAGCAGGCGAACGAGCCGGGGAAGGCGCAGATCGAACTGCTACCGCGCGTCTCGGAATATCTCTCGCTCATCATGACGCTGGTCCTGGCCTTCGGCGTCGTCTTCCAGATGCCGGTGATTCTCACCTTGCTCGGGCAGGTGGGAATTGTGTCGTCGCAGTTTCTGGCCGAGAAGCGCCGTTATGCGATCGTGATCGTCTTCGTCGTCGCCGCGGTACTCACGCCCCCGGATGTTTTCTCCCAGCTCGCGCTCGCCTTGCCGGGGATGCTGCTCTACGAGGCGTCCATCTACTCGGTGAGGCTGGTCGAGAAGAAGCGGGCCCAGGCAGAGGCGGCGGCGCAGGAGTGAGCGTCAACGCGCCGGCTTGACCTGTCCTATCGCAGGCGGGATTTTTCCAGCCATCCGCGCGCGGATGTCAGGCACAAGACCCGACGCCACGCGTTTTACTCGATTTCGTTTCTACTCCCATCGTCCTGGTAGCCCGACATGTACGACATCAAATGGATTCGCGAAAACGCCGAGACCTTCGACAGGGGCCGCGCGCGGCGCGGGCTCGACCCGCTCTCGGCGCAGGTCCTGGCTTTCGACGACGCCCGGCGCGCGGCGATCGCCGAATTGCAGAAGGCGCAGGAGCGCCGCAACGCCGCCTCGAAGGAAATCGGCGCGGCGATGAAGGCGGGCGACAGCGCGACAGCCGAGGCGTTGAAGGCCGAGGTCGCACAGATCAAGGAGAAATGGCCGCAGCTCGAGGAGGCGGAGCGTTACGCCATCGCCGAGCTCGATGCGGCGCTCGCCAGCATTCCCAACACGCCGCTCGACAGCGTGCCCGACGGCAAGGACGAGAACGACAATATCGAGGTTCTGCGCTGGGGAACGCCGCGCGAATTCGACTTCACGCCGAAGGAGCATTTCGAGATCGGCGAGGGCTTGGGCCTCATGGATTTCGAGACCGCCGCCAAGCTCTCCGGCGCGCGTTTCGTCGTCAACAAGGGTCCGCTGGCGCGGCTCGAACGCGCGCTCGCGCAATTCATGCTCGATCTGCATACGACCGATCACGGCTATGTGGAGGTCGCGCCGCCGCTGCTCGTGCGCGACGACGCGATGTTCGGCACGGCGCAACTGCCGAAGTTTCGGGAAGACCAGTTTTCGGTGACCGCCGGCCGGCAGGTTGCGACGGGGCAGGCGGATGCGACCGAGGCGCTCGTGCCGACGGCCGACTACTGGCTCATTCCCACGGCGGAAGTGCCGCTCACCAATCTGGTGCGCGAGTCGATTCTCGATGAAGCGCAGCTTCCCCTGCGCATGACCGCCGGCACCTATTGCTTCCGCGCCGAGGCCGGCGCCGCCGGCAAGGACACGCGCGGGATGATCCGCCAGCATCAGTTCTACAAGGTGGAGCTCGTCTCGATCACGACGCCCGAGCAGTCGCTCGCTGAGCATGAGCGCATGACGGGGTGCGCCGAGAAGGTGCTTCAGGCGCTGGAATTGCCGTATCGGAAGGTCACGCTCTGCACGGGCGACATGGGTTTCGCCTCGCAGAAGACCTATGATCTCGAAGTCTGGTTGCCGGGGCAGGGGAAATATCGCGAAATCTCGTCCTGCTCTGTCTGCGGCGACTTCCAGGCGCGGCGCATGAGCGCGCGCTATCGCGACGCCGACGGCAAGCCGCGTCATGTGCATACGCTCAACGGGTCGGGCGTCGCGGTCGGCCGCGCTTTGGTCGCGGTGCTGGAGAATTATCAGGAGGCCGACGGTTCGGTGACCGTGCCGCTGGCCCTGCGGCCCTACATGAGCGGATTGACGCACATTGCGCGCCGCTGATCGGGAGACACTCGCCTGATGCGCATTCTCCTCACCAATGACGACGGCATCCACGCCGAAGGGCTCGCCGTGGCGGAGAGGATCGCGCGCGCGATTTCGGACGATATCTTCGTCATCGCCCCCGAGTTCGAGCAGTCGGGGGTCGCGCATTCGCTCTCGCTCAACGATCCCTTGCGTCTACGCGAAATCTCGCCACGGCATTTCGCTCTGAAAGGCACGCCCACGGACTGCGTCATCATGGGCGTGCGCAAGCTCATGCTCGATCATCCGCCGGACCTCGTCATCTCCGGCGTCAACAGCGGCCAGAACATCGCGGAGGACGTCACCTATTCAGGGACCGTCGCGGGGGCGATCGAGGCGACCATCCTCGGCATTCCCGCGATTGCGCTGTCGCAGGTCTATGACTTCTTCGCTGGCCGCCGCGTGGTGCGCTGGGAATGTGCCGAGGCCCATGGCGCGGCCGTCGTGCGCCGTCTGCTCGCTGCGGGCATCCCGCGCAATGTGCTGATGAACGTGAATTTCCCCAATTGCGCGCCCCAGGATGTCGAAGGCGTCACCATCACCATGCAGGGCAGGCGCAGCAACGATCTCATGAAGATCGAGGACCGGAAGGACGGGCGCGGCAATCCCTATCACTGGATTTCCTTCCAGCGCGGCAGTTTCACGCCCGGACCGGGGACCGATTTGCAGGCCGTGGACGATCAAAAGATCTCCATCACGCCGCTTCAACTCGACATGACCGATCATCCGACAGTCACGCGGCTCGCGGCGGCGTTCGAGGAGAAGGCATGAGCGCCGCCGCCGGCGCCTTCGAGGAGCGCGCGGCCATGCTTCTCGCGGTGCGCCGCGCCGGCGTGCGGGACATTTCCGTCATGCGGGCGTTCGAGTCCGTACCACGCGAGGAATTCGTTCCCTATCGCTATCGCGATCTCGCCAATCGAAACATCTCCCTGCCGCTCGGCTGCGGGCAGACCATGTCCCGCCCCTCGGAACTCGCCCGGCGGATCGAGGCGCTGCGGGTGGGGCGGGGCCATCGCGTGCTCGAGGTCGGCGCCGGCTCGGGCTATGGGACGGCGATCCTTGCCCGCCTTGCGCGGGAGGTCGTGTCTCTCGAGCGTTTCGCGACGCTCGCCATCGAGGCCGGGCGGCGGCTCGAGGGGCTCGGCGTCGACAATGTGAAAGTGATCCACGCGGACGGCCTCTCGCCCGATCCCGAACTGGGCTCCTTCGACCGCATTCTGTTGCAGGCGGCGTTGACCGCACCGCCCGTGGATCTCCTGCGCCGGCTCGCGCCCGGCGGGGCGCTTGTTTACGTTTTGAGCGAAAAAAAGGCGGGCGAGAAGCGTCCGCGGCAACGGTTGATTAAGGTTGATCTCGCCGAGGACGGCGAATGTCGCGAGACGATTTTGGGCGCGCACAGCCTTGGCGTTGCAGCGTTTGGCGCTGCTAGGGCGCTTTGAACGCGCCGGTGCGCGAATGCCGAAAATGCAAGGAAAAACGCAAGCGTCCGATTCATCTTAAACGCTCCCTTAACCCGCCTGCGCGTAGATGGTCCGTGTTGAAATTGCGTGCGAGTGGGTCGCGTCATGCTTATCGAACGTCATATTGCTTTTTCGCGGGTCGCAGTGCGGCTCATGATGGCCGCCGGAGCGGCCGCGTTGATGGCGGGATGTTCGGACGCCTCGCGCTTTTCCGATCCGTTTTCTGATCCGTTTTCCTCTGGCTCGGCTCCCAAGATCAGCCGCGGCGTCGATCGCGCGCCGACGGGCTCGATCGCTTCCACGGCTCCAGCCCCGGCGCCGGACGCCTCCAACTTGCCGGGCCGCGTCGAGGCCCGCCCGCTGCCGGGAACGACCGCGCCGGTGAATGTGGCGCAGGCCGCGCCGCGCGCCCCGGCTCCGGCCCCTGCGCCCGTCGCCTCGGCCCCCGCCGCCTCGACGGGCGGCGCGGGCGCCTCGCACTGGACCGCCGACGGCGGCACGCCGGTCACTGTCGCCGCGGGCGAGACGCCCGCGGTCCTCGCGACGCGCTATGGCGTGCCCACCGACGCCCTGCTGCGCGCCAATGGCTACAGCAACGCCGCCCAGGTGCAGCCGGGTTCGCGCCTGATCATCCCGGTCTATCGCGCGGGCGCCGTGGCCTCGTCGGCGCCGTCGCCGGCGGCCGCCCCTGTTCGAATGGCCGAGGCGAAAACCGTCGAGGGCAAGGTCGTCGCCACGGCCAAGCCCGCCGCCAAGCCCGATCCGAAGGCCGAGGCCGCCGAGAAGGCGAAGGCCGAGCGCGAAGCGAAGCTCGCCCGCGAGGAGGCCGCCAAGGCGAAGAAGGCCGAGACGCTCACCAGGGAGCAGGAGGCCAAGCGCGCCAGGAAGGCCGAGGCCGACAAGGCCGCCGCCGATAAGGCGGCGGACGCGAAGAATCTCGCCGAGACGAAGCAGGCGGAGGCCAGGAAGGCGGCGGAAGCCAAGGCGGCCGAGGCGAAACTCGCCGCCGAGAAGGCCAAGCTCGCCAAGGTCGAAGCCGCCAAATCGAAGGCCGACGCCACGGCGAAGGCCGAAGCCGCCAAGGCCGTGAAGGAGGCCAAACTCGCCGAGGCCGAGGCCGCCAAGGCGGCCAAGGCCGAGCGTCAGGCCAAGGCTGAGGAAGCCGCCGCCGCTGCGCAGGCTGAAAAGCAGGCCAAGGCGGCCGCTGCGGCCGAGAAGTCCGCGAAGGTCGCCGCCGCCGAGAAGCCGGCCGAGCCCGCCCCCGCCGCGCGCGCCATCGACAAGACAACGACCACGGCCTCCGTGCCGCAGGCCGAGGAGGCGACCAAAGTGTCGACCTCGGACCCGGATCGTCCGGAATTCCGTTGGCCGGCCCGCGGCCGCATCATTCAGGGCTTCTCGACGGGCGGCAACGACGGCATCAACATCGCCGTGCCCGAAGGCACGCCGGTGAAGGCCGCCGAGGGCGGGCAGGTCGCCTATGCCGGCAGCGAGCTGAAGGGCTATGGCAATCTCGTGCTGATCCGCCACCCGAACGGCTATGTCACGGCCTACGCCCACAACGGCGAGCTGGAGGTGAAGCGCGGCGACACGGTCAAGCGCGGCCAGACCATCGCCAAATCGGGCCAGAGCGGCAATGTCGGCTCGCCGCAGCTGCATTTCGAACTGCGCAAGGGCGCGACCCCGGTCGATCCGACGAGCTATCTCGCGGGTCTCTGAGCGGGAAAGGCATTCTCCGGCGTTCGCGAGACACTGACTCCGGAGAAACAAAGGGCGGCGGGTCCCAGGAAAGGCCCGCCGCCTCTTTTTTTGTCCGCGGATGCGCTATAGGAGCCGGCGGGGAAAGAACCAAAAGGGAAAAACGCCCGTGAAGCTCCGTCTCGCCTGCCTTTTCGTCCTTGCCGCCACGCCCGCCTTTGCGGTCGATCCCACCGGCATCCCGCAATGCGACGCGCTGCTGAAACGCTACGAAGCCTGCTCCTCGCTTCTGCCGCCCAAGCAGGTTCATGCGGCGCAGAAGGAGTTGCTCGACGGCTCCATGGGCATGCGCGCCGCCGCCGACGATCCGAAGCTGCGGCCCGATCTCGAACGCTATTGCACGGACACGTTCGAGCGCATGAAAAAGGAAGGCGACATCAAGGAGTGCATGGCGAAGCCGTGATGGGCTTCGCCAGGAGGCGCGGCGCGAGTCACGTCGCCAGGGCTTTTCCTGCGGCGCAGCGTTCGAGATAATAGCGCGAGCGCATTTCCGTGAGGCGCGAGGCGGCGCGCTGGAATTCCCGCGCCTCGGCGCCGTCGGGCGCCTTGTAGAGCCCTTCGGGCTCCGCCGCCGCCGACATGGCGAGCAGCGCGTGCGCTTCGTACAGCACATCGACGAGCATGATGAGGCGGCGCGCCTCGTTGCGCTGCTCGGGGACGAGGACAGGCACGTCGTCGACCACGAAGGCGTCGAAACGATGCGCCAGCGTGAGATAATCGCGCGCAGAGAGCGGCCGGCCGCAGAGGTCGGAAAAGCCCATGCGGGCGACTCGGCCCACCGCCTGCGGGACGAAAATCGTGCGCCGGTTCAGTTCGATCGTCGCGGGCGCGCCATGTTTCATGCCTGTGAGCGAGAGAAACAGCGCGTCCAGATAGGCATAAGCGCGGTCGTCGACGGGCGTGAAATAGACCTCGCCCGCGCAATCCTGCCGCCCGCGATAATCGATGGGCGCGGCGAGGCGCAGCACATCCATGCGCTCCTGCAAGAGCGCGATGAAGGGCAAGAAGAGATCGCGATTGCGCCCGCCGTCATAGAGCCGGGCCGGTTCGACATTTGAGGTCGCGACGACGACGACGCCCTCTGCGAAGAGCGTCGTGAACAGGCGGGCCAGAATGCTGGCGTCGGCGATGTCCGTCACCGCGAATTCATCGAAGCAGAGGAGGCGCGTGTCCTCGGCGATCTCCTTTGCGACGCGCGTCACCGGATCGGCGAGGCCGGAAGCCGCGTGCTTGCGCATCCGGTGCAATCTTTCGTGCACATCGGCCATGAAGCCGTGGAAATGCGCGCGGCGTTTCTTTTCGACGGGGGCCATGTCGAAGAAGAGATTCATCAGCATCGTCTTGCCGCGGCCGACGGGACCCCAGAGATAAAGACCGCGCGGCCGTTCCTCCTGCCAGAAAAAGGCGCGCAACACACGGGGCAGGGGCGCGCTCGGGGGACGGCCCTTGGCCAGCGCGTCGACGAGCGCCTGAAGCTTCTTCACCGCCGCGCGCTGCGAGGCGTCGGGATAGAGGCCGCGTTCGAGCACCAGGGCGTCGTAACGCTCGACGAGAGGACGCTTCATGTCAGGCGCGTCGCATCTGGCCGCTCGCGGCGGCGAAGGCGCCGGGCTGCAATTCGCAGTAAAGGATGCGGTCGGGATCGACCGGGCCCGGCATGGAGATCTTGCCTCGCGGAACGCGGGCGAAGCCGAGGCGCGAATAATAATCGAGATCGCCCACGAGCAGCACTAGCCCATGGCCCGCCGCGCGGGCGGCGTCGAGCGAATGGTTGACGAGCCTCTCGCCCACGCCCTGCGACCGGAAGGCGGGCTCGACGGTGAGCGGCCCGAGCAGCATCGCCGGGGTCGAGCCGACGAGAATGCCGGTCATGCGATTGGCGCCGACGAGCAGCGTGCCGACGCGGGCGACGAAGGAGAGCGACAGATCGGGCGCGACGCCCTCGCGCAGCCGATAGGCCGTGCGGGCGTAGCGGCCCGGACCGAAGGCGCGCTCATCGAGTTTCTCGATTTGCGCCTCGTCCGTGGCCGTCATGGGGAAGAATTTGATAACCAGGTCGATCATGAGCCTGAGCGAGCCCATAACACGCGCCGCGCCGAGGGCAAAACATCGGCGTCGGCGAAGGGCGAGCCATTGACTTCGCCCTGCCGCGCGCCGAGCTTTCGCCCATGACGATCGGCATAAGACGGGCAGGGGTCGAGGACGCGCGGCGGATTGCGGACGTCCATATCGCGAGCTGGCGGGAGACCTATCCGGCCATGATGCCCGCCGACACTCTGGCGGCGCTCGACCTTTCGGAATGGGCGGAACGCTGGCGCGGCTACCTCGGCGAAGACGATCCGGCCTCGGCGACCTTTCTCGCGCTCGATGAAACGGGCGCGGCGGCGGGCTTCGGCTATTGCCGGCGGCAGCGTTCCGAGAAGCTGCTGGAGCTGGGCTTTTCCGGCGAGATCACTTCGCTCTATCTGCTCCGGCGCATCCAGCGGCGCGGCTTGGGGCGCCGGCTCATCGGCGCCATGGCCGGGCATCTTCTCGCGCAGGGCTGCGACAACGCCGGGCTCTGGGTCTTCCGCGACGCGGCCCACGCGAGGCGCTTCTACGAGGCCCATGGCGCAGCGCCGGCGGGCGTCGAGGGCGTGTGGGAAATTTACGGGATGACCCTGGCCGACATGGCCTATGGCTGGCGGGATTTGCGGCCGCTCGCCATCAGTGCAGGCTTTTCATGATCCGCCTCACGAAGGGCGCACGCTTGAACGCCGCGAGGTCCAGCCTCATCGCCTCGCCCGTCCGGCCCTCGCCCGACCGGCCTGCCGCGAGCCCCTTGCGCGCGTCGCCCAGCACGCCGGCGCGGTAGTCGTCGAGGGTCAAGGCGCCCGCGCCGCGGCGATCCCAGCGTTTGAAGATCTCGTATTTGGCGCGGTCATAGGCGTCCGAGCGGCCTTGCGCGGCAGCGAGATCGGCGAGGCCGAAGCTGAATCGCATCCAGTCCTCGGGCTTGATCTCGCCGGTCTTCCTGCCGTCCATTTCGGCGAAGGTTCTCTCGATCACGCGATTGGCCTCGGCCGTCGTGATGAAGCCGTCATGGTCCTCGTCGAAAAGCTGGAAAATGGCGTCGAGCTCGTGCTGGGCGTCGCTTTGCGCCCATGCCGGGCCGCCGGCCAGCGCGAAGGCGAGACCGAGCGCGGCGAGAAAAAGCCTCATAAGTGAACCTCGAAAGACGTTGGCCCCGTCACCAATAAGGCGAGACCGGCTCCCCATCCAGAACCTCGGCGATTCTCGCGCGGGTCGCGGGCGTCGCGTCATGGGGCAGGTCGTCGAGCGGGAAAAAGCCGGCCTCGGCGATTTCGTGGTCCGGCTCGCGCTGGCCGTCGTATCGGAAATGCCGCACGACATACAGCGCCACATGGTCGCGCGGCGAGGCGCGGCGGTTGAGATAGACGCCCTGAAGCGCCGGGGCACTCAGGAGATGGACGCCGCCTTCCTCCTGAAGCTCGCGGGCGAGCGCCTGCATCATGGTCTCGCCGCGCTCGACCCCGCCGCCCGGCAGATAGAAGCCCGGCACATAGGTGTGGCGCACCAGCAGCACGCGGTCCTCCGAGTCGAGCACGAGGCCGCGCACGCCGAGCGTCATGGCGCGGTTGAAGAGGGCGCCGAATGTGATGATTCGGGAGACGATCCTGCCCCGGACGGAATGCGCCGCGCGCGGTTTGTGCAGCGTCGTCGTCACAGAGGGCTCCTCTCTCATGCCCGCGACTATGGCAAATGGCGCGCGAAGGCTCTAGGACTATCTGCACGCAACGAAGGACGATCCTTGAGCTTCCTCCTCGCCCATCTCTCCGACGCCCACATCGGCCCCATTCCGAGGCCCAATCTCGCCGAACTGCTCGGCAAGCGCGTTACCGGCTATGTGAACTGGCTCTACAAGCGGGCAGGGCAACATGACATGGGCGTGCTGGCGCGGCTCGTCTCGGACATGCAGGCGCAGCGGCCCGACCATGTGCTGATGACAGGCGACATCGTCAACATCGGCCTGCCGGCCGAGATCGCGCTCGCCAGGGACTGGCTCGCCACGCTTGGCGGCCCCGAGGCGGTGAGCTTCACCCCCGGCAATCACGACGCCTATGTCGCCGACGCCACGAAACTCGTGCACGAGATCTTCGAGCCCTGGACGACGAGCGAGACGGAGGCGGCGGGCTTTCCCTTCCTGCGCAGGCGCGCCGGAGTGGCGCTGATCGGCCTCGATTCGGGCGTGCCCACGGCGCCGTTCGTCGCCTCCGGCCAGCTCGGCGACGCGCAGCTCGTGGCGCTCGGCAGGATTCTCGATCAGGCCGGCGCCGAGGGGCTGGCGCGGGTCATCTTCCTGCACCACCCGCCGCATGTCGGCGGCGCGCGGGCGCTGCGCGGGCTCGACGACGCCGCCGCCTTCGAGGAGGTCGTCGCCCGACATGGCGCGGAGCTCGTCGTGCATGGCCACAATCACAAGCCAAGCGTCGCCTATATCAAGAGGCCGCAGGGCGAGACGCCGGTCGTCGGCGTGGCCTCCGCCTCGGCGCGTCCCGGTGGGCATTATCCCGCCGCCGAATATAATCTTTACGCCATAGAGCGGGCGGGCGAGAGCCTCCGCATCACGCTACGCCGCCGCGTTCTCGACGAGGCGGGGGAGGTTGTCGAGGCAGGCGCCGAGGAGCTGCTTCAGGCCGGCAGGTAAGTTCGGTAGGCCCACATGGCGATGACCGCCAGCAGCCCGAAGAAGGCGGCCGACCCCACAAATTCAATGAAGAACAAAAAAGCCGCATAGGCCCTTTCCCAGGAAGGGGCGGGTTTTTTCTCAACGCCCGCCTCGCGCACGATCCTGGCGGCGCCGCCGCTGGCGTAGTCGATCGCGAGCGCCTTCTCCCGCTCGATCAGCCGATGCGCGACATAATTGGTCGCGGCGTCGACGATCTCGTCCATGTCGGCGCTCTCGCACAGGGTGATTCTCCCGTGCCGCGTGTCCTGCAGGAAACGATAGGTGCGCCGGTCCCGGTCCATCTCGACGAAGCCGATCTGATCCAGGAAGAGGCGGGGCCTCTCGCCATGGGCGATGGCCACGTCGAAAATATCGACATCCTCGGGCACCTGCGCGAGCACAGGCGCGAGTGCGTCGGCGAGCAGCTCCAGCCTGACGATCTCGGCCGCGCGCAGATCGGCGAGGGCGGCGGAATGTTCGGCGTTCTCGACCCGCGCGCGGCGCAGCGCCACGGCGAGCGTGGCCGTGCGGTGCTCCGGCCGATGCTCCGTCGCCCCCTTGCCCGAATCGATCCGGCCCGAATCGATCCGGCCGGAGACGTCCTCCGCCGCGGCGGCGACGGAAAGCCGCTCGGTCGTGGGCTTCCTGAGCAGGGAGGGGCGGGGGCCATCGGTCTGGGCGGGCAAAGGATCTTCCATGTCGCTCACTCGCTTCGCCCTCGAACGGCGCGCGGACTTAACGCTTTCGATACTATACCGGTACAGGCCCCGGATGCGAAGCTCGGCGGGGAAGAAGGCGGCACGAAGGCGGGCCGGCGTTCGTCGGGGGTCGACTTTTCCCACGCGCCAAGGCTAGGGAATCAGCTAGGCTGCCGGCGATTCCGGCAAATGAACTAAAAATTGGCGCCTGTGGAACGGACGCCCGGAGGACATCAGCCATGGCTGCCAAAGCCGAATCGGACACCGGCGGCGCGCTTTTCGAGCGCATCCTCTTTGGCTTCGTCTTTGCGGCGGTCGCGGCGCTGGAGGCGTCCGGCGGTCCTGAACATATCCTCGTTGCGGGCTTTTTCGCCGGCGCCGCGCTCTATCTGCTGCGCCCGTCGAGCGAGGGCGGCCGGCAGTCCGTCAATTTCGCGGTCGATTTTCTCGCGGTCGGGGCCTTTGCGGCGCTCTGCGACCGGTCATGGATTCTCTGGCGTGCGCCCGAGACCATGGACCAGCTTTTCCGCTTCTCCCCCGTCGGGGCGGGAACGGCGACGCTTCTTTATGTTTTCGGCGTGCTCGTGCTCACGGCGCGCTCGCGGCTGCCCTTGCGCATCGCGCTTTTCCTCATGCCCTTCCTGTTCAGCCTGCTCGTCGCGCTTGGCTCTCCGCCGATCACGCAGATCGGCGCCGCCCTGTTCCTGGGCTTCGAGGTTCCGGTGTTCGTCGCCCAGATCGTCGGGCGCACGCTGGTCCTGTTCCTGCTCAACGAGGCCATCGTCATCGGCGTGCCGCTGGCGCTCGGGCGTTTTCTGCCGCGGCAATGGCGGCCGCACGGCATGCTCTTCTTCTCGGCCTTCGCCGCGACGCTCACGCCCTTCGTCGCCTCCGCCGTCCCGGTCTTCGTCACGCCCTATCTGCCGGGGCCTGTCGCGGCTGTCGTCGCCGCCTTGCTCGCGGCGGTTGCGCAGGCGGGCCTGTGGGGTCAGACCTATCTCGTGACGCAGGCCATTGCCGGCCTCTTCAGGGCGACTCCCTCGCTCTCCGTCGTGGTCTATCACGACTGGAAGTCGGGCGCCGAGAAGGGGGCCGTCTATGGCTTCGTCTTCATGGCGTTGGTGCTGGCGGTCGGCCTCGTGGTCTCCACGCCCTGGGCCGTGTCGTTCATTACGATCTCGTCGCCGCTCAGCGCGGCCATCATCGGGGCGCTCGCCTATCCGCTGGCGCGCAGCATCGTCGAGAGCACGGACTCGACGCCGCCTTTCCGCGGACGCGTCGAGGAAGCCTATGTGCGCCCCGCGAATTATGCGCGCGGCGCGGTCGCGGGCGTCGCGGTCGCCATCGCGCTGATGATCGACCTTCCGGCGGCGACCGGGACGCATCGCTTCGTCTTCGGCGCAATCGCGGGCGCGCTCGCTTACGCGGGCGTCGACCTCGCCTTCGATTTCCATGCGCTGATGCGCGTGCGCCGACAGCATTTCAGGAGCTGGCGCGTCTATACGCTCGGAGCGGTTCTCGGCGCGCTCGTCGCCGGCGCCATCGCCTGGTATTTCGATGCGGACCAGCTCGGCACCGTGGTTCGGAAATTCTTCGCCTATATTTCGCTCGACTATGCCGCCGACGGCAGGCCGATCAGCAACTACATTGTGCGCCCGCTGTTCTCGAAGTGGGGCGCGACCGACCTCGGCGCCGTCGACGGCGGCGTGCGCCTTCTCTACGACGAGTCCTTCTCCGGCGTGATCCAGTGGGTCTTCGCCGCGCCGCTGTTCTCGATCAACCTCTTCTTCCTCACCGCGCTGATCAAGCGCAGCCTCCAGCCGCTGCGCCAGCTCGCGAGCTGGCAAGGGTTGGACATGCTCATCGAGAATGCGGTGCGCGTGCTGCGCTGGGGCCTGTGGATGGCGCCGGTCATCTACTCCTTCCTCAAGGCGACCCCGGACCCGACCTGGTACAACCAGGATGGCCTGATCCGCACCGGCGTCGCGACCTGGATGAGCTACATCCTGCCGGACAACGACTTCCGCGCCTGGAGCCTCGATATTTTCACGGCGCTGCTCGCCTATGACGCGCTGCGGGTCCTGATCTGGTTCGATCACATGGGCCTGCGCGTCGCGACGCTCGTCAATCTTTCCTTCGTCGGCGGCGACGCGGCGGACGAGTCGGCCGCGCGCTTCCTCGGCAAGGAGCAGGTGAGCCGCGCCATTCCCGAGGGCATCCGCCGCTTCGGCACCTGGGCGCCGCTGCTTCTGCCCTTCTACATTCCGCGCGACGCCGAATGGGACAAGGCGTGGAGCGCCGCCGAGCAATTGAGCGTCACGCGGCCCCCGTCCTACACCTATCTCGTCGGCGGCTATCTCGCCTATGCGGGCCTCGTCGCGCTCGGACTCGTGCTCTTCCTGCTCGGCCGTCTGGCGCAGGCGCAGAAAATTCCGATCGAGGGCATCACCGGCGCGGGCGGCGTGCCGGGCTCGCGCCCGCTCAAGCTCACCAACGGCCTCATGACCAGCGAATGGTTTGAGGACGGGCAGGGCGCCATCCGCATCGAGGGCGTGGCGCGCGGCGGACCGGCGATCGATCTCACGCGCCAGCCGCTGGATCACGCCCATCCGCGCGGGCGCTTCCTGTTCCTCTCCGAGGAGGGCGGCGGGCTGTGGTCGGTGGGCGACGCGCCGACCCGCTGCGGCGTCTCCTGCGCCGAGCTGGTCGATGCGGGCGAAAACTGCCTCTTCTACATGGCCGAGCAGAACGGCTTCGCCGTGGAGTCGCGCATCTCCCTCGCGCCGGACGAGGCGGTCGAGATCAAGCATCTGCGGATCGTCAATCTGGAGCCCCGCGCCCGCAAGCTCACGCTCGCCTCGCTGCGCGAGTGGGTGCTCAACGAAACCAGCGTCGAGCTGCGCGATCCGCCCTACAATGCGATCCACGTCGGCACCTGGTATGTGAAGTCGCTCAACGCCATCTTCGCCCAGAACCGCCTGCTCAAGGGCGGCGCGCGCCGGCCCATCGACCGGCGGCTCTCGCCCGAGGTCGGCTTTCACGCCATCGGCGCCGGCGCCGACACCAAAATGACGATCGTCGGCTATGAGGACGTGAAGTCGCGCTTCTACGGGATGGGGCCGACCAATGCGCCGGACAGTCTCAACGGCCTGGGCGAACCGCCGCGCAGCCCGGACGACGAAGGGCTTCTCTACGGCTTCCAACCCTGCGCGAGCCTGCGCGTCGAGGTCGAATTGCCGCCGGACGGCAGCGCGGAGCTCATCATCATCGACGGCTGGGCGCGCGACATGGGGCGCGCCACCGACTCGGTCGCGCGCCACCTCGGCATTCCGCCGGTCGCGCCGGAACTCCTCGACCGCGCCCTGTCACGACGCCGCGCGCTCGTCATGCCGCCCACGCCGAAGGAGCATCGCTACGCCTTCTCGCCCGACGGCCGCAGCCTGACGCTCGCGCCGGGCACGCCGCGGCCTTTCGCCCATGTGATCGCCAATGAGTTGGGCCACGGCTGCGTTCTCACCAATGACGGCGATATTTTCTCTTTCTCCGTCAATTCGCGGCTGAACAGCTTCACGCCCTTCCGGCTGGGGGAAGGCCGCATGGCGCCGGCCGGGCAGATGATCTACGTCTATGATCTCGCCCGCACCGACGCCCACAGCCCGACCTTCGTGCCGCTGCGCCGTCGGGACGCGCGCTACGACGTGACCTATGCGCCGGGCTCGGCGATCTTCCGGGCCGAGCGCGATCACCTCGAACTGGAGATGACGGTCTTCGTCAGCCCGACGGAGCCGATCGAGTTCCGCCTGCTCAAAATTCGCAACAAGACCGTGCACGAGCGTCTGTTGCAGATCGTGCCGGCGATGGAGGTCGTGCTCGCCGAGACGCCGACGGAGAGCCTGGGCGACATACAGTCGGTTATCGACGACGATTTGCAGTCGATCTACTTCCGCAATCCTCGCAACAATTTCGTCAACGGCTGGGCCTTCGTGACGACCTCGATCCATGCGGAGTTCGCGGAGACCTCGCGGCGCCGGTTCCTCGGCCACGAGAGCCGCAATCCCTATCTGCCTTATATGGTCGAGCACGGCCATCCCGACGCCGGGGCGCCTGAGCATCAGCGGAAGGTCGCGGCCTTCTGCGGCTCGATCGACGTGCCGGCGGGCGAGGAGGCGGTGGTGGTCGTCGCGCTCGGCCAGACGACCACGATGGAGGAGGCGAAGCGCCTCGCCAAAATGGCGCGCGACCCCGCTTATGCGCGGCGCCAGCTCGAGGCGAGCGTCGAGGCCTGGAACGAGCAGCTCTCGGTGCTGCGCATCCGGACCAACCGGCCGGACGTCGATCGTCTGGTCAACGACTGGCTGCCGTATCAATTGCTGGCCTCGCGCCTTTGGGGCCGCACCGGCCCGGCGCAGCGCTCCGGCGCCACGGGCTATCGCGACCAGCTTCAGGACGTGATCCCGCTCATTCATCTGGCGCCGGAACGCGCCCGCGCGCAGATCCTGCTCCATGCGCGGCATCAATATCTCGAGGGTGACGCCGCCAAATGGTGGCACCGCTCGGCGAGTGGCGGGACGGGTCTCGCGGACCGGACCCATTCCTCCGATCCGCACCTCTGGCTGCCCTATGTGACGATCCGCTACGTGAAGGGGACGGGCGACGCCGGCATTCTCGACTCGGTCGAAACCTTCCTCGAAGCCAATCCGGTTCCGAAGGATCAGGAGGGCGACGTGACCGTGCCGCTCAAATCGCGCGACAAGGATACGCTGCTCGGTCATTGCGCCCGCGCCATCGATTTCTCGCTCGACCGCTTCGGCGCGCATGGGCTGCCGCTCGTCGGCTCCGGCGACTGGGACGACGGCATGCATCTCGTCGGCGTCGAGGGGCGCGGCGAAAGCGTGTGGCTCGGCTTCTTCCTGCACGGAATCCTCGTTGACATCGCGCCGATCTTCGAGGCGAAGGGCGACAAGGCGCGCGCTGACCGCTATCGCGAGCGGGCGGCCGAGTTGCGCGCGGCGCTCGCCAAATGCTGGCGCGGAGATCGCTATGTGCGCGACTTTGCCGACGACGGCCGCGAGCTGGCGCCGATGAGCGCCATGACCGCGCATTGGCCGACGCTCTCCAATGCGGTGGACCCGGCGCGGGGCCGCGAGGCGATCGAAAAGGCCCTGGACCTGCTCGGCCGCCCCAACCGTGTTCTGCTGGTCACGCCCCCCTTCAACGAGCATTCCGACCCCTATCCCGGCCGCAGCGCCGAATATCCGCCGGGCGTGCGCGAGAATGGCGGGCAATATTCGCACGGCGTGTCCTGGTTCGTGGACGCGCTGGCGAAACTCGGCGCGCAGGCGCAGGCCGAAGGCGACGATCGAGCCGCCGCAGACCTCTTCCGGGAGGCCTTCGAGGTCTGGATCGCCATTTCGCCGATCTCGAAGCTCAGAACGCCCGCGGAGGCGGACATCTACGGCCTGCCGCCGCACCAGCAGCCCGCCGACGTTTACGAAGGCGAAGGCTATGAGGGCCGGGGCGGCTGGGACTGGTACACGGGCGCCGCCGCGCGCATGCTCTCGGCCGCCTACGCCATGCTCGGTCTCGAATTCGAGAACGGCGAACTCAAGCCGCGTCCCGACGCTTTCGATCCCAAGGGCGACCTGCGGCTCGAATGCGTGACTTACCGTGGCAAGAGCTTCACGGCCCAGAACAGGAAGAGAACCTGAGGGGAACAGACGCGAACGGCGTGTTTACAGTCACATGCGGCGATGGAGATGGGTGGCCGGGTCCAGCCCGGCCATGACGCGCCGAAAGGCGCAAACACAGCCGTCCTGCCCGCGCCTGTCGCGGGCGTCGAGCCGTCAGGCCGGCTCTTTCTCCGCGGCGCTTTGCGGCGCGCCGCCGTAACGCCGGTAGATGAATTCCGGCGCTGGCGCCTGCGACTCCGTCTCGGCGTAGGCCGCGAAACGGGCGTGGTCGGGGGAGAGATGGCAGGCGGGGTCGGTCGCCTCGGCGTCGCCCGTCACCGCGAAGGCCTGACAGCGGCAGCCGCCGTAATCGATTTCCTTGCGGTCGCAGGAGCGGCAGGGCTCCTTCATCCAGTCCGTGCCGCGATAGGCGTTGAAGGCCGAGCCGTTGCGCCAGATATCGCCGAGCGGCCGCGTCCGCACGTCGTCGAAGGTCAGGTTCGGCAGCGTCTGCGCCGCGTGGCAGGGCAGGGCTTTGCCCGAGGGCGTCACCGCCATGATCGAGCGGCCCCAGCCGCCCGTGCACTGCTTGGGTCGCGTCGCGTAATGGTCGTGGATGACGAAGTCGAAATTCAGCACGCCGAGCAGCCGCTTCTTCGCCGCCTCGACGACGTCGACCGTCTCCATGAAGGTCTCGCGCGTCGGGATCAGCGCCGCGCGATTGATCTGCGCCCAGGCGTAATACTGAATATGGGCGATCTCGATGCGCTGGGCGTCGACCTCCACCGCGAAATCGATGATCTGCGGCAGATGAGCGATGTTCTGCCGGTGCATGGGCGCGTTGATCGTGAGCCCCATGCCGAGTTCGCGGGTCCAGCGCGCCACGTCGCGCTTTTTGGGCACGCCGCCCTCATAGGCCGAAATGCGGTCGGCGCTCTCGGGGACGATGTCCTGAATTGACACCTGCACGTGATCGAGCCCGATCTCGGCGAGACGCTCGAGCCGCTCGCGGGTCAGCAGCACGGCCGAGGTGACGAGATTGGTGTAGAGGCCGGCCTCGACGGCGGCGGCGAGGATCTCCTCGAGATCGCGCCGCGCGGTCGGCTCGCCGCCGGAAAGATGCAATTGCAAAGCGCCAATCGACGCCGCCTGACGGAAGGTCTCGCCCCATTCGTCGGCAGTCATTTCGACGTTGGATTTCTCCAGCTCCAGCGGATTGGAGCAATAGGGACATTGCAGCGGGCAGCGATGCGTGAGCTCCGCGAGGAGCCCGGCCGGTCCACCCGCGAAGGGCTGGATCGACGAGGCGAAGGCGGAGAGCTTCGGCGCCGTGAAGGGATCGACTCCGTCCCGCAGCAGACGCTTGTCGGCAAGGCCCTGCAGAAGGTTGATGACGTCGCGCGTGATGATTTCCAGCGGCGCCTTGTATTGCTCCGCGAGCCACGCGCAAAGGTCGGCGATGCGCGTTTTGCCGTCGATGGCGGACAGCACGATCAGGCCGATGGCGTCGAGCTCATAGGCGCGTTCAGGGGCGAGAATGACGGTTCGGCCCCGCGCGCGATCCTCGTGCAGGCGGGAATAGCGCGTGAAGCCGGGGCGGGAGTCCGGGCCGATGATGAAGCGTGTGGTCATTTCCTGCCGCTTGGTCTGCAACGCAATCCTTTCGGCCGTCGCTTCGCGCCTCGCACTGGAGGCGGCTACTCCGGTCGCCAGGCGCCGGGCGGGATGAGCCCCGGCGTGACATAGGCGTGATGCAAGGCGTCGAGCTGCGCCCAGAGGACATCGCATTTGAAGCGCACCGCGCCGACGCAGGCCTCCTGCTCCTCGCGCGTCTTGGCGTTGTCGAGGACATAGTTGAGCGCGAATTCCGAATCGCGCGGCGCCTGGCTGAGGCGGCGCTTGAAATAGGCCATCACATGGTCGTCGACGAAGTCGTAGCTCTCGAGCATGCCGACGATGCGCTCGCGATGGATGGACGGCGCGAAGAGCTCGGTGAGCGACGACGCCACCGCCACGACGAGCGGCTCCTCGACGACGAAGCGCACATAGGCCTCCACGGCGAATTTGGTCGCGGGCAGGGCGCCGCGGCGCGAGGCGACATAGTCGCGGGGGAAGCCCAGCGCGTCGGTCAATACGAGCCAGCGCTCGATCCCGCCCGCCTCCTCGCCGAGGCCATCGTGATCGTGGATGCGATGAATCCATTCGCGGCGCAGTTCGCGGTCGTGCACCCGACTCATGAAGGCGGCGTCCTTGCGCGGCACGGCCTCCTGATAGCAATAGCGATTGAGCGCCCAGGCGGCGACCTGATGCTTTTGCAGCTTGCCGCCATGCAGAAGCTTATGGAAGGCGTGCTTGTCGTGATAGCGCTCGGCGCCGACGTTGCGGATCGCCGCTTCGAAATCGGTCCTGGACAGCGGCGCGGCGTCGCGCCAGTCGGTCACGATCTGATTCATAGCGTCACCTCCATGCCGTCCGCGCCGATCTCCCAGCCCGCGGCGCGCACGGCCGCAGTCTGGCTCGAGGCAGCGTCGAGGACCGGATTTGAATTGTTGATGTGCACGTAGATCTTGCGCGCGACGTTGAGCGGCGCGAAAGCCGCCATGGAGCCGTCCTCGCCGCTCATGTTGATGTGACCCATGCGCGAGCCGGTCTTGCCCATGAGGCCCTGCTCGATCATCTCGTTCTCGTGGAAGAGCGTGCCGTCGAAAAAGACGAGGGCCGCATTTTTCAGACGCGCCGCGAGAGGCGCATCCACTTTCGCGCAGCCGGGGACATAGAAGAAGGATTTGCCCGTCTTCGTCTCGATGATTTCGAGTCCGAGCGTGTCGCCGGCGCTTGTGCCGAAATTGGGCGCGTTCCTGTCTTCGAGATAGAGCGCGATCTTGCCCGGCACGGGGAAAGCGCGGATGGCGAGACCGAGATCGACGCCCGCGCCCTTGAGAGGAATGGTCTCGTCCATCGGCAATTCGATGCGCGGCACGAGCGGGGTTTGCAGGATCGTGAAGATCGGATTGGCGCCGAGCGCCTGCAGGACGCGCCCGGCCGCATAGATGTTGAAGGGCTGCGCCTCGCGCAGATTGAGCAGGCCCGCCACATGGTCCACGTCGCCATTGGTCAGCGCGACGGCCTTGATCGGGCTCGCGCGCACCGGATCGCCCTCCGCGGGGGCGAGCTGGGGCGCGGCGGCGATCTGCTCGCGCAAATCGGGCGAGGCGTTGAGCAAAACCCAGTTGCGTCCGTCCGCGCTCACGGCGAGGGACGACTGGGTGCGCGCGCTGAAGCCCGGCGCGCCGGCGCGCACCGCGCGGCAATTGGCGCAATTGCAGTTCCACTGCGGGAAGCCGCCGCCGGCGCCCGAGCCCAAAATTCTGATCCGCATCGCGTTTCCGGCCGCTCGCGACGAGCGCCTTCTCCCCGTTTTTGTTCGGTTCTTGGCGCGCACTATGCACCCTCGGCGCGGCGGCGCAAGTGCGGCAAATTTGCTTGTCGTTAACCTCGGCGGACGACAATCCTGTTGGTCGGCTGGTCCGCGCGCCCCGCTTTCGTCGCTTTCTCGCGTAAGAACGAGTCCCGGCCGAAGCGCCTTCTCCCCAAACTCCTCGGCCGCGCTGGAACTGTTATTTGCGCAAGGTTTCGCTGATCAGGGCTTCGCTGGCGTCGACCGCCGTGCTCGCCGCAACGCTGCTTGCGGGCTGCGCCTCGGAGAGCATGCGCGCAATCGACGGACACATGAACAACGCCGTGTCTTTGGTCTCGGGGCCGCAGGGCGAACCGAGCCGCGTGCCGCTCTTCGTCGCCTCGACGCGGCGCGGGGACGGGGCCGCCGACGACGGCCGCGCGCATTTCTCCCTTACCGCCATCGGCGTGCCGCAGAATCATAGCGCCGGCGCCATCGAGAAACCGAGCTTCGGCGCGCCGGACAAGAACCGGCACTTCTCGGTCCTCTCCAAGCGCGGCATGGACGAAGAGGAATTCTACAGCCAGCTCGCCACCCATGTGTCCGGCCGCGTCGGCAGTTCCCGCGATGTTCTCCTCTATGTACACGGCTTCAATACGAGCCTCGACGAGGCGCGTTTCCGCCTCGCCCAGATTGTCGCCGACGGCGGCTTCTCCGGGGTGCCCGTGCTGTTCACCTGGAATTCGCGCGGCGGGCTCTTCAATTACGAATCCGACAAGGAGGCGGCGACCGTTTCCCGCGATGCGCTTCAAAAAGCGTTGCTCTCGCTCGCGAAAACGCCGGGTCTCGGGCGCGTGCATATTCTCGCCCACTCCATGGGCGCCTGGTTGACGATGGAGACGCTGCGCGACGCGGCCATCTCGGGCCACCCCGATCTCGATGGGCGCCTCGGCGAGGTGATGCTCGCCAATCCGGACATCGACCTCAATGTTTTCCGGCAGCAGCTCGGGCGGATCGATCCGGGGCATGTCTCGATTTTCGTCGCAAGCAACGACCGCGCGCTTTCGCTCTCGTCGCGCATTGCCGGCGCGCGGCCGAGGCTGGGCGCCATGGACCCCGAAAAGCCCGAGGACAAGGCCGAACTCGACCGGCTCGGCGTCGCCGTGCACGACATTTCGTCCTTTTCGACGGACTTCATCGGCCACGGCGCCTTCGCCGAAGCGCCGGACGTGGTGCGCAAGATCGGCGCCCATATCGCCGCGCCGCGCGCGCAGGACGCCGACCAGATGGCTATTCCGGATTTCCGCGGAGACGACGCGGGCGCCGCAACCGCGCCGCAGACGCCGCCGCCGGCCGTAAGCCAGAAGGTAGAGAGTTCGCCCCTGCCGCCAGTGGCGGGCCGGTGAGGCGAGGGAGCGGCAATTCGTCGGACTGGCGCGAAGCCGTGAGGGTATTCGTGGACGAAATTCGATTCTGAGCGCCGCTGACGCGCGTTCTCCATGGGCGTCGCCGGCCAGAATCGCCAGAATTGCCGGTCCGAGCGGGCGTTTGTTTACATTCCCGAAAGCATACCGTCGGTTCTCGGCGTCAGAGTGGCCGGCAACTGAGCCAGACGCCGGCCTGGCCAGCAATGTCTGTTTTTATTGTCGAAATCGGCGCGCAGCGAGGCTGCGGCCGCTTGGATGTCCCCGTCTTCTGCGCATGGCAGGCACGCGGGCCGCCAAGGTCCGAACTTGCCAATTAAGCCGCGTGACGGCAATCTTAGCTTAGCAGAGAGGTTCAGCGGATTTGCGCAAGACTTTTGTCTGGCCGCGCGACAGCAAAATGAGAAATTTGATCATGGACAATGGGATTGCCCATGCCGGCGAAAGAAGCGAGGGAGCTCTGCCAGGGCTCCGTTCGGGGTGTCTCAATCGCCGGTCGTTTTTGTCCGGCTCCGCCGCCAGTCTCGGCGCGCTGGGACTCGGCGGTTGCGTGACGTCTGACGACATGGGCCGCGCCGAGGCGGCGAAGTTTTACGCAGCCGTGCCCAGCGAGAAATTCCCGATTCCGGCGGTAGATATCGGCAAGCTCGATCCGAAATTTTTTCGCCGGACGGTGCGCTACGACACCAAGGAGGCGCCCGGCACGATCATCGTCGATCCCGGCAATTACTTCGTCTACCGCATCGAGGGCGATGGATACGCCACCCGCTATGGCGCGAATGTCAGCCGGCCAGGGTTCCTGTGGAGCGGCGAGGTTTATGTCGGACGCAAGGCCGAATGGCCGACCTGGACGCCCCCCAAGGAGATGATCCAGCGCCAGCCCGAGGCGCGCAAATACGCCAGCGGCATGCCAGGAGGGCTCGAAAATCCGCTCGGCGCGCGCACGCTCTATCTCTACAAGAACGGCGTCTACACGGTCTATACGATCTACAGCACCAGCGATCCCGAGACCATCGGGAGCGGCATCACGAGCGGCTGCACCGGCCTGCTCAGCCAGGACATGATCGACCTCTACTCGCGAACGCCGGTCAAGACGAAGGTGATCATGCTGCCGGCATAGCCAACGGGCCGCGCTGGCGCCGGAGGCGCGGGAGGGGTCCGCTTGGCTTCTCTCTACCCCTCCGCGTCAAATCCCGGCGTTTTCTCGGCCTCTGCCTTCGCCAGCGCGTTGTATCGTTTAACGCTCACCGGGATCGCGGCCAGGAAGGCGAGGCTCACCACGGCGAGCACTTCCATGGGATAGATAGCGAGAAGCAGCGCCGTCACGCCGACGCCGAAGAGCACGGGGATGACGAGATCGCGCGGGATTCTACCCATGCGCTTGCCGGAGAAATGCGGGATGCGGCTCGCCATGAGAAAGGCGATGGCGAGCACATAAACGATATAAAAGGGCGTCAGCGCCTTGGAGGCGGGCAACTCCAGCGCCGAGAAATGCAAATAGAGCGGCAGCAGCACCGTGACGGCGCCGGCGGGGGCGGGCATGCCGACGAAAAATTCCGCCTGCCATGCCGGCTTGCCGGGATCGTCGATCATCACATTGAAGCGGGCGAGACGCAGCGCGCCGGCGATGGCGAAGGCGAGCACGGCGAACCAGCCCAGTCCCTTGATCTCGTGCAGGCTCCACAAATAAAGCAGCAGGCCCGGCGCCACGCCGAAATCCACGAAGTCCGCAAGCGAATCCAGCTCCGCGCCAAAGCGCGATGTGCCCTTGAGGGCGCGCGCGAGGCGGCCGTCGAGGCCGTCGAGCACGGCCGCCGCCATGATGGCGGTGACGGCTTTGACGAAATCTTCCTCGATCGCATAGCGGATCGCGGTCAGGCCCATGCAGAGCGCGAGCAGCGTCACGAGATTGGGCAGAATGACGCGCAGCGGGATGTTGCGGAAGCGCAGTCGCCGCATTTCGGAAGCGGACAGCTCGGAACCCTGCAGATTGTCGCTCATCGCTCTTTTGCCTTTAGCCGGTCTTGAAAGTGAGCGCCGCCGTCTCCGCCGTCATGTCCGCAAGCACGGTCTCGCCGGCGATGGCGCGCGTCCCAACCGCCACCATGGGGCGGGCGGATGACGGCATGTAGACATCGACGCGCGAACCGAAGCGAATGAGGCCGAAGCGGTCGCCGACGCCGAGGCTCTCGCCTTCCTTCACGAAACAGACGATGCGGCGCGCGACGAGGCCCGCGATCTGCACGACGCCGAAGCGGCCGCGCGGCGTCTCGATCACGAGGCCGTTGCGCTCATTGTCCTCGCTGGCCTTGTCGAGATCGGCGTTGACGAAAAGGCCGGGCTTGTAGGCGATTTTCGTGACGCGGCCGGTGACGGGCATGCGGTTCACATGGCAGTCGAAGACGCTCATGAAGACCGAGATGCGCTGGAGCGGCTCGGCGCCCATGCCGAGCTCGGGCGGCGGCAGGAAGAAGCCGATGGAGCAGACGACGCCATCCGCCGGAGAGACGACGAGCCCCTCCCTCAGCGGCGTGACGCGCGGCGGATCACGGAAGAAATAGACGCACCAGGCGGTGGCGATGAAGCCGATCCAGCCGAGCGTCGGCGACACCCAGTCGAGCACGAAGGCCGCGACGGCGAATCCCGCGATGAAGACATAGCCCTCGGGGTGGATGGGCACGAGGACCTTGCGGACGGAATCGATGACGGACATTGCGGCGAAAGCTCCGTGGCGCTTCTGAATGATTCTGGGACAGCGCGTCGTCGGGCCTCTTTGCCATCTTGCGCCGCCAAAGTCACGGCCGGATGGCCCTCCCGGCAAAGGGGAGGGCCGAGATCACCCCGGCAGGCGCATGATCCTGCAGGGCGACCCGGCAGGCGCCGGCGGCTCGCCGGGCTCGCGGATGAGGAGCGCCTGCGACTGCGCAAGCTCAGTCAGGAGGGAGGAATCCTGCATGGGCTGCGGCGTCGCCACGAGACGGCCGGCGGCGTCGCGCGACAGACGCGCGCGCATGTAGTCGCGCCGGCCCTTGTTGGCGGGAAGGTCCGCGCCCGCGACGGCCGTCTCGGTCCGGTCGGCGGCGGCGTCGGGATCGCCCTGAAGCGCGCGCAGCAGCGGCGCCAGGAAGACGAGCGCGCAGACGATGGACGCCACGGGATTTCCGGGGAGACCCAGAATATGCGCCGCGCCGAGCCGGCCGGAGATCAGGGGCTTTCCGGGCCGCATGGCGATTTTCCAGAAATCGAGCGTCATGCCCTGACGCGCCAGCGCCGGGCGCAGCAGGTCGTGGTCGCCGACCGACGCGCCGCCGAGCGTCACGAGCACATCGGCCCGCGCCTCTCGGGCGAGCGCGATTCCCCGCTCGAGCTCGTCGAGATCGTCGCGGAAAATGCCGAGGTCGATCACTTCCGCGCCCGCCTCTTCGGCGATCGCGCCCACGGCGAAACTGTTGCAGGCGATGATCTGCGCGGGGCCGGGCTCCGCGCCCGGCGGCACGAGTTCGTCGCCCGAGGCGATGATCGCGACGCGCGGGCGGCGCGCGACGGGGAGGGCCGCATGGTTCATCGCGGCGGCGAGCGCCAGTTCGGCGGGGCCGAGCTTCGCGCCGGCGAAGAGCCCCGGCGCGCCCGCGCGAAAGTCGAGCCCGGCCGTGCGGATGTGCTGACCCGGCGTCGCGGCTTCCTTCGCCGTCACGAGGCCGTCCGCGACTTCGGCGTCCTCCTGCAACAGAATGGCGTCGGCGCCGTCCGGCGTCGGCGCGCCGGTGAAGATGCGCAGGGCCTCGCCGGGCTCGAGCGCGGCGTCATAGCCATGGCCGGCCGCGCTCTCGCCGACGACCCGCACCGGCCCGGCCGCCAGATCGGAAGAGCGGACGGCGTAGCCGTCCATGGCGGAGACATCGACCGGCGGCTGCGTCCGTTTCGCGACGAGATCGCGCGACAGCCTGCGCCCGCGCGCCCTGGCGAGCGCGACCTCTTCCTCGCCCAACCGCGCCGCGCCCGAAAGCACGCGCGCGAGGGCCTCGTCGACCGAGAGAAGCTTGTTGTCCGCCATTGAGTCTTCCGTTTGAACTGGACCAGCGAGGGGCTCCAGGGGCCTCAGTCGTCGTCTCTGCGCCAGTGGCCGCTCTTGCCGCCCTGTTTCTCGACCAGCTCCACGCCCTCGATGCGCATGGCGCGGTCGGCGGCTTTCAGCATGTCGTAGATCGTCAGGCAGGCCACGGAGACGGCAGTGAGCGCCTCCATCTCCACGCCGGTCTTGCCGGTGACGGCCGCTTCGACCTCCACCTGCAGGCCGGGGAGCGTTTCGTCCGCCGTGATCTCCACGGAGACGCTGGCGAGGGGCAGGGGATGGCAGAGCGGAACGAGGTCGCTCGTCTTTTTGGCCGCCATGATGCCGGCGATGCGCGCGACGCTGAAAACGTCGCCTTTCTTCGCCTGTCCCGAAAGGGCGAGCGCAAGCGTCTCGGGCGCCATCGCCACGCGCCCGCGCGCCCGCGCGACGCGTTTCGTGTCGGCCTTGGCCGAGACGTCGACCATATGTGCGTCGCCCGTCGCGGTGAGATGCGTCAGTTTGGTCATGGGACGGCCGCGCCGATCTCAGCCGTTCAGCAGCTTGCGCGCCGCCGCCTCGACATCGTCCTGCCGCATCAGGCTTTCGCCGACGAGGAAGGTGAAGATGTGGGACTTCTCCAGCCGCAGGCAATCGTCATGGGTCGCAATGCCGCTTTCGGCGACGACGATCTTGTCCCGGGGAATTTTTTCCGCGAGGCGCTCGCTCACCTCGAGAGACACCTTGAAATCGTGGAGATTGCGGTTGTTGACGCCGATGAGCCGCGTCTCGAGAGCGAGCGCGCGATCGAGTTCGCGCTCGTTGTGGATTTCCACCAGCACGTCCATCCGCAGATCATGGGCGGCGGTGTTTAGCGCCTTGGCCTCCTCGTCGCTCACGGCGGCCATGATGATGAGGATGCAGTCGGCGCCGAACGCGCGCGCCTCGAAGACCTGATAGGGATCAAAGAGGAAATCCTTGCGAATCGCGGGGAGATGCGTCGCCTTGCGCGCGGCCTCCAGATCTTCGAGCTTGCCCTTGAAGGACGGGCCGTCGGTCAGGACCGAGAGGCAGGCGGCGCCGGCCTTTTCATAGGCTTTCGCCAGTTTCGGCGGGTCGAAATCTTCGCGGATCAAGCCTTTCGACGGGCTCGCCTTCTTGATTTCAGCGATCAGGGCGATGCGCCGCTGATTGAGTTTCTCCTCGATCGCATGGACAAAGCCGCGCGGCGGATCGTGGTCGCGCACCTTGCGCTCGAGAGTCGCGCGCGGCATGCGCACCTTGGCCTCGGAAATCTCGGTGCGCTTGTAGGCTTCGATTCGGTCGAGAATATCAGTCATGTGTTCAGGCCTGAAGGAGGCGCGCTCGCGCCCGCCGCTGATTCATTACCTGCATAGCCGATCGCGGCCTGCAATCCTATCCCGGAGAAAGTCGCGTCCAGAGCCCTTCAGGCGTTCGAATGCTTGACGAGCGCCTCGAGCGTCGCCGCCGCCGCGCCCGAGTCCAGCGCCGTCGCGGCCAGGGCCGCGCCCTCACGCAGATCGGCGGCGCGCTCGGCGACGACGAGCGCAATGGCGGCGTTGAGGACGGCGATGTCGCGATAGGCGTTCTTCTCGCCGGCGAGGACGGCGCGCAGCGCCCGGGCGTTGTGGGCCGGATCGCCGCCGACCAACGCCTGCGCGGAGGCGCGGGGCAGGCCGGCGTCCTCGGGCGTGATGTCGAAGGCGCGGATGTCGCCATCCGTGAGCGACACGACGTGAGTCACGCCGGTCGTGGTGGCCTCGTCGAGCCCGTCGCAGCCGTGGAGCAACCAGACCCGGCGCGAGCCCAGCTCCCGCAGGACGCGGGCCAGCGGCTCCAGCCAGTCGCGGGAATAGACGCCAAGGGCCTGACGCTCGACCCGCGCCGGATTGCACAAGGGTCCCAACAGGTTGAAGATGGTGCGCACGCCGAGCTCCGCGCGCACGGGTCCCGCGTGGCGCAGCGCGGGGTGATGGGTCGGCCCCGCCATGAAGCAGAGGCCCGCCCTGTGCAGGCACTCGGTGGCGGCGGCGGGTGCAATGCCCACCTTGACGCCGAGCTCGCCGAGAACGTCGCTGGCGCCGGAGCGCGAGGACGACGCCTTTCCGCCATGCTTGGCGACGACGGCCCCGGCTGCGGCGGCGATGATCGCGGCCAGGGTCGAGATGTTGTAGGTGCCGGCGCCGTCGCCGCCCGTGCCGACGATGTCGATCGCGCCGGGCGGCGCCTCGACGGCGCTCATGACGGCGCGCATGGCCTGCGCCGCGCCGATGATCTCCTCGACCGTCTCGCCGCGCATCCGCAGGCCCATCAGAAAAGCGCCGAGCTGCGCCGGCGTCGCCGCGCCCTCGAGGATCAGCGCGAAGGCGGCCCGCGCTTCCTCGCGGGCGAGGGGCTCGCCTTCGGCAAGAGCGGCGATATAGGGTCTGAAATCCTGCATCTTACCCCCTCGCAAACCCTCCGCCGCGCGGGAGCGGGAGAAGGTGCGGATTTTCACCGCGACGTTGCTGTTCGTGAGCGTTCGCTCTCCCGCGAAGCGGGGACGGACGAGGGCGGGGCCTTACGCCACCTTCGCCCGGCCGCGCCGCGCCTCGTTCCACTCCTGCGCCAGATCGAGGAAGTTGCGCAGGATCTTGTGGCCGTGCTGAGAGGTGATGCTCTCGGGGTGGAACTGCACGCCATGGGTCGGCAGGCTGTTGTGCGACAGCGCCATGATCAGCCCGTCCGGCGTCTCGGCGGTAATGCGCAGGCAATCCGGCAGCGTCTCCCGCTTGACGACGAGCGAGTGGTAGCGCGTCGCCTGGAACGGGCCTTCTATGCCGCGAAAAACGGCGTCGCCGTGGTGGAGGATGGTGGCCATCTTGCCGTGAATCGGCATGGGCGCGCGGACGACCTCGCCGCCGAAGACCTCTCCGATCGACTGGTGGCCGAGGCAGACGCCGAAGATCGGGACGGTCTCGGCGGCGGCGGTGATGAGGTCCATGCAGATGCCCGCCTCGTGCGGCGTGCAGGGACCGGGAGACAGAACGATCGCGTCCGGCCCGCCCGCGAGAACCTCCGCGACCGAAACCGCATCGTTCCGATGCACCGTGACATTCGCCCCGAGCTGGCCGAAGTAATGGACCAGATTGAAGGTGAAGCTGTCGTAATTGTCGATCAGCGTGACATTGGACATGTTTCTTCCGGGCGCGTTCGCGGCGTTGCTTTGAAAATCCAATAGGCCGCGGGGCCGCGTTGCGCAACCTTCCGCGCTTCGGGACGGCTAGCGCGACGCCATCTGCCGGCGCGGAATGCGCCAGCCCGGCCGCGCCTCGCGGATCATCATGATCTCGCCCAGCGACTGACGCGTCAGCAGGCCCGCGAGCCGGCCTTCGGCGTCCACCACGCCGACGGGCGCGCCGGCGTTGAGCGAGGGCAGGGCGGCCTCGACATTCTCATGAACGCCGACGGTCGCGAGTTCCTTGCTGGCGAAGGGGGCGACCGGCGCGGCGGGATCGGAGGCGCGCAGGGCCTCGACGATTTCGGCGCGGGACAGCAGCCCGGCGGGCCGGCCGATGGCGTCGACGAGCGGAAAATCATCCTGGGAGGTCGCGAGCAGGATTTCCACGGCCTCGCTGACGGTGGCGCCCCGCCCGATGGCGGCGATGCGGGTCTCCATGGCGTCGACAGCAGGAATGTCGCGCGCAGCCTCCGCCATTGTCGTCATCTGCGCCTCGCCCGCCGCGGCGATATAGACGAAGATCGCGATGAAGAGCAGCATCGGGTTGCCGAAAAGACCCGCGAAACCAAGCAGGAAGGCGAACGCCTGCCCGATATTGGCGGCGATGGTGGTCGCCTTGGCCTGGCCGACCCACATGGCGAGCGCCGCCCGCAGCACCCGCCCGCCATCCATGGGGAAAGCGGGGATCAGGTTGAAAACGGCCAGGAAGATGTTGGTTGCGGCGAGCCGCTCCCAGATACTGACAGAAGGGTTGGCGATCTGCGCCGCCTCGCCGAGATCGAACACGCCGGAAACGGCGAGCAACACCCCCGCAATCACGATATTGACGGCGGGGCCGGCGATGGCGATCAGCAATTCCTGCCAGGGCTTCTGCGGCATGGAGTCCATATTGGCGACGCCGCCGATGGGCAGCAGCGTCACCTCGGTGGACACGATTCCAAACTGCCGTGCGGTCAGAATATGGCCGAACTCGTGCAACACCACGCAGAGGAAAACAGCGGAGATGAACAGCACGCTCTGGCCCGCCGCCTCGCCGCCGCCGCGTTGAAAGGCGGCCATGCCGATCCATGCCAGGAACAGCAGCAGAGTGATGTGAATTCGTACGGCCGTTCCCTTGAAGGCGCCGAGCGTAAAGGACCAGCTCATCAGGAACTCCGCAGCGTAAAGTATTCGTCAAGACATAGGGCGTGGCGAGCCATTACGCCAGCACGGCTGAAGCGGAGCCTTATTAAAGCAAAGGCGCCGGCGAAGCCAAAAGGCCGCGCCGGCGAAGTTTACGACAGGAAAAGGTAAAAGGTAACTTCAGAGACGATAACGGATCTGGTCGGTCCAGAAGCGCTCGAGGCGGGTGAGCGACTGGTTGAGGGTGCGGAACTCTTCGGTGGAGACGCCGCCGATCTGCTCGATCGTGGCGACGTGCTTGTCGTAGAGCTGCGAGACGATGTCGTGAACTTCCTTGCCCTTCGGCGTGAGGCTGATGCGCACCGAGCGGCGGTCGAGGCGCGAGCGGGCGTGATGCAGATAGCCCATGTCGACCAGCTTCTTGACGTTATAGGACACGTTCGAGCCCAGGTAGTAGCCGCGCGTGCGCAGTTCGCTGGCGGTCAACTCCCTGTCGCCGATATTATAGAGCAGCAGCGCCTGCACGGCGTTGACGTCGGTGCGGTCGCGGCGGTCAAACTCGTCCTTGACGACATCGAGGAGGCGGCGGTGAAGACGCTCGACGAGGGTCAGAGCCTCCAGATAGACCGGGCGCACCTCGCTCTCGTGATCCGCTGCGGCTTCGTTTCTGGCCGGCTGGGTCTTCATCACGGCGCTCATCCTCTTCTCCATCGTTATGATGCGTCGCGCATCTCTTGCTTGATAGGTTCAAATTATCTCCTCACGAATGAACTTGAGTTTAAACAACAGCCTGAATCCCGCGTTTACCCAGACTTGCCGGCTTTGGGTGAATGAAAGTTGAATTGAAAGCGAAAGGCGTTCGATCAAATCCGATTGATGAGAGGCGCCGGGGAAGGCTTTGCTAACGAATGGCGCAGGCGCGCCGGGAGGCGCCGCGGCTTTTGTTAAGAGTTGTGGAATTTGAAGGGAAGAAGGATGGCGACATATGATCTCGCGGTTCTCATCGCCCGCTTCGAACCTGTTCATCTCGGGCACTGCGCCGTTCTCGAGCAGGCGCTCAGCCATGCGCCGCGCGCGCTCGCGCTCATCGGCTCCTCCGAAAGGGCGCGCACGCCGCAGCATCCCTGGAGCTTCGAGGAACGCGCTGAGATGATCGCGGCCGCGCTCGGAGCCGACGCCGCGCGCGTAACAATTCTGCCGCTCCGTGATCATCTCTACAATGCGCACCGCTGGACGGCGGAGGCGCAGACGCAGGTCGCGCGCGCCGCAGGCGAGGGGCAATCCATTGCATTGTTCTGTGCGCGCGACGTGGCGCAGGTTTTTCCGCAATGGACGCGTATCGCCGTCGATGCGCCGCAGGCGCCTGCGGCGAAAGAGTTTCGGGATGCGCTTTTCTCCGACGCTCGGGACGCGCTGCGGTTCTTCGAGGAACATGCGCCGGCGCCCGTTTCAGACTTCATCGCGAGGTTTCGACAAACCGAAGCCTTTGCGCGTCTCCTCGAAGAATATCGCGTCACCGAGGCGGATCGCGCCGCATGGTCGTGCGCGCCATTTCCGCCGGTCTTCGTCACGGTCGACGCCGTCGTCGCGCATTCGGGCCATGTGCTGCTCGTCGAACGCAAGCATCATCCAGGGCGGGGGCTGTGGGCGCTGCCGGGCGGTTTTGTGGAGCAGGACGAAACGCTGCGCGACGCGGCCATTCGTGAGCTTCGCGAGGAAACGGCGATCGGGCTCCCGGATGCGACGCTGCTTGCGCATCTGCGCGGTTCCGTCGTGTTCGACGATCCGCAAAGATCTCTGCGCGGGCGCACCATCACCAACGCCTTTTTCTTCGATTTTTCCTCAGGGGAATTGCCGAAGATCCACGGCGGCGACGACGCGGCCCGCGCGCGTTGGGTTCCGTTGCGCGACATCGGCCCCATGCGGGCGCAGATGTTTGAGGATCATTTCTTTATTCTGGAATGTTTCCTCGCGGCGCCGTGAATAACCGCGCCGGAGTTACTTGCGCGGGGCAGGGCGCGCGCGCGCTTCCCGGCGACGGCGGCGCTCGCGCAGGCGCGGCGCGTCCGCATCGCGGCCGGCCTCGAACGTCAGGGCGAAATACATGAGGATCAAAAGCGCATTGACGCCGATCAGCCAATAACCTCCGACGAAAAAGCCCGGCATGCTGAGCGTGAGGAAAATCTGCGCGCTGGCGATGAGCAGCCAGAGCACGCCGCCCCAGGGCGTCGCGAGCCAGAGGCCAACAGCGGCGACGAGATCGAGCACGGCGAAGAAGATGACCGCAAAAGCCGCGTTCTGAGGCATTGTGTCGAAGATTGACTGCTTGGCCATGAGCACGATGCGCCAGTGCATCAGGCCCTGCATGAGCCAGAACAGCGCGACGATCCGCATGAAGCGCGACAGCAGCATGCCCCATTTGGCCGCATCGCCCGCAGGTCCGGGATCGCCGACGCGAATCGGCCGGTAAGGATCGTCGCCGTCATCGTAAATGCTGTGATCGGCCATCAGCGGTCCTTCGGGGGGCGCGTCAGCAACCCCGCGTCATTGTCCCCGGCGCGCGCGGGCGGCGAAGCGAACGGCTTCCTCGGCGGCGCGGAACAGCGCCTTCGCCTTGTTCACGCATTCGCGGTTTTCATATTCCGGCTCGCTGTCATAGACTACGCCGGCGCCCGCCTGCACATGCATTTTGCCGTCCTTGACGATCGCCGTGCGCAGCACGATGCAGGTGTCCATCTGCCCGGCCGAGCCGAAATAGCCGATGCAGCCGCCGTAGATGCCGCGCTTGTCGGTTTCGAGCTCGTCGATGATCTCCATCGCCCGCACCTTGGGCGCGCCCGAGACCGTTCCGGCGGGAAAGCCCGCGGCCAGCGCGTCGATGCAGTCGAAGCGCTCGCCATCCAGCTCGCCCTCGACGTTGGAGACGATGTGCATCACGTGGCTGTAGCGTTCGATCGTGAAGCTGTCGGTGACGCGCACGGTGCCGGTGCGCGCGACGCGGCCGACGTCGTTGCGGCCGAGGTCCAGCAGCATCAAATGCTCGGCGCGCTCCTTCTCGTCCGCGAGCAGTTCGGCGGCGAGACGCTCGTCCTCGGCCTTGTTCTCGCTGCGCCAGCGCGTGCCGGCGATAGGGCGAATCGTGACCTTGCCTTCCGCGACGCGCACGAGAATTTCCGGGCTCGAACAAACGATCTGGAACTGCCCGAAATCGAGGAAGCAGAGGAAGGGCGCCGGATTGACGCGACGCAGGGCGCGATAGAGCGCGAAGGCGGGCAGGGCGAAGGGCGCCGTGAACCGTTGCGACAACACGACCTGAAAAATGTCGCCGGCGCGGATGTATTCCTTGGCCCGCTCCACCATTTCGAGGAAGCGGGGCTTGGGCGTGTTGGAGACGGGCTCCTCCGCGAGAAGCGCCGGATCGCAGCCCGCGTCGCGATGTTCGAGCGGCGCCTCCAGCGTGGCGACCACCCTGTCGAGACGGGCGAGCGCCGCCTCATAGGCCGCTTTCGCCGTCACGCCCGCGTGCGGACGCACGGGCGTGACGATGGAAATTTCGTCCCGCACCGTGTCGAAGACGACCATCACGGTCGGGCGCAGCATCAGCGCGTCGGGCACGCCGATCCTGTCCTCCTTGGCGGGCGCCAGACGCTCCATCTGGCGCACCATGTCATAGCCGAGATAGCCGAAGACGCCCGCCGCCATGGGCGGCAATTGCAGCGTCGAAGCGGGGATGGCGGAGTCGGCGATGAGCTGGCGCAGCGCCAGCAGCGGCGCCGCGCCGCAGGGCACGAAGGCGTCGCGGTCGGCGAGTGCGTCCCGGTTGATCTCCGCCCGGTCGCGGATGACGCGAAAGATCACGTCCGGATCGAGGCCGATCATCGAATAGCGGCCGCGCGCCGCGCCGCCCTCTACCGATTCCAGGAGGAAGCTCGAGCCGGCGCGCTCGCGCGAGAGCTTCAGATAGGCGGAGACCGGAGTCTCCAGATCGCCGACGAGGCGCGTGACGACCAGCCTCGGACGCCCCGCGTCGTAATCGGCGGCGAAGACCCCGAACTCGGGCTCGAATATGGCGCCGGTCACTGTTCTTCCTTGCCCACCCCGACGGCCGCTTCGAGCGCCTTCTGGTTGATCTCGACATTGAGCGACTTTTCGAGGCCGCCGACATATTGCTCGAGCAGATCGTTCTGGACGGCCGGCTTGAGCTGCTCGGCGATGGTCTTCGACTCGATGGAGTTGGCGTCGAAGGGCGGGGTCTGGGCGTCCTTCACGACGAAGATCAGACGGCCCTCGTCCACGGTGGCGGAGCCGGCGCCGCCGGGCGCAACGTCGAAGAACTGCACGATCGTGTTGATGGTGAAATCCGGGCGCTGAGCGCGTTTCACGTCGGTCGCGCGCTTCACCCCGAGATTGAGGGCCTTGGCGGCGTCCTCGATCGGCTGCCCGCCCTTGATCTTGCCCACGATCTCCTCGGCCTTGGCCGAGAGCGCCTTCTGGGCGTTTTCGGCGCGCATGGCCTCGGCGACCTGGTCCTTCACTTCCTCGAAGGTCTTCTGCCGGGCGGGGTCTATTCCGTTCACCTCGAACCAGACATAACCGCCGTCGCGCGTGGCGACGGTCTCGTTGTCGACGCCGACATCGGAAGCGAAGGCGGCCTTGAGCAGATCCGCGCCGGCGGGAACCTCGATGGCCTTGCCGTCCTTGCCGCGTCCGGCGTCGTCCACCGCGTCTATGGCGCGGGTCTGGAGGCCCGCGGCGGCGGCCGCTTCGGCGAGCGGCTTGCCGGCCGCGCGCTGATCCTCGACCGCTTCATGCAGGCGGCGAACTTCCGGTCCCGCGCGCTGGGCCGCGACCTCGGCCTTGAGCTCCGTCTTGGCCTGGTCGAAGCTCTTGGTCGTCACCGCGGGGGAAATCTTCTTGACCACCGAGACGACCGTGCCGAAGGGCGTCGTCACGGGCTCGGCGACGCCCGGCTGGGGCAAAGCGAAGACCGCGTCGCCCACCTTGGCGTCGCCGAAATCACGCTTTTCGACGAGGCCGAGGTCCACGTCTTTCGGATTGCGCTTGAGCTCGGCGGCCAGGGCGTCGACGTCGGCGCCGCCCTTGAGCTTCGCGATGGCGTCCTGCGCCTCCTTCTCGGTCTTGAAGACGATCTGGCGAACCTCGCGCTTCTCGGGCGTCCCGTAGCGTTTCGCCTTGACCTCGTCATAGAGCTTGCGCGCGTCGTCGTCCGAGACGTCGGCGACCTTTGCGACGGTCGAGGGGCTGACTTCGAGCACGGTCAGCTTGCGATATTCCTTCGCGCGGAACGTCTGTTCGCGATCCTCAAAATATTTCTTGAGCTCTTCCTCGGTCGGCTTCGCGGCATCGCCGGCGGCGGAGACCGGGAGCACGAAATAATCGACCGAACGCGACTCGTTGCGGAAGCGGTGTATGGCCTCGATCATCAGCTTCGGCGGCTCGACGCCCGCAATGACGATGTCCGTCAGAGCCTTGCGCAGATAGGCGGCCTTCTGGTCGGCGAGGAGTCCGCGCTCGGTGAAGCCGGCGTCGCGGGCGATGGCCTTGAGCTTCTCGGGATCGAAGACGCCGTTGGTCTGGAACGCCTTCTCGCTGGCGATGATGCGCTGGGTCGTCTCGTCGCTGGAGGCGAGGCCGAGATTGCGCGCCTTCTGGTCGAGAGCCACGTCCGTGATAAGCCGCTCCAGCACCTGGAGGTCCATGCCGGCGCGATGCGCCTCCTCGGCGGTGACGGCGCGGCGCATCCGCTGCTGGATTCGGCGGAGATCGTTCTGGAAGGCGTTGCGGAACTGGTCGACGGTCACCTCGCCGGCGCCGACGCGGGCGAGGCGCTGCGCGGTAAAGCCGCGAAACACGTCTCCGACGCCCCAGATCGCGAAACTGATGACGATGACGCCCATGACGACCGCCATGATGGTGCGGCCGATCCAGTTCTGCGATGCGACGCGCAGGCCCTCGAGCATTTTTCCGGTTCCCTTATTCCAATTCTTGGGGGCGCGCGGCCCCGGTTTGGCGGCGGACTATAGGGAGGGGCGCGGGCTGTGGCAATGAGCCGCGCGAACAACCGCAATTCCGCGTCGATATGCGGCATTGCCAGGCTCGGCCGGGAGCGTCAGTCTCAGTCTTGATGACGACGAAGCGCCCTCTCCGCGCCGCCGCCTTTGCCTGTGGGAACGACATGGACGAGATAAGGAAAAACGAGATTGCCGAAGCCGCCGATGCGCTCCAGGACTATGCGGCCGGCGTGACCCGTGCGGCCGATGCGCAGGAAGCGGCGCCCGCCGTTAGCGCGGAGCCGGCGTCCCGGCACGAAGACATTCGCCGGCTGAGAGCCGATTCGGAGGCGATCCGCCACGCCTTCGAGACTGGCGAGTTCCCCTACAAGACCCGGCTCTCGGAGAAGGTCTATCTCGAGCATATGGCGTCGTTGCAGGTCGAACTGCTCAAGGCCCAGAACTGGGTCAAGGAGACCGGCCAGCGGATCGTGGTGCTGTTCGAGGGGCGCGACGCCGCCGGCAAGGGCGGCACGATCAAGCGATTCATGGAGCACATGAACCCGCGCGGCGCCCGCGTCGTGGCGCTGGAAAAGCCGACCGAGCGCGAACGCGGCCAATGGTATTTCCAGCGATATATCCATCATTTGCCGGCGGGCGGCGAAGTCGTCTTCTTCGACCGTAGCTGGTACAATCGCGCCGGCGTCGAGCGCGTGATGAACTTCTGCACGCCGAACGAATATCTCGACTTCATGCGCCAGTGCCCGGATCTCGAGCGCATGTTCGTCCATTCGGGGATCAGGCTCTACAAATACTGGTTCTCGGTGACGCGCGAAGAGCAGATGCGCCGGTTCAAGGCGCGCGAGACCGATCCGCTGAAACAGTGGAAGCTCTCGCCGATCGACCGCGCCTCAATGGACAAATGGGACGACTACACCGAGGCGAAGGAGGCGATGTTCTTCTTCACCGACACGGCGGACGCGCCCTGGGTCGTGATCAAGTCTGACGACAAGAAACGCGCGCGCCTGAACTGCATGCAGCATTTCCTCTCCAGCCTCAACTATCCCAACAAGGATCACGGCGTCGTGCGCGGACCCGATCCGTTGATCGTCGGCGCCAGCGCGCATGTCATCGGCCGCAGCGAGCATATCGTCGGCAGATCGCTGACCATGGATCTGGAGAAGAAGCGCAAGCGGGGATAGGCCCTTCTCAAGCCCGAGGCGCGCCACTCGCGCGCCTCATTTGAGCCGGGAGATGTGCACGATCTCGCCGCTTCAAGGCCCGCGTGCAAAATTATTTCGCCAAAACTACGTTCAAAATCAATAGCCTACTTGCCGCGCAGGCGCTGCTCGCGTAACAATCGAGACGCTGACGCTGACGGACTATGAGTTGACCGGCGGCAACGGCTCCGGGGCGAGCGCTTGGCCCGCGGAGCTTCAAGTAAAAATGCGGCGACGAACGCAACGCCAAGCGCCTCAAAAAGGAACCGCCATGCTGCGATCTTTCGGTCTTGCAGGAATGATTACGTTTGTACTCTTTTCTGCGCCGGCCAGTGCTTTCGACGTAGTGCATCACGACTACGGCGGGCGCGTCGAACCTTATGTCGCCCGTCTGCACGCGGCGGAATCTCGGGGTGAGCCTGTGCGCATCGGGCCAGTGGAGTGCGACTCCTCCTGCACCCTTTACCTCGGCGCGCGCCACTCCTGCGTTTCACCCGGCGCCGTCTTCGGCTTCCACGCCCCGTGGGTCGGCGGCCCCACCAGCGGCGTGGTCGATCCGCAGATGACGGCCGTCTTCGCCTCCGCCTACAAGCCGCCGCTGCGCCGCATCTTCCTCAACCACGTCCGCGCCACGCGCGGCATGGTGCCGGGGCCGCTGCTCAAGCTCTCCGGCGCGCAGCTTGCGAGCCTCGGCTACCGCCTCTGCGGCTACTGATCGGAAAGCTGAGGGTTGGTCGGCGGCGCGGTTTGGGTTTCTCGTAACGCGCCGGCCTCGTACCAGCCTTTGCTTCGGTTGACGATCCAGCACACGCTGAGCATCACCGGCACTTCGATCAGCACGCCAACGACGGTCGCGAGAGCCGCCCCGGAATCAAATCCGAAAAGGCTGATTGCGGCCGCGACTGCGAGTTCGAAGAAGTTGCTCGCGCCGATCAGGGCGGAGGGGCCCGCGACGCAATGCGCTTCGCCGGATAGACGGTTGAGTCCGTAGGCGAGCGCGGCGTTGAAATAAACCTGGATAAGGATCGGAACCGCGAGCATGGCGATGATCGTCGGCTGCGAGATGATCTGCTCGCCCTGAAGGCCGAACAGCAGAACGAGCGTCGCCAGCAGCGCGAGAAGCGAAAGCGGGCCGATCCTGGCGAGCGCCCATGCGAGGCGCGCGTCGCCGCCCGACGCAAGCAGACGCCTACGCGCGAGCTGCGCGACGATGACCGGCACGACGATATAGAGAACGACCGACAGGGCCAGCGTATCCCAGGGGACGGAGATAGCGGAAAGGCCCAGGAGCAGGCCCACGATCGGCGCGAAGGCTACAATCATGATGGCGTCATTCAGCGCCACCTGGCTCAAGGTGAAATGCGGCTCGCCTTTCGTCAGGCCGGACCAGACGAAGACCATGGCCGTGCAGGGAGCCGCCGCCAAAAGGATCAGACCCGCGATGTAGGAGTCGATCTGGTCGGCGGGGAGGTAGGGCCGGAAGAGATGGCCCACGAATATCCAGCCGAGCAGGGCCATGGAAAAGGGTTTCACGGCCCAGTTGACGAAAAGCGTCACGCCGATGCCGCGCCAGTGGCGGCCCACCTGTTTCAGCGCGGCGAAATCAATCCGCATGAGCATGGGCACGATCATGAGCCAGATCAGCGCGGCGACGGGCATGTTCACCTTGGCGATTTCCAGCGAAGCGACGGCATGAAAGGCTTGCGGAAAAGCATGGCCGAGAGCGACGCCTGCCACGATGCAGAGCGCGACCCACAGGGACAGGTAGCGTTCGAAAATGGTCATGGGCTTTACTCCCTTCCAGCCTGCGTGAGGGTCGTCCCTTCGATCTCGCCGATCTCGCGCAGCCTTGCGCCCAGCGTGAGTTTTTCCAGCCGGCCAATCGGTATGGCGAGGAACAGGTCGATGCGTTTTTTCATGTGGCGGAAGGCCGTCGCGAAAGCTCGCTGCTTCTCGATATCCGAGCCATCTCCGGCGGCCGGATCTTCGATGCCCCAATGCGCCGTCATCGGCTGGCCCGGCCAGACGGGGCAGGCTTCGCCCGCGGCATTGTCGCAGACAGTGAAAACGAAATCCATCCGGGGGGCGTCGGCTCCCGAGAAGACATCCCAACTCTTCGACGAAAGTCCCTGGTCCGGATAGCCGAACGCTTGCAATGTCGTCAGCGCGTAAGGGTTGACCGCGCCCTTGGGCTGGCTCCCTGCGGAGAAGGCGTTGAAGCGGCCCGCGCCGTCCCGCCGCAATATCCCCTCGCCGAGAATGGAGCGCGCGCTATTGCCCGTGCACAGGAAAAGGACGTTGTAAATTCTCTCTTTCATCGGTTTTGCTCGCAGGGGGAGATGTCGAGAACGTCCATCTGGGCGCATCCGGCGCCGCCGCAGCAGTCTTCGACGAGGAAGCGCAAAAGCGCGTCGAGCCGGGTCAGGTCCGCCCGATAGACAATGCTGCGGCCCTTGCGCGCGCTCGATACGAGCTTGGCGTGGGACAGCACGTTGAGATGCGCCGAAAGCGTGTTCTGCGGCACATTCAGGCGGCGCGCGAGCTCTCCCGCCGGGAGCCCCGTCGACTCGGCGCGGACGAGCTGCCGGAATGCGTCGAGACGCGTCTGCTGCGAGAGCGCGGCGAGACAGGCGAGAGCGGCTTCTGATTCCATATATCCAGATATATCGAAGCAACTGCGACGAGTCCATGACGCTGCGCCCGCCCGCCGCATTGCGAGTCGTCGATCTTCTGTTACCTAAAGGGTTCGGAGGATTCGCTCGCATGACCCGCCGTCCGCTCGTCGCCGGAAACTGGAAAATGAACGGACTGCTCGCGTCGCTCGCCGAAATCGCGGCGATGGGCGGGGCCTATGACGCGGCGCTGAAGGCGCTTGTGGAGCTCGCCGTCTGTCCGCCGGCGACGCTGGTCGCCATGGCCGTCGAGGTGGCGTCGCGCGCCGGCATCCGGCTCGGCGGGCAGGATTGCCACATCGACGCGAGCGGCGCCCATACGGGCGACATTTCCGCCGAGATGCTGAAGGACGCCGGCGCGGTTTATGTCATCGTCGGCCATAGCGAGCGGCGCGCCGGTCATGGCGAGACCGATGGCATTGTGCGGGCCAAGGCCGCGGCGGCGCTGCGCGCGGGGCTGACGCCGATCATCTGCGTGGGCGAGACGCGCGTCGAGCGGGAGGCGGGCGACGCGCTCGACGTGGTCGGCGCGCAAATCGACGGCTCGCTGCCAGCCGAGGCTCCCGAAACGATCGTCGTCGCCTATGAGCCGGTCTGGGCGATCGGCACGGGGCTGACGCCGACTCTCCAGGATGTCGCGCAGATGCACGCTTTCGCCCGCAAACGGATCGAGCAGAGGCTCGGAGGGGGCCGGGGCGCCGCCGTGCGCATTCTCTACGGCGGCTCTGTGAAGCCCGCGAACGCCCGCGACCTCATGAACGTCCGCAATGTGGACGGCGCGCTTGTCGGCGGGGCGAGCCTCGCCGCCAGGGACTTCATGGCCATCGCCGACGCCTATCGCTGAGGGTGGGGCAGGCGCGGAGAAGGCGAGGCTTGCCGCCTTGCGGCGCCGCCGGTATAAGCGCGGCGCTTACCTTTCCAGCACTCCAACAACACGAGGCGATGCGCTCTCATGGCGATCGAACGCACTTTTTCCATCATCAAGCCCGACGCGACCAAGCGCAACCTCACCGGCGCCGTCAATGCCATCATCGAGGGCGCTGGTCTTCGCATCGTCGCGCAGAAGCGTATCCGCATGACCCGCGAGCAGGCCGAAACCTTCTACGCGGTGCATAAGGAGCGTCCCTTCTTCGGCGAGCTCGTCGAGTTCATGATCTCCGAGCCGGTCGTGGTGCAGGTGCTGCAGGGCGAGAACGCCATCGCCCGCTATCGCGAAGTGATGGGCGCGACCAATCCCGCCAACGCCGCGCCGGGCACGATCCGCAAGGAGCATGCGCTCTCGGTGGGCGAGAACTCCGTGCATGGCTCGGACGCGCCCGAGACGGCCGCGATCGAGATCGCGCAGTTCTTCTCCGGCAACGAGATCGTGGGCTGATCGACTTAGGCCTGGATTGCTTCCCTGCGCTCGCAATGTTCGTCACTGCGGGCGCAGCCGCATTTTACGGTCAGGCCACATCCGGAAAGTATCGATTTCTCATCCTGTCGCGATAGGCGACGAGAGTGGGCGTCGAGAGCGCCACGTCGCGGGTCGGGGACTCTGTCGCCGGGTCCATGAGCAGCGTGAGCATGGCGAAGAAAGAGGCGTCGGCCGCGCAGGGGCGATCGCCGAACAGAAACGGCTTTCCGCCGATCAGCGTCGCAAGCGCCTCCACGTCCCGGCTGCCAAGGATGGCAAGCTCCGCCGCGTCGTAGCGGCCGACGCCCTGCTGCCAGAACCGCCACGACATGCCCCGCCGGATCGCCCACTTGCCCGGCGCGCGCGCCGGCGCAGGAAGCATTTTGTCGAAGACGGGGCCGAGGCCGCGTGCGAAATTCGCGTCATCGGTCCAGCGATGCAGCGCGACGATCCACATCAGGTGATCCTCGCAGAGCTTCTCGATCGCCCAGCCCTGCGCGCGTTCGAGCGGCGAGAGCCCGGCGTCGAAATCGACGCCCCGCGTCTTTTCGAGATGCAGCCGGATGAAGGTCGAATCCGCGACGATCACGCCCTCGTCGTCGATATAGGGAAGCTTGCCCTTGGGCGCCCGCCGGAACCCGGTCGTGTCCACCGTGTACTCGACGCCCGCCATCTTCAGGAGCGTCATCGCCTTGAGGACGAAGGGCGAGAGATCGGGCAGGCCGGGCGCTGCGCCGAAGCCGTAGATTTTAACCATCGGCGCGCTCGGGCGGCGCGACGAGGCGGGCGTCGCTTCCGGCCAGGGCGCCGAGCACGCGGTTGCCCTCGATGCGCACCGCGCCCGACGCGACGAGACGCAGCGCCAGCGGATAGATGACATGCTCCTGCTCGAGGACGCGCGCGCCGAGCGTCCCGGCGTCGTCGCCGTCGAGGACCGGCACGGCCGCCTGCGCGACAATGGGTCCTTCGTCCATTTCCGGCACGACGAAATGCACCGTGCAGCCGTGGATCTTCACGCCATCCGCAAGTGCGCGCTCATGGGTGTGCAGGCCACGATAGGCCGGCAGCAGGGCAGGATGGATATTGAGCATCCGCCCGCGCCACTGGCCGATGAACCAGGGCGTAAACAGGCGCATGAATCCCGCAAGGCAGATGAAGTCGATGCGATAGGTGTCGAGCACGATCTGAAGCGAGCGTTCGAACTCCTCGCGCCCGGCGTAAATCTTGTGATCCACCGCCGCCACGGCGATGCCCGCAGCCTTCGCCTTGGCGAGCCCCGGCGCATCCGGCCGGTTCGAGAGAACGAGCGCGATTTGCGCCGGAAACTCCGGCGCGCGCGCGGCCGCGATCAGCGCATCCATGTTGGAGCCGCGGCCGGAGACGAGGATGGCGGTGCGCAGGCGGGTCATGATTTCCTTCAGGGTCGCTTACAGCCCCAAGGCCCCCTTCATGATCACGCGCGCGCCCTCGCTCGCGTCGATCGCCTCGCCGATTCTCACCGGCCTCTCGCCGGAATCGCGCAGTGTCTTTTCCACTTCGTCCGCGCCGTCTCGCGACGCGAAGACCACCATGCCGACGCCGCAGTTGAAGGTGCGCAGCATCTCGCTTTCCTCGATCTCGCCCTCTTTGGCGAGCCATTTGAAAACGCGCGGAACCTCGAAGGCCGAGAGATCGAGCGAGACGCCGACGCCCTTGGGCAGGACACGGGGAAGATTTTCCGGAAAGCCGCCGCCGGTAACATGCGCCAGCGCGCGGATGTGGGGCGTGCGCTTCAGCGCGGCGAGCGCCGGCTTCACATAGATGCGCGTCGGCTCGAGCAAAGCGCGGGCGAGCGTCATTTCCGGCGCGAAAGGCGCCGTCGCATTCCAGGACAGGCCCATGTCCTTCACGACCCGGCGCACGAGCGAGAAGCCGTTGGAGTGCAGGCCGGAGGAGGGCAGGCCGATGGCGACGTCGCCCGGCAATACGGGACGCGGCAGCAGCGCCCGGCGATCGACCGCGCCGACCGCGAAGCCCGCGAGATCGTAATCGCTTCTCGCATAGAGGCCCGGCATCTCAGCCGTCTCGCCGCCGAGCAGGGCGCAGCCCGCCATGACGCAGCCGTCAGCAATGCCCTTGACGACCGCCGCGGCGACGGCGGGATCGAGCTTGCCCGTCGCGTAATAGTCGAGAAAGAACAGCGGCTCCGCGCCCTGCACCACGAGATCGTTGACGCACATGGCGACGAGGTCGACGCCGATGGTGCCATGCAGACCGGATTCGATCGCGATCTTGACCTTGGTGCCCACGCCGTCGTTGGCGGCGACCAGAAGCGGATCGGCGAAGCCGGCGGCCTTGAGGTCGAAAACGCCGCCAAATCCGCCGATCTCGCCATCGGCGCCAGCGCGTCGGGTGGCGCGCACGAAGGGCCGTATCATGTTGACGAGCCGATTGCCGGCGTCGATGTCGACGCCCGCGTCCGAATATGTGAGCCCTTTGGCTTTCTGATGCATGGCGCTGTCCCGTCGGGCCCTCCGCCCGTTTGGGGTTAATGGGCAATGCAAACCCTGCTGTCAAATGATCGGGCGATGAATTAGCCTCATGTGCGTTTGCACAAGGAATTGCTGCGCCGCCGCGCTCAACATGCCGTCCATGGAGGATCAGGACATGTCGGCACGCTCACCCATCGACGACCTCGCGGCCGCCCGCGACGCTGGCGTCATCGACGCCGAAACCTTCGAGCGCCTGACGCGCTTTCTCGCCGCCCGCCTTGCGACGGCGCCGCCGGCCGGGGCGGCGCCGCGCTATGATTTCGTTCACATGCTCTGGTACGCGGGCGCGCTCATCGTGCTCGGCGCGATGGGCATGTTCTCGACCATGGCTTTCGGACTCTGGGGCGATGGCGCGCTACTGGCCACGGCCGCCATCTACGCCGCCGTGTTTCTGGCCGCCGGCGCCGTGCTATGGCGTCGCGGCCTGCGCACGCCCGGCGGCCTGCTCGTCACCTGCGCGGTCGGCATGGCGCCGCTGGCCATTTACAGCCTGCAATCGCTCTTGGGTCACAGCCCAATCGACGCGCCCGGCGGCTATCGCGACTTCTACATCTGGATCAAGTCGAGCTGGCTGCCGATGGAGCTCGGGACGATCGCCGCCGCTTCGCTGGCGCTCATGGTCTTTCCTTTCCCCTTCCTCACCATGATCATCGCGTTCTGCCTGTGGTTCCTGTCGATGGACCTGACGCCCTGGCTCATGGGCGTCGATGACTTCACCTTCGATCAGCGCGCGACCGTCAGCATGTATTACGGGCTCGTCGTCATCGCGCTCGCCTGGCTGATCGACCTCAGGAAATGGAAGAACGGCGATTTCGCCTTCTGGCTCCACCTCGGCGGGCTCATGGCCTTCTGGGGCGGGCTGACGATGCAGCACAGCGGGAGCGAACTGGGGAAGGCGCTCTATTGCCTCGTGAACATTGGGCTCGTCTTTCTTTCGATTTTCCTGATGCGGCGCGCCTATGCCGTCTTCGGCGCCGTCGGCGTCACCATGTATCTGGGCTATCTCTCGAGCGAAGTCTTCAAGGATTCGATCCTTTTTCCCTTCGCGCTCTCGGGCGTCGGCGTGGCGCTGATCGCCTTTGGACTGGTTTTTCACAAATACGGTCCGGCGCTTGGCGTTGCCCTGAGGGAGCTTTTGCCCGAGCATTCGCAGAGGCTGCGTCCCGCCCATGCGCGGGGCGGCGACTCATAACGGGAGCGGGGAAGGCAGGGGCGGGCGTTCATACGCGCGGCGCATCAAATCATTGCGAATTGGGCGCTGAACGGCTATATACACGACATTCCCATCATGGACGGTCGAGCCTAATGGGGGCGCCGGCGCCGGCAAGGCGCGGCGCCGGACGCTCCCGCCATGCCCGCACCCAAGGAGATTCAGCAAGATGAGCAACGCCCCCTTGATGCCGAAGGCGACGGCAGTCTGGCTCGTCGAAAACACCTCCCTGACCTTCGACCAAATCGCTGAATTCTGCAAATTGCACCCTCTCGAGGTGAAGGGCATCGCCGATGGCGAGGTGGCCGCTGGCATTCGCGGTCACGATCCGATCACTTCGGGTCAGTTGACCCGCGAGGAAATCGCCCGTGGCGAACGCGACGCCAGGCATCAGCTGAGGCTTTCGGTTTCCAAGGTCGTTGTGCCGGAGGTCAAGAAGACGCGCGGTCCGCGCTATACGCCGCTCTCGCGGCGCCAGGACCGGCCGAACGCCATTCTGTGGCTCGTGCGCAACCATCCCGAGCTCAAGGACGCGCAAATTATGCGGCTCGTTGGCACCACCAAGGCGACCCTCAAGGCGATCCGCGAGCGGACGCACTGGAACTCCGCCTCGTTGACGCCGATGGACCCTGTGACGCTCGGCCTCTGCTCGCAGATCGATCTCGACTTCGAGGTCAACCGCGCCGCCAAGGACCGTCCGGCGGTCGTCGAGGATCACGGCCAGACTCTGGTGCCCGCCACAGTCACCACCAGCCTGCGCGAGCCGACCACGACCGAGGATGTCTTCGGCAAGCCGACAAAGCCGGCCGTTCCGGCGGAGGACGAGGACAATTTCGACGCCGAGCGCGTTTTCGGCCGACTCAAGGACGTCGATTTCGGCGAATAGCGGGGAAGGACGGCGGAAGGCGGCGGCAGACAAGCGGAAATTTGCATATATCCTGCAAGCGACGGCCCGCGCGCCTGCGCTTTTGGAGTCTCCCTTGATGCCAGCATCCGCCTACGACCGCGACCTCGACCGCAATGCGGCCAATTTCCAGCCTTTGACGCCGCTGACTTTTCTGGCGCGGGCGGCGGCGGTCTTTCCCGACCGGATCGCAATCGTCCACGGCGGCCTGCGGCGCACCTACCGTGACTTCTATGCGCGCAGCCGGCGCCTCGCCAGCGCGCTGGAGAAGGGCGGAATCGGGCGGGGCGACACGGTCTGCGTGATGCTCGCCAACACGCCCGCGATGCTCGAATGCCATTACGGCGTCCCCATGGTCGGGGCCGTGCTGAACACGCTCAATACCCGCCTCGATGCGCCGATCCTCGCCTTCACCCTGGATCACGCGGAAGCCAGGGCGCTGATCGTCGACCGGGAATTCTCGGGATTGATGCGCGAGGCGCTGGCGCTCACGAAGACGAAACCGCTCATCATCGACTACGACGACCCCGAATATGCGGGGCCTGGCGAGAGGCTCGGCTCGATCGACTACGAGGATTTCATCCTGGGCGGCGACCCCGCCTATGCTTGGCGTCCGCCGTGCGACGAGTGGGACGCGATCTCCCTGAATTACACCTCGGGCACGACGGGCGATCCTAAAGGCGTCGTCTATCACCATCGCGGGGCCTATCTGCTTGCGCTCGGCAATATTCTCACCGGAGACATGGGCCGCCACCCGGTCTATCTCTGGACCTTGCCGATGTTCCATTGCAACGGCTGGTGTTTCACCTGGTCCCTGTCGGTCGCCGCGGGCACGCATGTCTGCCTGCGGCAAGTGCGCCCGGGCCAAATGTACGAGCTCATGTCCGAGCATGGCGTCACGCATCTGTGCGGCGCGCCCATCGTCATGTCCACGCTGCTCGGCGCCACCGAGGCCGAGAAGAAGCCGTTGAAGCAGACCGTGCGGTTCTTCACGGCCGCCGCGCCGCCGCCGCAGGCGGTTCTCGCTGCGATGAAGGCGGCGGGTTTCGAGGTCACCCATCTTTACGGCCTGACCGAAACCTACGGTCCCGCGGCCGTGAACGAATGGCAGTCGCATTGGGACGATCTCGACGACGTGGCGCAGGCGCAGATGAAGGCCCGGCAGGGCGTTCGTTACAATGTGCTCGAAGACCTCGACGTCATCGATCCGGAAACGATGCAGCCCGTGCCCCGCGACGGCGCCACCATGGGCGAGGTGATGTTTCGCGGCAACATCGTCATGAAGGGCTACCTGAAGAACAAGGCCGCTTCGGAGAAAGCCTTCGACGGCGGCTGGTTCCACTCCGGCGATCTCGGCGTGATGCATCCCGACGGCTACATCCAGCTCAAGGACCGGTCAAAGGACGTCATCATTTCAGGCGGCGAGAACATCTCTTCGATCGAAGTGGAAGATATTCTCTTCAAGCATCCGAAGGTGAGTTCGGCCGCGGTGGTCGCCGCGCCGGACGACAAATGGGGCGAGACTCCTTGCGCCTTCGTCGAACTGAGGGAAGGGGAGAGCGCCACGGCGGAGGAGATCATCGCCTGGTCGCGCACGCATCTGGCCCATTTCAAATGCCCGCGCCATGTCGTCTTCGGGCCTCTGCCGAAGACCTCCACCGGCAAGATACAGAAATATGTTCTGCGGAATCGCGCGCGCGAGATGTGGCCCGGCGGCCTTTCGACGGCCAGCCTGTAATGATCGAAACACGCGCTTTCCTGACCGGAAAGCGCGCTTCAATGAAAAACAGCTCATCTGGAAAGTGTTTTTTGAAACAGCACAGCCAGCAACCGCGGTCGCGATTGCTGGCTGGTGTCGACTGACGTTACGCTGGCGGCCAGACCAGCGCTGCGCCAAATACGTCGATTAGAAGAACAGGCCGAGGCAGCCGCCCGCGAGCGCGCCGACGACGCCAGCCGCGATCGTGTTCGGCAGGCCGCCGAGAGCAGCAGCCGCGAGGCCGCCAAGGAGAACGGCGCCGACGCCGGCGAAGATATAGGTGTTGGTCGTGACTTCGAGTTCTTTATCAGCCATGATCTTCACTCCTCTTTCGTTCCCAGAGCCGCGCCTTGCTTTTTGTTTTTCTGGCGCTTTGCCCCCCACCTTTTGGCGGACGCGTCATTTCGACGCAGGGGAAAGGTATCATATGTTTTGCCCCTGTCCAGCCATGGCCGAATTTTTCCGCGACAACATGTCGCACGCTATAACTCTATGAAAAACATGGCGTTATTGTCGCGATGAGCCGGGGTTTCGTCTGTCGGGGCAAAATATTTTTTGATTCCGCACCGCACAACATTCCCCGGCGCGGACGCCTGAAAAGGGGCTGGCAAGGGGAAAGGCTTCGGAGTCGTCTTCCTTCACGTCGGGCGCTATAGGGTCGGGGGCATGACAAGGATCAACGACATCGCCACTCCGCCCTCCGTCCGTGATTCGAAGCGGGGCGTCGGCGCAACGCTTGCGCCGCTGCGCCCGCTTTTGCCCTACGCCCTGCGCTACAAGCGCACGATCGCGCTGGCCTTCACGGCGCTGATTGTCGCGGCGGGAGCGACGCTGACGCTGCCCGCCGCCGTGCGCGGCATGATCGACCATGGATTTTCGGCTGACAGCGCGGGGGCGGTGAACGCCTATTTCGGCGCGATGATCGCGGTCGCCGCGACTCTCGCTCTGGCGTCCGCCACCCGCTATTACTTTGTCATGACGCTCGGCGAGCGCGTGGTCGCCGATCTGCGCGCCGATCTCTTCAGGCACCTCACCGCGCTGGACGCCGCCTTTTTCGACACGGCCAAGACCGGCGAATTGCTGTCGCGTCTCACCGCCGACACGACGCTTCTCAAATCCGCCTTTGGCTCCTCGGCTTCCGTCGCGCTGCGCAACATCTTCATGTTCGTCGGCGCGGTGGTGATGATGTTCGCGACGAGCCCGAAGCTCGCGGGGCTCGCGCTTGCGGCGATTCCGGTCATCGTGCTGCCGCTGATCGCCTCGGGGCGCAGCGTGCGCGGCCGCTCGAAACATGCGCAGGACATGCTCGCCCAGGCGGCCGCCTATGCGGGCGAGAATCTCTCCGCCGTGCGCGCCATGCAGGCCAATGGCGCGCAGGCGTCGACCGTCGCGCGCTTCCGCCGCGCGGTCGAGACGGCTTACGACGCCGCGCAGGCGGCGACGCTGATGCGCGCCTTCGTGACGGCGGGCGTGATTCTCGTCGTCTTCACCAGCATCGTCGCCGTGCTCTGGCTCGGGGCGCAGGACGTGCTCACGGGGCGGATGAGCGCCGGCGTCCTCTCCCAGTTCGTGCTCTACGCCGTGCTCGGGGCGAGTTCGCTCGGCGAGCTTTCGTCGGTCTGGAGCGAGGTCGTCGCCGCCGCCGGGGCCGCGTCGCGCATCGCGGAAATCCTTGCCGTGAAGCCGCGGATCGTCGCGCCGCCGCATCCCACGAAGCCGCCCGCGCGCTGGCGGGGACGCATCGCCTTCGACCATGTCGTCTTCGCCTATCCGACCGCGCCCGATCGCGCGGCGCTCGACGGTCTGTCGCTCGTCGTCGAGCCCGGCGAGCGAATCGCGCTGGTCGGCCCGTCCGGCGCCGGCAAGTCGACGCTCTTTTCGCTGCTGCTGCGCTTCTACGACGTGGATAGCGGCGCGATTTCCCTCGACGGCGTCGATGTGCGCGCGCTCGATCCGCTCGATCTGCGCGCGGCCATCGCGCTGGCGCCGCAGGACCCGGTGATCTTCGGCCTGAGCGTCGCGGAGAACATCGCCTATGGGCGGGAGAGCGCGACGCGGGAGGCGATCGTCGCGGCGGCGAAGCGGGCGCAGGCGCATGAGTTCATCGAGACCTTGCCGCAGGGCTACGACACGCTGCTCGGCGAGCGCGGGGTCACGCTGTCGGGCGGCCAGCGCCAGCGCCTCGCCATCGCGCGCGCCATCCTCGCCGACGCGCCGGTTCTGCTGCTCGACGAAGCGACCTCCGCGCTCGACGCCGAGAACGAGGCCGCCGTGCAGGCGGCGCTTCACGACGTGATGGCGGGACGCACCAGCATCGTCATCGCCCATCGCCTCGCCACCGTGCTCGAGGCCGACCGCATCCTCGTGCTCGACGAGGGCGGCATCGTGGAGGAGGGCACGCATGCGAGCCTCTCCGCCGCCGGCGGCCTCTATGCGCGGCTCGCGAGGCTCCAGTTCGACACGGAGCGGGCAGGGGCGGCGGCGTCCTGAGCGGGCGGCGCCGTAATCGCGGCGCGGCCCCCACCCTTTATCCCTCCCCGCGAGGGGGAGGGAGGTCAATCGCGCCCGAGCGCGTCGATCTGGCTCGAGCCAACGCCCATCGTCCCGCCGCCGGTTTCGACGCGGGCTGTTCAGGTCGCCGGGACGCCCCGGCCCCGTTCGGCCGGTAGCGTGAAAGAAATGCGCGTCGGAACCAGAGCGTCCCGGCTGCGGCTATTCTTCGCGACGCACCTTTCCGGCCGGGATTTGCGCCATCCTGTGGCGTTTCCCCCTATCCGGCGCTCCGCCTGACGGCGGCGCTTCTTTCGCGCCCCGTCCGATGACGAAGCGCGCGCGTCGCAAGGGCCTCCCATGCGCCGCCGCCAATCGCGGGCGCTGTCCCTTTCGGTACTGGCGCCCCGTTTCGCGACCGGCTCATTACGCCCAGCTTTGAGCCTCCGCACGATGGAGAAGCCCAGCTGGCGACGCCGGGGCCCGCACGGAACGAGGGTCGCCGTCCCGCACTTGACCGACCCCGCCGGCGCCGCCGACCCGACGACGCCCCTGCAAGTTGGCGAGGCGGGACCAAGGTAGGAGAGGCTTTGGGGGGTGGGGAAAAGATTTTTGGATTTTTTTTTGCCGGAAACCCTCCCCGTAAAGGGGAGGAATTGACGCGGCGAGGCTGCGCGCGTCATGCCGCGCTTACGCGATCACAGCGTCGATCTGCTCATAGAGGCCGGTCCTGCCCGCTTCGATCACCGTCATGAGAAACAGTCCCTTGCCGCCGCTCTTTGCCTGCCAAAGGTCGCCGACGCTGCTTTTTTCCTTGCTGTCGTCATTCGTCGCATAGACCTCGCCCTTGTGTTCGACGAGGAGCAGCCGGCCGTCGTCGAGTTGCGCGACGAAATCGGGATAGAACCTGTTGCGCGCCAGCGGCAGCCAGAACCCGCGCCGGTCCAGATTGCGCACCCAGTGCCGCACCTTCGGATGCATGTCGAGCGCCTTCGCGCACTCGAACTCCTCGCCCTTGTTCTTCAATTCGCCGACGAGCGGATAAAAATGCTTCTGGAAGAGGTAAGGCCGGCCCTCATAGGTCCAATGCGGCGCATAGCCGTCGGGCGTGAAATCGAAGGCGTAATCGAATGTCGCCTCGACGGCGGCCTGCGTGCCAAAAAGCAGCCGCTGATAATTTGATCGCCCGGCCGCGTCGCGATGCGTCGCGATCTTCTGGCCCAGTATTCTTGCAAGGATATATTTCCAGCGTGCGAGCACGGGCAAGGGAGTCGCCCGCCGCTCCATCAGATCCGCCACCGCGCGGCGCACGAACTCCAGCATCACCGGCTGAACGACATCCTGCTGGCGAAGCTTCTTCTCCAGCCATTGCACAAGCTGGCCCTGAGTCCATCCCGTATCAACGAAGTCGAGGTTTTGCTGTTCAGCGAAAGCGACCGTCTTGTGCGTCAGATGGCCGTCTCGAAGATCTACCTCCCATTGCGCGCCGCTTTCGGTAAGATTGAACTCCTGCGGCGAAACCGCCGAAGAATAATCCGTCAGCGTCCAGCTGCTGGCGTCGAGAAAACTCTCCGGCTCCGCAAGCTCCTTCTCTCCCTGAAAGATGAAAGCGAGTTGCGGGAGACGAAAGATTTCGCCGCGCGCGGCCGGGGTCATGCGCGCCCGCCACTGGCTGTTGTGCCGGCGCGTCTCGCGCTCGACCGTCGCGCGCGCCTCGGGCGAGCGGATCGCCGCCGTGATCCGGTCGCGGGTTTCGTCGGAAATCGCGCGCAGCAGCACGAGCCGCGCGCCGGTCGCGGTCTTCTCCACCTTGACCGCCTCGCGGTCCTCGGGCGTCAGGTCGAAAACGGCCGGGCTTTCGTTCACTTCCAGAACTGTCGAAGGCGGCGGCGCGCCGAAGAGGCCGCCAGTCGCGCCGCCGGCAAGATCGAGCGGCGGCTGCGACTCGATGAAGCTTTCGGCCTCCGCCTGCTCGAAGCCCATGTCCACGAGCCGGTCATGCAGCTCGTTCACGGCGTTGGGCCAGGAGGCGCGCGAGACATGCGCATAGGCGCGATTGAGGTCGGGCTCGATGCGCCGCTTCGCATAGGGCATCCTCAGCACGCGACCGAGAAGCTGCTCGACCGAGGTGCGCGATTCGACCTTCGCCACGGAGCAGAAGACATAGGCGAAGGAGCAGTCCCATCCCTCCTTCAGCGCCTCGACCGTCACGACATAATCGATCGGACACTCACGCGCGAAGAGATCGACCTTGTCGAGTTCCCGCTGATCGCCAGTTGCGACGGCGATTTTTTCGCGCGGGATGTTCTCCTGCTCGACAAGATGCGCGACCAGAATGTCCTTGGTGACGTCCTGCCCCTTGTCCTCGGCCTGAAACAGAACGATCGGGCGGATATGATCGGCGTCCTTTTCCGCGAGCGCGTGGAGCCGCTTGCGCTCGCGGATGGCGTTGGCGACGGCGTCCTCCCAGCTCTTGTGTTCGGTCAGGCGGATCGGGAGTTTGATCATCTCCTCCGCCTTCAGCTCCGTCGCCGAGACATTGTGGAGAATGTTGCTGTCGGCTGCGGGCGTCGCCGTGAATTCGACGACACAGCCGGCATTGATCCGCTGCAACACCTCGACGCTGAGCTTCGACTTGTTGTTGTGCGCCTCGTCCACGAGGACGAGCGGGCGGTTCAGCGCCAGAAGATTGCGGAAGGAGAATTTTATTTGTCCCTTGTCCTCGCCCTCCTCGATGCGCTCCAGTCCCGGCGTCGTGTCGGGAACGGCCGAAAAATGCGGTTCGAGATTTTCGTTGTGCGCATAGACCTTGCGGCCTTCCGTGTTGCTGACCCGCAGCGTCTGCGTCGTGCCGACGAAAATGCAGGCGTAAGCTTTGAGATCGGCTGGGGTGAGCAACGCGAAATCCGCAATGTCGAAGACGCGGAAGCGCCCGCCGAAGGCGTCGTTCAGCGCCTCGTAATTGGCGTGGCCGGGTTTTTTCAGCGTCTCCAGCGTCTGGGCGCGGATGGTGTTGGTCGGCGTCAGCCACAGGACGAGCGGAAACGCGCGTTCGAGCCATTCATCGGCGGCGATCTCCACCGCATGGGCCGAGAGCAGCGTCTTGCCGCCGCCAGTCGGCAGGCGCAGGCAGACATAAGGAACCGTCTCCAGCCCCGCGAGCGGCTGATAGGGGCGTGGCGTCCGCACGCCCGGCTTCTCGGTCTGGTCGAAGGCCGGGCCGGCGCCGACGATGCGGGCGCGCGCGAGATAGGCGCGCAGAACGTCGAGGCTCTGGCGCTGGTAGTTCTTGAGGGAGAAGGCGCTCATCGCGCGGTCACGTCGTAGGGGGTCTGCTTGAAGGCGACGCCGAGCTGCTTCAGCCGCGCCGGGCCGATGCGGCAGGCCTCGCCGTAAATGACTTTTGGCCCGTCATGGGCGGGAAGCTCTTTCAGCACCGGGCCGGTCAGCACATTGCCGCCGTCGGGGCGTTTGTCGCCGAGCACGCCATTGTAGAGGAGATAATAGGCGACGCCCTTGTGGCGGCCGAGCAGGGGGCCGCGCTTCTTGCCGTGAAGCGCCGTGCGGGTTTCGCAGAACCAGACATGGGCGGCGAGCTGGGCGAAGCGGATGTCGGGATTGATGCGGCCTTCGGCGTCGAAGATCGGCGGGCCGAGACGATAAAAGCGAAAGCCGCCGCCGCCCTGCCAGCCGACGGCCTGCGATATGCCGCCCTGTTCGCCCTCGATGACTTTTTGCAGGCGCGGCGCGCAATGGGTGACGGCATGCGCGCCCATTTCGATGCCGATATAGCGGCGGCCCATCTTGTGGGCGACGGCGGCAGTGGTGCCGGAGCCGAGGAAGGAGTCGAGGACGAGGTCGCCGGGGTTGGTGGCGATGTGGAGGATGCGCTCGATCAGGCGTTCGGGTTTGGGGGTGCTGAAAGGGTCTGCGTTGTTAAAAACTAAACATTCCCGCTTGGCGTCTTGGTTGTGGCCCACGTCTGCATAAAGCCAGATCGTCTCGGGCACTCGTCCATCGTAACGAAGCTCTGTCAGAAATCTTTTGAAGCGCGGAACCTTGTTTTGGCCATTCGCTCCCCAGTAAACCTGATTATTCTGCACATTTTTTTCATGAGCTTCACGATTATAACGCCAAACTCCCGTTTTTTTTGGCCATACTTCGTCGCCCGTGGGCGTTTTTATTGCAAGTGTAATTATCTGACATCCACGGACCGCGTGGATCTTCGTCCGGGTTCTTGTAACCTTTGTTCGATCCCTCTGTTCTAGAAAGTTTGTTCGGCCGCCATGATATTTTGTTATTTGCATACAACATCAGATGGTCGTGGTTGTCGCTCAGCCAAATTGCGTCGTTCGCAATCGTGTACTTCTTCTGCCAAACGCAATTCGCCACAAAATTCTTCCGCCCGAAAATCTCGTCCATCATCACCTTGAGATAATGGGCCTCATTGTCGTCGATCGTCACCCAGATGCTGCCGTCCTCGGCCAGCAACTCGCGCAGCAGCACGAGGCGCGGATACATCATCGCCAGCCATTGGCTGTGCTCCAGATTGTCGTCGTAATGTTCGAAGGCGCTCTTTGTGTTGTAGGGCGGGTCGATGAAGACGCATTTCACCTGGCCGGCGTAATAGGGCAGGAGCGCCTTCAGCGCGTCGAGATTGTCGCCCTGCACGAGCATGTTGGGCGTTTCGGGGTCCCCGGCCGAGAGTGAATCGTCCGCCGTCAGCAGCCGGTAGGGGGCGCCCTCCGCCGCGACCACATGTTTCTCCTTGTGCAGCCAGTGCAGCAGCGGCACGCGCGTTTCCCCTCTTGCGGCCATGCAGCAGCCGGAGGCGAAATTGGACCGATTCTATTGTCAAGCTCAAGGTGTTTGTCGACACGGCTCCCACCCTTCATCCCTCCCCGCGAGGGGGAGGGAGATCGATCGCGCCCGAGAGCGTCAGCTGGCCTGTTATTCCGGATGACGCCGCTTTTTCCCTCCCTCCGCGAAGCGGCGGGGAGGGGCAGGGGTGGGGGGCGCTGCGATTTTTGACGATCTCGCGCGCCCGGCGCCGGACGCGCGGCCATTTGCCTTTACGCGGAATGATGCTATGAGCACCCGCCAACCCCGAACGGCGGCGCGCCAGCGTCCGCCGTTGTTCCGCTTACACCCAGGAGTTGGCCCATGGCCCATTTGCCCGCCGCGTTGACCGAAGCCCTCACTTTCGACGACGTGTTGCTGCGGCCCGGCCATTCCCGCGTGATGCCCTCCGGCGTGGACATCTCCACCCGCCTCACCCGCGAGATCACGCTCAATCTGCCGATCGTCTCCGCCGCCATGGATACGGTGACGGAAGCGCGCCTCGCCATCGCCATGGCGCAGGCGGGCGGCATCGGGGTGATCCACCAGAATCTCTCGCCCAGCGATCAGGCCGCCGAGGTGCGCAAGGTCAAGCGCTACGAAAGCGGCATGGTGGTCGATCCGATCACCATCTTCCCCGACGCGACACTCGCCGACGCGCTGCATCTGATGGCGGCCAACGGCATTTCCGGCATTCCCGTCGTCGAGCGCTCGGCTACCGGCGGCAAGGGCAAGCTCGTCGGCATTCTCACCAATCGCGACGTGCGCTTCGCCCAGGACAGGCGCGAGCCCATCGCCGAGCTGATGACCAAGAAGCTCGTGACCATCCGCGAGGGCGTGGGGCAGGAGGAGGCCCGCCGCCTGCTGCACGAGCATCGCATCGAGAAGCTGCTCGTCGTCGATGAGGAATACCGCTGCGTCGGCCTCGTGACGGTAAAGGACATCGAGAAGGCGACGCAGCACCCGAACGCCTGCAAGGACCCGGAGGGCCGCCTGCGCGTCGCCGCCGCCTCGACCGTGGGCGACCACGGCTTCGACCGCGCGCTCCAGCTCATCGACGCGGGCGTGGACTGCATCGTCATCGACACGGCGCACGGCCATTCTCAGGCGGTGATCGACCAGGTGGCGCGCGTGAAGCGCGAGACCAACAAGGTGCAGATCATCGCCGGCAACATCGCCACCGCCGAGGCCGCCAAGGCGCTGATCGACGCGGGCGCCGACGCGATCAAGGTCGGCATCGGGCCGGGCTCCATCTGCACGACGCGCATCGTCGCCGGCGTCGGCGTGCCGCAGCTCACCGCGATCATGGAGGCCTCGGCCGAGGCCCGCAAGGCCGACGTGCCGGTGATCGGCGACGGCGGCGTGAAATATTCGGGCGATCTCGCCAAGGCCGTCGCGGCCGGCGCGGAAGTCGTGATGATCGGCTCGCTCTTCGCGGGCACGGAGGAAGCGCCCGGCGACGTGTTCCTCTATCAGGGCCGCTCCTTCAAGGCCTATCGCGGCATGGGCTCGGTCGGCGCCATGACGGCGGGCTCCGCCACGCGCTACTTCCAGGGCGACGTGAAGGATCAGCTCAAGCTCGTGCCCGAGGGCATCGAGGGGCAGGTGCCCTATCGCGGCCCCATCGCGCCCATCCTCTACCAGCTTGCGGGTGGCCTGCGCGCCGCCATGGGCTATGTCGGCGCGCCCACGATCCGCGAGTTCCAGGACCGCGCGCAATTCGTGCGCATCACCAACGCCGGCCTGCGCGAGAGCCATGTGCACGACGTGGCGATCACCCGCGAGAGCCCGAATTATCCGACCGGCGTGTGAGCCTCCCGCGCATCGAGGCCAGCGGGCGCGCCCGCGAGCCTAGCGCGAGAGCGCGAGCGTGCCGCCCACCGCTTTCTTGAACAATTCCGCCACCTTTTGCTCGATCTCCGGACCGTCTTGCGCCTCGAAGTAGTACCCCGTCGAGGCGCAGCTTTCGAGGTTGGGCTGCACCTGGCCGATGATGGGCTTCACCAGATCATTATAGGCTTGATCGTGTGCGGTTCTCTGATCGATCGGGAAATAGGTCGTGTAGATGACGCCGACAGTGACGCCCTTGTTCTTCAAGGCGGCGCACCAGGAGTCGTCGAAAGCCGAGACGGCGTGACCCCAAGGGACGGTTGCGTTGTAAACGTCTCTCACCCCGTCGGTCATGATGAAGACGAAGTTCTGCGGATTGGCGGCGCTCTTACCGTCTCCGGACGCGGGCACGATATTTGTGAGAGACGCCAGCGGGGCGGCAAGATCCGAATCGCCCGGCCCGCCCGGGTCTGAAGGCCCGAGGTCGATCTTGCCTGCCGCTGTCGCCAAAGCGTTCGTGTAATCGGACGACAGGGACGCGAGCCGGGTGAGATCATCGAATTGCATCGTATAAATCGCAAACTTGATGTTCTTGTCGGTCGCAATGCTATTGGCGGAGGCGATCATGTTCTGCGTGGCTTTTTTGACCACGTCGATCCTCAGCGTTACGTTTTTGAGGCGCGCCAGTTGGGAATACGCCATCTCGTCTCCTTCCCGGGCGGTGTGGCATCCGAAGATGCAACTATCCGGCGTTAGGGACGCGAGTTTGTCCATGTCGGTTTCGGTGGCGCCGATGCCCATGGATTGGGAGATGTCGATCGCGACATAAACGTTTCTGTATCTCGGAAGCGTGATGGACGCCTTGACGCTTCCAGAGAGGTCGATGTCCGGGAATCCAAGGATTTTGGTGAAATAGGTCGGCGACGAGCCTGAATAATACGCCGTGGACGTCACGGTGAGGTTGCTCACGGTCGTGGCGATGGAGACGCTGGCGCCCGCGATGACCTGGGTTGCGTTGGTGCTGAACAGTAACTGGCCTTTTGCGTTCGCCTTGGCTTTCGCCGCCAGGACCGCCGCCGTGTCCGTCGCGTCGTCGGGAGCCTCGTCCACATAGGCTCTGGCGGCCGCCAGGACCGCCGCATCGGCGGCCGACCGCAGGCCTGCTCTCACGCGCGCGGTGGCCGAGTAGTCGATCGCCGCGCCGACCATGCCGAGCATCGGCAACAGGCTAAGTCCGAAAATGACGCCCACGACGCCGCGGTTGTCCCTTTTGAAGGACAGGAGCCGTTTCGAGAGCGCCGACATTCACTTCCCCCCTGTTCGAACCTGTAGCGTCGCAATTATGTCGGGCATTCTTTAAGCGGGCGTTTCCGCGCGCAATTGCACGCGGGCGGCCCGTTGCGATCAGCAGCGCGCGGGAGCCTCGCGGCCTCGGGCGAGGGCTTCCGCCCGGTGAGGGGTTGTGGTAGCGCAGGTCCCAAGCTTCGGCGCCTCCCGGCGGCGGGGCGCCCAGCTACAAGAAGAGAGCTGTAGGGGAGAGAAGAAATGTCCGGACTTCGGATCGCCGCCACCGGCGCAATGCTGCTGTTTCCCGTTCTGGCTCAGGCCGGCGACCTGCGCGCCGACGCCAGCGCCGTCTTCAAGCCGATCGATCCGGCGAGCATAAATTCGGTCGTCAAGAACAATGCGATCACGCCGACGAAAGTCGAGCTCGGCCACAAGCTCTTCTTCGATCCGCGCCTGTCCCGCAGCCAGATCATCAGCTGCAACAGCTGTCATAACCTCGGCACGGGCGGCGTGGACGCCGGGCCGACCTCCATCGGCCATGGTTGGGCCAAGGGTCCGCGCCGCGCGCCGACCGTGCTCAACGCCGTCTTCAACGTCGCCCAGTTCTGGGACGGCCGCGCCACCGATCTGAAGGCCCAGGCCAAGGGTCCGGTTCAGGCCGATGTCGAAATGAACAACACGCCGGCGGCGGTCGAGGCGACCCTCAAGAGCATGCCGGCCTATGTCGCCGAGTTCCGCGCCGCCTTCCCGAGCGACGCCAACCCGGTCACCTTCGACAATATGGCCAACGCCATCGAGGCCTTCGAAGCCACCTTGACCACGCCCAATTCGAAGCTCGACAAGTTCCTCGCCGGCGACGCCAGCGCGATGAACGACACGGAGAAGAAGGGCCTGCGCCTGTTCATGGACAAGGGCTGCTCCGGTTGCCACAGCGGCGTGAACGTCGGCGGCAACGGCTATTTCCCGTTCGGCGTGGCGCAGAAGCCCGACGCGACGATCATGCCGGTCGCCGATCGTGGCCGCGCCAAGGTCACGAACAACGACGCCGACGCCTTCGTCTTCCGCTCCGCCCCGCTGCGCAATGTCGCGCTGCGCGCGCCCTATTTCCACAGCGGCGCCGTCTGGACGCTCGAGGAAGCCGTGGACGTGATGGCGAAGGACCAGCTCGGCGCGACGCTGTCTCCGGATGAGAACGCGGCGATCGTCGCCTTCCTCGGCGCCCTGACGGGCGACCAGCCGAAGGTGACCTATCCGGTCCTGCCGGCCCGCACGAAGGACACGCCGCGGCCGCAGTAAAGTGAAGGAAGGGGCGGGCCCGCCGGGCTCGCCCCCTTTTCTGTCGTAAAGTCGCAGTGTTCGCCTGCTAACGTCACGCCTCAGTCTCGAGTGGGAACGTGATGAGAGCGACACGGTTTATTTTTCTGGCGGCCGCCCTTTTGAGCGCCGCGTCGGCGGCTGCGCAGGACAGTGCGGGAGCAGGCCCCAACCCCTTCGCCAAGATCGGGCACATTGTCGTCATCGTTACCGAGAACCGCAGTTTCGACCACGTCTTTGGCCTCTTTCCTGGCGCTGAGGGCTTGGAGGCGGCCGCGCGCGCCCATCCGCAGATCGACCGTGACGGCCATGCGCTGCCCTATCTCCCGATTCCGGGACAGGAATTCCGGCCGCCCAATGCGCCCTTCCTCCTAAAGGGCGCGCTTGCGGGGCCCGAAAAGATCGATCCGGTTCATCAATTTTATGTCGAGCAGGAGCAGATCAACGGCGGCCGCATGGACCAGTTCGTGGAGGCCTCGAACGCGGGCGGGCTGGTCATGGGCTATCGTGACGCCCGCAGCTCTCAACAGTGGCGCCTGGCACAGCAATTCACCCTGGCTGACCACTTCTTTCATCCCGCCTTCGGCGGCTCGATGCTCAATCACGTCTTTCTGGTGTGCGGCTGCGCGCCCGTCTATCCGGACGCCCCGAAAGAACTGGTGTCGGAACTAGATGGCAAGGGGCGCCTCGCCCGGGCGGACTCGTCGCCCGAGAGCGCTCTCCGTGGAGCTCCCCGTTGGCGAAATGTCGGGAAGGTCACGCCCGACGGCTTTGCAGTCGGGACATTTCTGCCTTTCGCGCCGCTCGGGCCCGTTCCCTCGGACGGCGACCGACTTCCCGCCCAGACTGCCCCAACCATCGGCGATCGTTTGAGCGAGAAGGATATTCGCTGGGCCTGGTACGCTGGCGGCTGGGCGGATGTCGCCTCGGGACGAAGCCGGCCCTATGAGGGGGCGGATAAATTCCAAAGCCATCACCAGCCCTTCGCCTATTTCAAGAATTATGGGCCGGGAACGTCCGCGCACGCGGAGCATCTGAAAGACGGGGCCGATTTTATCGAAGACGCGCGCAAGGGGACGCTTCCGCCTGTGTCCTTCTACAAGCCGGTTGGCCGGTATAACGAGCACCCGGCCTACGCGGATTTCGACGCCGGCGACGCACATCTGGGCGCCATCGTCGACCAGCTCCAAGCCAGCCCGAACTGGTCCGACATGCTCATCGTCGTCGTCGCCGACGAGAATGGGGGCTTCTGGGACCATGTCTCCCCTCCAAAAATCGATCGATTCGGGCCGGGGACGCGGATACCGGCGCTCGTCATTTCACCCTTCGCGCGCAAGGGCTTCATCGATACGACCGTCTATGACGGCTCCTCGATTCTGCGCACCATCGAAGTTCGTTTCGGCCTGGAGCCGCTCACCGCCCGGGACGCCGCCGCCACGGATCTGCGCAGCGCCCTCAAACCGCCACGGTAAGAGAAAAATTGACAGATCGCCGCAGTCCTGTTGGCGGGGGTGGGGCAGATGGCGCCACATATTTGACGCCCGCTCGCCCATTTTGGGTCAAACGCGATGAAAATAGAGTTAAATCATTCTCTTAAGAAGTAGGGGCTCGGTCCTGTGTCTGGCCTATCGACAGCTCATAAGGGTTGTATGCAGCCCACCCACTGGGGCTGTTATTACTATTCGATAGACAGTGTTTTGCTATACCAAGGGATATTGTCATTATGTTGGTGAGGGGGAATGGTTGGGCCACGCTAAACGGGGTCTTCTGGTTTGGTCCGGGAGGGCTGGGTTGGAGGCTTTGTTTAGGCGGCGACGTCGGTGTTCGTCCGATAACAACAAGCGGCAGGATTGAATGTTCGGTCTTTCGGGAATTTTTTCTGGAGACGGTTCGTTCGAAGGCCGCGTCAAGAAAGGGCGGTATGGCGTGTGGCGACCTTACGGGGGCCCTGCCTAACGTTTACGACAAACGAGGACGAAGCAGTTCCGTTCTGGGAGGCGGAGCGATACCGGTCACGCGCATATCCCTGGGAGCACATAGGAGGAGTTAATATGGCTTCGACGACGAGCGCAGCTGCTGGCGCAGCTGCTGAGGTACAAGTAGTCGATCTGCGTGGCATGTGGATTGGCCTTGCGGTCCTGAACATCTTCTATCTGATCGTCCGCATTTACGAGCAGATCTACGGCTGGCGCGCTGGCCTGGACTCTTTTGCTCCTGAGTTCCAGACGTATTGGATGTCGATCCTGTGGACGGAGATTCCGCTGGAGCTCGTCTCCGGTCTGGGCCTTGCCGGCTATCTGTGGAAGACCCGCGACCGCAACGTTGACGCGGTTTCGCCGCGTGAAGAGATGCGCCGCCTGGTTGTTCTGGTTCAGTGGCTTGTCGTTTACGGCATCGCCATTTACTGGGGCGCTTCGTTCTTCACGGAGCAGGACGGCACGTGGCACATGACGGTGATTCGCGACACGGACTTCACGCCGTCGCACATCATCGAGTTCTACATGAGCTATCCGATCTATTCGGTGATCGCGGTTGGCGCGTTCTTCTATGCGAAGACCCGCATTCCGTATTTTGCTCATGGCTACTCGCTGGCGTTCCTGATCGTCGCCATCGGCCCGTTCATGATCATCCCGAACGTTGGCCTGAATGAGTGGGGCCACACCTTCTGGTTCATGGAAGAGCTGTTCGTTGCTCCGCTTCACTGGGGCTTCGTGTTCTTCGGCTGGATGGCCCTGGGCGTCTTCGGCGTCGTGCTGCAGATCCTGATGCGCATCCATGCGCTGATCGGCAAGGAAGGCGTCGCCCTCCTCACCGAGTAATCGGGACCAAGACCGCCCGCGTCGGTGAGGCGCGGGCGGATTGCCCTGGCGGGATTTTCGCTACACCACTGACATGAGCGGTATTTGAACTTGCTGCTGAGCGGCGGGGGAAGGCTTCTTGTGTCGCGATCCGGGGTTGAGCCGGGTCGGTAAGGGGAAGGTTTCGCGGCGCTTCGTTTTCAGGCGTTGCGCAAGAGAAAACCGGACGCGGGGCGCTTACGGGCGCATTGGGTTCGGGCGCGGGTTCGGGGCGCGAGTTCCGATCTCGCGACAAAAAGAAAGCTCGGATGCGACGCTTCCGAGAAACACCAAGGAGAAGAGTGATGTCACAATCGAAAAGCGGGGGGGCGGTTGGTCCGTTCAACTCCGTCGCCGAGGCGGCGGGTTGCGTTCAGGCGACGGACTGGATGCTTCTTGTGTTGCTGTTTTTCGCCGTTCTGGGCGGCTACCACGTCCACTTCATGCTGACGGCGGGCGACTGGGACTTCTGGGTCGACTGGAAGGATCGTCGTATGTGGCCGACGGTCGTGCCGATTCTGGGCGTGACCTTCTGCGCGGCGTCGCAGGCGTTCTGGTGGGTTAACTTCCGCCTTCCGTTCGGCGCTGTTTTCGCGGCTCTGGGCCTCCTGATTGGCGAGTGGATCAACCGCTACGTCAACTTCTGGGGCTGGACCTACTTCCCGATCAGCCTCGTGTTCCCGTCTGCTCTGATCGTTCCGGCGATCTGGCTTGACGTGATCCTGCTGCTGTCGGGCTCCTATGTGATCACGGCGGTTGTCGGTTCGCTGGGCTGGGGTCTGCTGTTCTATCCGAACAACTGGCCGGCGATTGCCGCTTTCCACCAGGCGACCGAGCAGCATGGTCAGCTGATGACGCTTGCTGACCTGATCGGCCTCCACTACGTCCGCACGTCGATGCCGGAATACATCCGCATGGTCGAGCGCGGCACGCTGCGCACGTTCGGTAAGGACGTTGTGCCGGTTGCGGCGTTCTTCTCGGGCTTCGTCTCGATGATGGTGTATTTCCTGTGGTGGTTCATGGGTCGCTGGTATTCCACGACCAAGGTGATCGACACCATCTGATGCGGGCTGGGCCGCGGTTACTTGTGGGTCGCGGCCTGTCTCGAAACGGAAAAACGCAGTTTTGTTTGGGTTGGATCGGCGATTTGGCCTGACGGACTGCGATGAAAAAAATCGGCTGGCGCGCGAGGCGCCGGCCGGAAGAGGAACCTGGGAGGTTTGTTCATGAAAAAGCTAGTCAAGCTCGCCGCCATTGGCGCGGCGGCTGCTGTGGCGGCGACGCTCGGGGCGGTCGCTCCGGCTTCGGCGCACGGCGAGAAGTCGCAGCAGGCGTTCCTTCGCATGCGCACGCTGAACTGGTATGACGTTGCGTGGTCGAAGACGACGGTCAACGTCAACGAGGACATGGTTCTGTCGGGCAAGGTTCACGTCTTCTCGGCGTGGCCGCAGGCGGTCGCCAACCCGCGCGTTTCGTTCCTGAACGCCGGCGAGCCCGGCCCGGTTCTGGTTCGCACGGCGCAGTTCATCGGCGAGCAGTTCGCTCCGCGTTCGGTTTCGCTCGAGATCGGCAAGGACTATGCCTTCTCGATCAACCTGCGCGGCCGTCGCGCTGGCCGTTGGCACGTCCATGCCCAGATCAACGTTGAAGGCGGCGGCCCGATCATCGGACCCGGCCAGTGGATTGAGATCAAGGGCGACATGAAGGACTTCACCGACCCGGTGACGCTCCTCGACGGTTCGACCGTTGACCTCGAGCACTACGGCATCAGCCGCGTTTATGCGTGGCATCTGCCGTGGATGGCGGTTGGCGCCGCCTGGATCCTGTTCTGGTTCATCCGCAAGGGCATCATCGCGTCCTACATCAAGGTCGCGGAAGGCCGTCCGGATGACGTGATCGGCGATGACGACCGTCGCATTGGCGCGATTGTTCTCGCTCTGACGATCCTGGCGACCATCGTCGGCTACGCCGTGACGAACTCGACCTTCCCGCGCACGATCCCGCTTCAGGCCGGCTTGCAGAAGCCTCTGACGCCGATCGAGACGGAAGGCACGGCTGGCGTCGGCAAGGAGCAGGTGACGACCGAGCTGAACGGCGGCGTCTACAAGGTTCCGGGCCGTGAGCTGACGATCAACGTGAAGGTGAAGAACGGCACGTCTCAGCCGGTGCGCCTCGGCGAATATACCGCCGCTGGCCTGCGCTTCCTGAACCCGTCGGTGTTCACCTCGAAGCCTGACTTCCCGGACTACCTGCTTGCTGACCGCGGCCTGTCGAACGACGACACGATCGCGCCCGGCGAGTCGAAGGAGATCGTTGTGAAGATCCAGGACGCGCGTTGGGACATCGAGCGTCTGTCTGACCTGGCTTACGACACCGACAGCCAGATCGGCGGCCTGCTGTTCTTCTTCACGCCGGATGGCAAGCGCTTTGCGGCTGAAATCGGCGGCCCGGTGATTCCGAAGTTCGTCGCCGGCGACATGCCCTAAGCGAACTGCGATCGCTGAATAAAAAGCCGGCCGGATCGAAAGATCCGGCCGGTTTTCTTTTGATCGGCGGCATGTCGGGAAAAGTCGTCAGAAACATATTGCCGAGCCCACGCGCGTCGCTCGCTCTCCCGGCAAGACCGCCTTTCACAGCAAAGGGTTTCGGCTTGCTCAATATCAAATGGTGCGTCCTTTAGACGCAAATCGAGCTACGGCTTTTCTCTCGCGCCAGCGCCTGTTTTGGATGCAAAGTAACGGCCAAATTCGGTCGTGGTTGAAGGGTATTAAGCCCTCGCTCAAGGAAGAAGCTTCGGCTAAGGGAGTATCGCGGCGAATGTCGCTGATCGGTCGGCGGGCAACCGGGGAGGCCCGATCCGTCGTCCGGGACAGAAACCGCGCCGGCAAAAGGCGCGGGGAACAAAATCGAGGGATGGAAATGATGAATTGGCGTAGCCTTGCCGCCGCCATGTTTGGCGCCGTTCTCTCGCTCAGCGTTGGCCAGCCGGCGCGGGCCGAGGGCGGCGCGGGGCCGGAAGCCATGTCGATGGGCAACATGTGCATGGTCATGTTCGGTTACGATATGATCCACATCACCATGTTCCAGCCTGACAAGTCGCGTAGCGAATATTGCAGCGAAATTCCCGCGAGCGGCCGCACGATCATGGTCTTCGACATCGAGACCCCGGCGTTCCGCGATCTTCCGTTGGAATTGCGTGTGATCCGTGATCCGCTGACGCCGATCACCAAGGACACCGATCTCGAGGCGCTGACCGAACTGCACCTGCCGGCGAAGAAATATACGAAGGGCACATTCAGTCTCGAGCATGATTTCAAGAGCAACGGTCACTACATCGGCCTCGTCACGCTGACGCGGGAGAATGGTCAGCAGGAAACCGAGCAGTTCAAATTCATGGTTGGCGAGACACTCTGGGCCTGGGTGCCGCAGATTGCCGGGACGGTGCTGATCGCGGGCATGGTGTTCGTCTATTGGAAACACACCCATCCGTCTTCGAAGAAGAAAGAGAAAGAGCCGACCGAAACGGCCGCATCTTGAAGCGGCGGACAGGCGAACGCATCTCAAACCCGAAACGACACCATCAAGTGAGGCCGGGCGCCTCGGGGGAAATGTCATGAAAGGAATGGTCACCGTCTCGCGCCGCGTTTCGCGCTTTCTCGCGGGAGGCCTGTTCGCCGCGCTCGTCGCGGCGACGCCGGTTCTTGCGCATTCGTTCCTGGTGGAAGCGACGCCTTCTTCGAAAGATCACGTCGCAACCTCGCCCAAGACGATCAAGCTTCGCTTTGGCGGCGGCGTCGAGCCGAAATACTCCAAGCTCACTGTCGAAAACGCCGAGGGCAAGGTCCTCGGGGAGGGGTCGATCGGCACGCCCGAAAAGCCCCGCGAACTAGCGATGGAGTCGCCCGAGCTGACGCCGGGGAAATATATCGTGCGCTACCGGGTTCTCTCGACAGACGGCCATGTGGTTGAGGGTAATTACGAGTTCACAGTCGATCCGAAGTAAAACGGCCGATCTTCGATGGCGGCGGATTGCGCCGGCTCCTTTCGCAAGGGGGAGCGCGCGCCGCCATCGGTCTGCGCCACAAGGCGCCGTGCGATCCGATCAGACGCCCTCCTGCCTTCCTAGCGGAACGGGTCACGAGCGAGAACCGTAACGATGTATCTTTCTCTCGCATTCATACGCTTCCTCGAAAGCCTCCCGTCGGCGCTGGCGGTCGGCCTGCTGCTCATGCCGCGTCTCGTCGGCGAAGATGGCGCACGGTTCAAAATCCCCGTGGCCGCGGCGGCGGTCTTCCGGGCGCTGCTCGGTTTCGCGCTTCTTTATCTGATCGCGCGCGCGATCGTTCCGGCTGAACGGCCAATCGATGCAAACCTCCTGTGGGAGTTCACCTTCGGTACGAGCGTCGGCAAGGCGTGGGTATTCACACAGCTCGTCGCCTTTGCCTTCGCGGGACTGGCGGTCGCCCGGCTCTTCGTTACTTCGAGTCTTCTGGATCGGGTGACCCTCTGGACGGGCGTCGGCGTCCTCGCTGTGGTGTCCGTAACTGGTCACGCAATCGATGACGGCCTGCCGATCTGGACGCAGGCGAGCTTCCTTCTGCATACGGCGGCGGGCTTGACGTGGCTCGGCGGCCTTCTCGGGCTCGTCTGGTGGATGTTCACGGCGCACAAGAAGCCGCCGGAAGTCGCCGCGCAGCTTGCCGAACGCTGGTCGATGGTGGCCAAGATCGCCGTGGGGCTCGTCGCCGTAACGGGCGTCGCCATGGCTTACGAAAACGTCGGCAGCGTTCCGAACATGCTCGCCACGCCCTACGGGCGGCTGTTGACGTTGAAGCTCGTCCTGCTCTGCGCGGTGCTGCTCTGCGCCCTCGCCATCGTACGATACATGCACCGGCGCCCTGCCGGCGACGGGTTCAATGTCGATTGGGTAGGGAAGGTCGGCAGCCTGGAGGCGTTCTTCGGCCTTGGGCTGCTGGCGATCGCCGGCTATATCGCGGTCATCACGCCGGCCTCGCACGAAACGAATATTTACTGGCCGCTGCCCTTCCGTCTTTCCTATATCGCGACCTGGGGCCAGAAGCCGACTTTCCCCGCGCCGATCTGGTGGTGGGGTATCGCAGGGGCTGTGCTCACGGTTGTCGCGGCCATGATCTGGTGGACGCCGGCGACGCGCGAAAAGCGGCTTTACGCCACGCCGGCGGCGACCATCGCGGCGCTGTTCTGTCTCGCCGTGTCCTTCTCGACCGAAGCCTACGAGGACACTTACAACGATCCGACACAGGATTTCACCGCCGAGTCGGTCGCGCGCGGCATGGCGGCGTTTCAGGAAAACTGCGTCGGCTGCCATGGCGCCATGGGCGAGGGCAACGGCCCGATGTCCAAAGACCTAAAAAATGCTCAAGGTCTGAAGATCGAGCCGGCTGATCTTACGGCCCCCCATGTCGGCACCCATACGATCGGCGATATTTTCCACTGGCTGACCTTCGGCGGCCAGAGTGGGGTCATGCCAAGTTTCAGCCATGTCCTCGACGTCGATGATCGCTGGGACATGATCAACTACCTGCTGATGCTGTCGAGCACGAACCGGTCGCGCTTCATCGCGCCGCAGGCGATGATCCAGTGGCTTATCGCGCCGGATTTCGCTCTCGTCGATCCGAAGGAGGAGGTGACGACCTTCTTCAAGCTGCGCGGCAAGCCGGCGCTCCTTTCCTTCGCGCGCTGCACGGCGGCTGGCGAAGAGAAGAAGGAGCTGGACGCGAGCCTTCTCAAGGCGGCCGAGGCGGCGAAAGCCGCCGGTGTGAGCCATGTGACGGTCTATACGGGCGATTGCCCTCAGGCCGCCAAGGGGCGTGAGGCGCTGCATCCGGCGGCGGTGGAGAAAGCCTATTCGATTATCAACCGCTTTCCGAACGTGCCCTACACGAGCGAGATCGGGCAGGCCCATTTCCTGATCGACCGGTCGGGTTATGTACGTGCGCGCTTCAAGCAATTTGGCGAGGACGATGGCAGCGCCACCCAGTTCGCCGCTCAGGCCGGAATGATGGCGCAGGAGCCCATCGTCGAGATCAACCTGCACTCGCACTAAAGGCGCGGCGTTTTCAAAGCCGGCGGCAGCCGGCGATTTCAAGGAGAGAAACATGATGATCAGGCGGCGTGATCTTTTGGCGTCAGGCGGCTCCTTGCTTGCTGGCGCCACTCTAGGCGTTTTTGCGCCGGCGACCTCCGCGCTCGCGCATGAATATGATGTGGGCAAGCTGAAGGTCGAGCACCCCTGGCTAAGGTCGCCGGCGGATGGCGAAAAGAACGGAAGCTTTTACGCCTTCTTGCACAACAACGGCGACACGCCTGACAAGCTCGTTGCGGTAAAGGTCGAGAAATTCGGCAAGGCCGTAATCCATGGCGACCCGAAGAATCTCGAGCTCGAGACGCCGGTTGTGCTGCCGCCGAAATCCAAGGTCACGCTGGCGCCCGGCGGCGTCTATGTCGCGCTGCTCGACGCCAAGAAGCATCTCGAAGTGGGCTGGGGCCTCGAGATGACTCTCGTCTTCGAGAAGGCTGGCGAGGTCGTTATCGACGCCGCGATCGAGGCGCCCGACGCCAAGCACGCCCATGACGCCGAAGCGCAGGAGCGCTGGGAGAAGGCGCATAACAAGGACACGTCCGGCCCGAAGGACAGTGGCGGCCATGAAGGGCATCACGGCCACGACGACCATCACCACATGGAAAAACAGCCCGCCGACGGAAAGTAATCCGGCAGGGCGCGGCTCGGCCGCGCCCTCTTGCGGGGGTCAAAAAAAAGCGCGCCTGTCGGGCGCGCAAGAACTCATAGGATTCGTCCCTGTCAGCGGTCGACGCTGACCAGACGGCCCGCGAACTGGCTATTTCCTGCGGTCTGTGACGTGTTCTGGGCCGAGTTTATGGGAAGAGCAAAGCCGAGAACGAAGGCGGCGAAAGCCATGGCCGCCACGAGAAGTATTGAAACACGGAATTGACGACGGGCCGACTCGCGGTCGAAGCTGCGCGCGAAACCGGGTTCAAGCTGGTCGTCGAACTTATCAACGAGCGACATTGTCAGTCTTCCTTTTGGCTCAAACGCCCTTTTCCCTTTATCTCCGCTTATGGCCTCCCTCTTGCCGCAGCGGATTGGCTGGACCTCGTTGGTCTTCGCCTTTGCAGGGGTAACTATCAACAAGCGAAAAAGTTGCATGGGCGCTGGCCGATTTTCATAAAAAATTAACTTTTCTCGGAAGCAGGGTTAACCGACGGCTACGCAAATGGGTCGATTTGGAGCCATCCCCGATCGGCTCGAGTCCAAGCGGCGAGCCAAACAGCTCTTTTTTCTTGGGCTCGCATGCCTGCGAGGAGCGAGGCGACCGCAAGAGCGCCCAGTCGCGCGGGCGCAGGGTTGCAGACGGGCGACCGGAGAGGGGCGCGACATTGGCGAAGCAAGCGCCAGCTTCCCGTAAAGGGCGGAAGCCAGTTCCGACCGGCCGCTGGCGGCCAGAGGGCCGAACCGTACACGGCTCGCGGCTAGCCACCCGTTCCCGCTTTTTCTTGCGCGCAACGGTCTCCGCTGTGCTGGCCGTGGCGGACGAGGCGTAGGGTTGTAAAGCGCGGCGCAGGGGCTTTGCTCGCCCGCCGCAAGGCCGCGTCGGCCAGCGCAAGGCTTGTGAAGGTGACAATCACCCCGGCGGCGATATCGACGAAATGGTGCCCCCCGTCGGCCGGAACGGAAGCCAGCACGATCATATTCCACACCGCCGCGACTGGCCCGATGTAGGGCGTTCCCCATAGGGCGTAGACCGATAAGATCGCGAGGGACGTATGGAACGACGGACAGCCAATGAGTCCCGTCAGTCCGTCGAGATTGAGGGTCGGCGTCGGGCCCGCGTGCAGCGACAGGAGCGTCAAGGCTTCATCCCTGGTCATCGCGAGGTGGAAGGCCGGCTCAGCGAAACCCTGTGCATAGCGCAACGGCAGGGCGCCAAAACTCGGAAAGGCCGTCCAAATGGCGATCGTCAGCGCCGAGGAAACCATGAAGGCGATTGTGAAGCGGTCGAGCCGATCGAAGCGCCTGAAGAAGCCTAGCACAATGACGGCAATCGCCACTTGGGGGAGAGAACTGAGATAGGCCAGGGTGAGCAGCCTGCCAACGAACGGGTTCGATTTCACCCAGGAAACATATGCCCACCAATCGACGCCCATTGCGCTGTCGAGGCTTGCCAGAAATGCGTCGTTCAGCGGCCGGCGCAGCTCCAGTCCGAGATAGTTGTCCAGCACCGCGACGTTTGTGTAAACGATGAGCTGAGCCGCCACGAAGAGCGCCGCGCCTATGCCTTCATCGCGACCCCGCAGGCGATAGGCCGCCCCGAAACCAGCCAATACGGTTCCGGTCACATAGATCGGCAGGAGGCTCTCCCAGTCGATCCGCACCGACGTGAAGGGCGCTACGAGGCCGAAGAGCGCAGAGGCCGCGAGGATCATTCCAAGCCGCCAAATATCTGCGTAAGTCAGTAATCCGCGAGTCATGGTCCGCCATCTTGATCTTGACCATATCAGGCGAACGTCAATGAAAATTCGGTTAATTTGGTTGGTAGACGCGTTTGCGGCGCTGCAACACGGCAAACGCGCCCCTTAAGCTACGGCTTTTCGATTGATCCGGACCAAGCGACCGTTTATCTTTGCAAATCCTTATGTGCGGCGCACCAAGCCGTCCCCAATCCAAGAAGGCAAGTCGAACGATGTCCCCCTTCCTCGCCCACGCTCTCTCGCGCGTTAAGCCCTCCGCCACGATCGCCGTGACGCAGAAGGCGCGCGATCTGAAAGCGCAGGGCAGGGAGGTGATCAGCCTCTCAGTCGGCGAGCCGGACTTCGATACGCCCGAGCATATTCGCAACGCCGCCAAGGCGGCGATCGACCGCGGCGAGACGCGCTATACGCCCGTGCTCGGCATTCCGCAGCTGCGCGAGGCCGTGGCGCGCAAGTTCAAGCGCGAGAACGGGCTGGACTACAAGGCGTCGGACACGATCGTCGCGACCGGCGGCAAGCACATTCTGTTCAACGCCTTTCTCGCCACCATCAACCACGGCGACGAGGTCATCGTCACGGCCCCTTATTGGGTGAGCTATCCCGAGATGGTCGCCATTTGCGGCGGCAAGACCGTCTTCGTCGATACGAAGATGGAGGATGGCTTCAAGCTTCAGCCGGAGGCGCTCGAGGCGGCGATCACGCCGAAGACGAAATGGCTCGTGCTGAATTCGCCGTCCAATCCGTCGGGCGCCGCCTATAGCCGCGACGAGATGAAGAAGGTCACGGATGTGCTGATGCGCCATCCGCAGGTGCATGTGCTCACCGACGACATTTATGAGCATCTCGTCTACGGCGACTTCAAATTCGTGACGCCCGCGCAGGTCGAGCCCAATCTCATGGAGCGGACGCTCACGATGAACGGCGTCTCCAAGGCCTACGCCATGACAGGCTGGCGCATCGGTTATGCGGCGGGGCCGAGCCATCTCATCAAGGCCATGGACCTTCTGCAGGGCCAGCAGACCTCCGGCGCCTGCTCGATTGCGCAATGGGCGGCCGTCGAGGCTCTCGATGGGCCGCAGGAGCATCTCGCCATCTTCCGCAAGGCGTTTCAGGAGCGGCGCGACCTTGTCGTCTCCATGCTCAATCAGGCGAAATATCTCCAGTGCCCGACGCCCGAGGGCGCCTTTTACGTCTTCCCCTCCTGCGCCGAAGCGATTGGCCGCAAGACGCCGGCCGGCAAGGTGATCGAAAGCGACGAGGATTTCGTCACCGAGCTTCTCGAGGCCGAGGGCGTCGCCGTGGTGCATGGCTCGGCCTTCGGGACAGGCCCGAACTTCCGCGTCTCTTACGCGGCGTCCGCCCTCACGCTGGAAAAAGCCTGCGCCAAAATCCAGTCGTTCTGCGCTAGTCTGAGGTAGCGGCGCAAAGACTGTTGCGAACGAGGGAAGTCATGCCCGGTATGAAAATCGTCACGCTCATCACGTTGGTTCTGATGTTGAGCGTCGCCCTGCTGCACAACATCAGCTTCTTGACCAAGGTGATCATCGACCTCCTGCTTTTTGCCGGCTGGCTCCTGTTCGCGATCGTCAGGGTGGCCGCCGAGAGGCGGAGAATCCGCCGCGAGCGCGCGGATACGGCCGCCTGACGCCGGCGCCGACGCCTGGGGCCGCGCCCGCCTTCGAGCGGCGGCGGCGCCGTGCGTGTCCTGGACGATCCTCCCGAGCCTGGGACACGAAGCTTTACCCGCTTCCTTTCCCCACCTTAGAATAAAGAAAAAGCGCAGGAATCACGCCCGCGCGCCGGAGGTGCGTCCGATGACTCTCTTTCTTCTTTTCGTGCTCGCGGGCCTGAGCGCGCTGATCGCTTATGTCTCGCTTCAGCCTGATACGTTCCGCATTGCGCGTTCCGCCGTCGTCGATGCGCCGCCGGAACGCATCTATCCGCTCATCAACGATCTGCACAATTGGGAACGCTGGTCGCCCTGGTCCAAGCTCGATCCGGCGCAGGTCGTGACCTATGACGGCTCGCCGCTCGGCGCCGGCGCGATCATGTCCTGGTCCGGCGACAAGAAAGTCGGCGCGGGCAAGATGAAGATCGCCGAGAGCAGCCAGAACGAGCGCATTCGCATCAAGATTCAGTTCCTCAAGCCGATGAAGGCGATCCACGACGTTCAGTTCGACCTCAAGCCCATCAGCGAGACGAGAACGGAAGTCGTCTGGACCATGTCCGGCAAGAACGAGTTCATCGGCAAGGCCATGCACGCCTTCATGAACATGGACAAGATGGTCGGCGCGCAGTTCGAGCGGGGCCTCGCCGATCTCAAGGCGCTTGTGGAAGCGCCGGCAGAGGCGTAGCTCTCTGGCGTGCGGGACGCAGTCCCAAAGTCAAGGGAGCGATCTGAATGAAGAATTTGTTGCTGGGCGGGCTCGCCGCCATCACCTTCGCCGCGGCGCTGACGATGGAATCGGGCGAGGCGAACGCCGTCGTCTGTGCGGCGGGCCCCTATCGCGCGGGATGCGCCGGCTATCGTGGCGCGGCGGTCGTGCGCCGGCCCGTGGCGCCGGGGCGGGTTTGCCGCACGGTCTGGACCGGGGGCGTGCGCCGGACGGTCTGCTACTGATAAATGAAGGTTTGGCGCGCGGCAGGTCGGCCCGCCGCGCGCATATGACGATTCGCCCGCCTTACTTGGCGGCGTCCAGCATTTCCTCGACATGCTCCCAATTGACCATGTGCTCGAGGAACGCCTTCAGATAGTCGGCGCGGCGGTTGCGGTAATCGATGTAATAGGAGTGCTCCCACACGTCGGCCACGAGCAGCGGCTGCGCGCCGTGAACCAGCGGGTTCTCCGCATTCGGGGTCTTGCGGATCGCAGCCTTGCCGTCCTTGAACTCCAGCCACACCCAGCCCGAGCCGAACTGGCCGAGGCCTTCCTTCTGGAACTCTTCCTTGAATTTGTCGAAGGAGCCGAAGGAATCGACGAGAAGCTTCTCGATTTTCGCAGGCGCCGCGCCGCCGCCATTCGGCTTCATCCACTTCCAGTAATGGTGGTGGTTGTAGTGCTGGGCGACATTGTTGAAGATCGGCGTGTTCTTGCCGAAGGACCCGACGATCACGTCCTCGATCGGCTTGCCCTCGAATTCCGTGCCCTTGATCAGATTATTGGCGTTCGTGACATAGGTCGCATGGTGCTTGTCGTGGTGATACTCGAAGGACTCGCGCGACAGGTAGGGCTGAAGGGCGTCGTAAGCGTAAGGGAGATCTTCAAGCGTAAAGGACATCAATCGTCTCCTGAACAGAAACGGGACTCTCTGGCCCCGCGTTTAACTAGACCCGGCGCCATTGCGCGGCAATAAGCATGACGGCCAGCGGCCGACGGTGAGGCACAGAAAATGGCCCGGCCGGGCCTTGCCAACGACAATGAAAAAGGCCCGGCGCGGGCCGGGCCATGAAAGCGTTTTTCGGTTTCTCTCTCGGATCAGGCCGTGGCGCCCGCCGTCTCGACCGCCTTGTTGGCCTTGTTCGCCTTGGCGCGCAGCGCCAGCCACATGACGCCCACGAGCGCGAAGAAGCCCACGGCGTAGAGGATGTATTCGAGCATCCCCCAGAAGGTGTAGAGCCCCACAGTGAACGGGAACTGCGACACCCATTCGTTGCCGAGATCGTCGCGCACCGTCACGATTGCGACGTAGCGGCCCGAGTCCTTGAAGTCGTGTTCGAAGGTCATGGTGCCGTTGCGATAGACCTTGGGTTCATGGAAGGCGACGGTCAGCGAGTCGAGACCGTCCTTTGAGACAGGCGCGCCCGTGTCCTTGATGATCCGCGCGCCAATGGCCATGTCGCGCAATTCCGGCGAAACGGCGGTCAGAGCGATAACGGTCGGACCCGTCTGCGCAATGTCCTGACAGAATTCCTGCTCCTCGCCCGTCCGCTGATAGCCGATGAAATGCATCGTGCTGGGGCCGATGCGCAGCACGCATTCATCCTGCTCCAGCTTCACGCCGCCATGCGCCTGCGCCCCTGTTGGCGCAAGGCCGAAAGCGGCGACAAGACCAAACGCCGCCCACAGGCCGCGCTTAAACAAACCCTTCATGCTCGTCTCCTCATCAAGACATGACTATGGCCGTGTGGTCCGGCGGCTCCCACGCCGCCGCCCGCCGCTCTACCAGCCGTTGACAAGAGCTTTGTATTGGGTGTGGTTTTTACTATGCGTCATCATGACGCATTATTTGTGTATATTTTAACATATTGTTTTAACGCGCATAACGCGCTTCATCGATCATCGCCTACGGCTGCGCTCGACACTATATATTGAAAATAGCAGCGCAAACGACCATATATATTGAAAAAATCCCTTTCGGGGTGTTTGCTCCGGACTTCGTGAAAAACAAGCAAATAACAGCAAGAATTACTTGCGATCCGGGTCGGTTGTGCGCCTGCGCGCCTGTCATGCTAAGAGTGATGCAAGGCCGGACGTTGGGTGGCTCGCTGGGGACCGCAGCAGCGTCGAACGAGTGGGCGTTGTGAAGCGACCGAGGGACATGAAGCGCAATCTGTCAGGTTGGGGCGTGACCATTGCGGGCCTGCTGCTTTCGAGCGGCGGCGCCTATGCGATGTGGACGGGCTGGGACATGATCCTCGTCGAGCGCGGCTGGAGCCTGTTCATCGCCGGCGCCGTCGCGGTCTCTGGAGGCGTGGTAACGATGGCGCTCGGGCGGGTGATCGCGCATCTGTCGCGCCTCGCCGCGGCCCCCGTGCAGGCGGCGGCGAGCCACGCTTCCATCGCCTCGTCGGCGGGGACGGCGGCCTCGCCGGTAGCGGAACAGCGCGCCCCGGCGGGGCAGGCGTTCGCGGAAGAAAGAGCGTCCGCCAATCCGCCGCTCCCGGCCGACCTTTCCGGCGCGAAGCCGGCCAAACCGGCGCCCGCCAGAGTGGCGCCCCCCAGACCGGCGACTCCAGCCGCGTCAGGCGCGGCGAGCGCAAAGTCCGAGAGCAAGCCGGCGACGGCCGAGGCCGCGCCGCTGCGCCCGGCGACCCCGCCGCCGAGGTTCAGCGCCCCCACGCCGAGCGAGCCAAGGACGGATGAGCGCGTCGCCGAGTCCAAGACGGAGACGTCGCCTCCCGATTTCGCCGCTTTGCTGAATCCGCAACTCAAGCCGCAAGCGCCTGCGGCGGAGCCGGCCGAGGTCGACCGCTACACAGCGGGCGACGCCACTTATGTGATGATGTCCGACGGCTCGGTCGAGGTGCACAGCGCCGGGAGCGTGCAGCGTTATCCGTCCCTCGCGGCGCTGAAGGCCGACACGTCATTGCGCCAGCGACAGACGTAACATCAGCCGCCTTTGCCCCAGATGAGAAAGAGGGCCGCGTCGCCGGGCAGGCCGTCGGGAAAGTCGATGACTTGCGCGGCGATCTTGAATCCGCGCGGGTGAAGTTCGTTGCGCCAGCGGCGGAAAACGTCGCTGGGCTCGCCCCGCAGCGTCTCTGGCCAGCGGCTGTCCGGCGCGTTGATCGCCCGTCCCCCATCCGCGCAAAGTTGCGACGGGAATCGTATGAGAATGTGTTCGGTGAGGCCGCCGGCCGCGGCCGCGCGCGCCTGAGACAGCATTTCCCGCCATTGCGCGTCCGTGAGGCGGCGCGCCGCAAGATCGCGAATGCGCTGTTCGCGCAAAGCGGCGGCGGCGCGCCGCTGCTCGATGCGCTCGTTTGCGATTTCGTGCTCATGCGCGGCGACGAGTTCGCGAAACTCGGAGGCCGTCACAATGTCGCAACTCGCGGGCTCCGGTTGCGGCATGGTGATCGTGGGCCTGTCGGCGGCGGTCGCGTCGCCGCCCGCCCTGGCGATCGCCTCCAGCACCGCGCGGCGCAGCAACAGGCCGACGAGCTTGCGTCCCTCGACGACGGGCATGCGCTTGAGCCGGTGCTCGGCCATGATCCGCTCGACTTCGGCGAGGCGCGCGTCGCAGGGAACAAAGATCGGCGGCGCGGTCATGATCTCGCTGAGCGCGCGGCTCTTGCCAAGGAAGGGCGCTTTCGGCCGGTTGCGCAGCAGAAACGGCGGGATCGGTCCGAGATCGACGGCAATAGCCGGACGCGCCTTCTCCAGATTGCTGCGCGTCACAATGCCAATCGGCTCGAGGTTCGTGTCGACGACCGGCACGGCGCCGAGCGAGGACTCGGCAAGGGCTTTCGCGACGTAATCAATGTCGGCGTCGAGCGTCACATAGACGAAGCGGCGCTGCATGAGGTCGCAAGCGATCATTCGGCTCCTCGCACGGTCAGGGTCATTCTGACAGTTCGATTGTTACCGGAACGTGATCGGATGGCCGCTCCCAGCCGCGCGCTTCCGTGCGCACGTCGAGCCGCTTCAGCGCGCCGCCGAGCGCCTCGCTGACGAGAATGTGGTCGAGACGGCGCCCGCGATTGGAGGCGGCCCAGTCGGCCGCGCGATAGCTCCACCAGGTGTAAAGCTTTTCATCCGCGGGCACGAAATGACGCATGGCGTCGATCCATTTGCCGGCGCGAAACACATTGTCGAGCTTCTCGACTTCGACCGGCGTGTGGCTCACGACTTTCAACAGCGCCTTGTGGCTCCAGACGTCATGTTCGAGCGGCGCGATGTTCAGATCGCCGACGAGCGCGACGCGCCCCTTCGCGGCGCCGTTCTCGCCCCAGCTCGTCATCTCGTCGAGAAAACCGAGCTTGTGCGCGAATTTCGGATTGATTTCGACATCCGGCTCGTCGCCGCCCGCCGGAACGTAGAAATTATGCAGCGTGATCGGTCCGCCCGCGCTCTCGACCTCGACGGCGATATGGCGCGCGTCGCCTTTCTCGCAGAAGTCGCGTTTCTCGATGAGCCGGAGCGGCTTCTTCGAAATGACGGCGACGCCGTGATAGCCCTTCTGTCCGTTGATTTCAGCGTGCTTGTAGCCGAGCGCCGCAAAGTCCTTCATCGGGAATTCGGCGTCGCGGCATTTGGTTTCCTGAAGACAGAGAACGTCGGGCGCCGTCGTTTTCAGGAAATGCGCCACGAGCGGCATGCGCAGCCGAACGGAATTGATGTTCCAGGTCGTGAGCTTCAAATGGGTCAGGCCTTGGTTTTGTCGCCGAACAGGAAGGGCGCCACGTCTTTCACGCCGGGCTGCTTCTCCGTGACGAAAGGGGTGGGGCGGCACACCGCCATGGCGGAGAGCCCGACGCGCGCCGTGAGCAGGCCGTTGAGCACGCCCTCGCCGAGCTTGGCCGAGAGACGCGCGGCGATGCCGTGCCCGAGCACCTGCTGGAGTAGCGTATCGCCGACCGCCACGGTGCCGGTGATGGCGAGATGCGCGCCGACGGAGCGCGCGAGTTTGAAAAATCCGAGCAGGCCGGGGCGCCCGCCATAGATTTCGGCAATGCGCCGCATGAGCACGATCGCCTGTCCGCCGACGAAGATCACATCCAGCACGGCGCGCGGACTCACGGCCGTCACGACAGAGACTCGCTTCGCCGCCGCCGCGATTTCGCGCCGCGCCTGCCCATCGAGCGGCGCGACGAGATTGCGCTCGGCGAGGTCGACGAGGTCCTTGCCGTCGATGATCTGCTTTGCGTAATCGTTCATGAGCGCGCGCGGCCGCGCGAGATCGACGCGCTGCTCATAGAGCGCGCAAAGCTCCAGCACATGGACGCGCGCAATTTCTGCGTCGTTCGCCGCGCGCGCGCCCGCCAAAGCAGCGTGGAGTTTGGCGACGCGATTTTGCAGCATGATCGAGCGGATTTCACGCGCGATGAAGACGAGCGCCGCGGCGGCGGCGGCGATCGCGAGCGCCAGTCCGATTGTGCCGAGAAAAGCGGAGTGCCGGAAAAGGTCCTCGACGAGATTCCATGCCCATGCGCTCACCGCCAGAGTGAGAAGGCCGCTCAGCGCGGACAGGAACAGACCGCCGGGGGTGAGAAACCAGCGATCGAGAACGCCCTTGGCCCGCGCCGCCGCGACGGCCTCCTCGCCACCCGGCGCGCCTTCGACGAGTTCGACCGCTTCGGCGAAAACATCGACTTCTGGTTCTATCACCTCCGGCGCGGGTTTCGAGGCGACGGTCTCGTCGCCATCGAGGCGAAACGCGCGCGGGCGGAGTCTGCGTTCGGAATTGCGCTCGGAGTTGCTCATGGGCCATGTCCGGGAATAATCGAGATAGTCCTTTATCGCTTTCGGCCGCAAAACGGGAGCGTCATGATCGTTTCTTGGAAAAAGGCTTGTCTGCCCCCGACGCCTTGGCCAAGGAAGGAGCGGCGGCGGCGTCGTCATCCGGGCGCTTGTTGCGCACCTGCCGAGCCTCCGCTAGCATTCGCCGCGCTTCAGCCGGCGTGTCTCGAAGATCAGAGCTTGCGTAAACCGTCATGATCTCCTTCCTGTCCGACGCCCTCGCGCTCGCCATCGGCTATCTCCTCGGCTCGATTCCCTTCGGTCTGCTGCTCACGCGCGTCGCCGGAACGAGCGATCTCCGCTCCATCGGCTCCGGCAACATCGGCGCGACCAATGTGCTGCGCACCGGTCGCAAGGACCTCGCCGCCGCGACCCTCCTGCTCGATGCGCTCAAGGGAACGGCCGCCGTGCTCATCGGCGCCAAGCTTTCGCCCGAGGGCGCGATGATCGCGGGCTTCGCCGCTTTCGTCGGTCACATTGCGCCCGTCTGGCTGAAGTTCAGGGGCGGCAAGGGCGTCGCGACCTTTCTCGGCTGTCTCTTCGGACTCTATTGGCCGGCGGGACTGGCCTTCTGCGCCGTCTGGCTCGCTGTCGCGGCGATCACCCGCTATTCGTCGCTCTCGGCGCTCGTCGCGAGCGTCGCGGCGCCGCTGCTGCTGCTGGCGGTCGGGCAGGGCGGCGAGGCTTTCGTCGTCGGCGCGATGACGGCGCTGCTGTGGCGCAAACACGCCGAAAACATCGCCCGGCTGCGCGCGGGGACCGAAAGCCGCATAGGTCAGAAGACATGAAGGACGCGGGGACGGGCGCGCATCTGAGCGAGGAGCAGCTCGTCGATTGGCTGCGCCTGATCCGTAGCGAAAACATCGGGCCGCGCACGTTCCGGGAGCTGATCAACCGCTTCGGCGGCGCGCGCGCGGCGCTGGAGGCGCTGCCCGAACTCGCCAGGAAAACGTTGCGCGGCCGCACGATTCGCATCGCCGAGCGCGACGACGTCTTGCGGGAGATCGACGCCGCGACCGCCATGGGCGTGCGCTTCGTGACGACCGGAGATTCCGATTACCCACCGCTGTTGCGCCAGATTCACGACGCGCCGCCCGTGCTGTCCCTTCGCGGCGATCCCGCCGTGGCGCAGCGAAGCGCCGTGGCGCTCGTCGGCTCGCGCAACGCCTCGGCGGCGGGGCTCGCCTTCGCAGAACGGATGGCCCGCAGCCTCGGCCGCGCGGATCATGTCGTCGTGTCGGGCCTTGCGCGCGGCGTCGACGCCATCGTGCACCGCGCCAGTCTCGAGACGGGAACGATCGCCGTGCTGGCCGGCGGACAGGCTCGGCCCTATCCCGCCGAGCACGAGCGGCTCGTGGCCGATATCGCGGGGCAGGGGCTCGTGGTGTCCGAGATGCCGATCGAGTGGGAGCCGCGCGGGCGCGATTTCCCGCGCCGCAACCGAATCATTTCCGGCCTCAGTCGCGCCACCGTGGTCATCGAGGCGGCGCGGCGCTCGGGCTCGCTGATCACGGCCCGATTCGCAAATGAACAGGGGCGGGAGGTTTTCGCCGTGCCCGGCTCGCCGCTCGATCCGCGCGCGGAGGGGACGAACGACCTTCTCCGTCAGGGAGCGACGCTGTGCGCAAGGCCGGAGGATGTCATCGACGCGCTGGCCGAGGGCCGTTCCGCGACGCCGGGCGCGCTCCTCGACGAGGCCATGAGCGGCGAGGAGGTCGAGCCCTTGTTCGACGAGCTGGATCTCTCCGCGCCGCAGGGAGAATTCGCTTTCGAGGAAAGCGCCCCGGAGGCATCGGAATACGAGCTTCGTGAATCGCCCGGAGCGGCCGCCCCATCGCAGAACCCGCCGGCGGGAGACGCGCGCGAGATCGTCCTGGCGCTGCTCGGTCCCGCGCCTGTGCCGGTGGATGAACTCATCCGTTTGACGGGTCTTGCCGCGCGTGACGTGCACGGCGCCCTCATGGAGCTCGATCTGGATGGCCGGCTCGAGCGGCATGGCGCCAATGCGGTGTCGCTCCTGTGCGCGCTTTAGTCTCAATTCTCGCGAAGAATGACAGCGCCGCCCATCTCGCGGGCGCGGATTTCCGCTTCGACCCGAGCGAGATTGAGGAAATACGCGACCATTTGCAGCTCCGCGCGAGCCGCGAGCTGAGCGAGTTCAGCGGTCATGTCCGCGATATAGCTCGCCATGGCCGCGGCGTCCTCCTCGGCGCGGCGCGCGGGCGTAGACGCCTGCGATGGCGTGGCTCCTGTGGCAGGTGTTCGGGCCATGAACTTGCCTCCGTCGATCTGTCTCTGCCGCAGCTTGATCTCAACCGTAAGGTGTAACCGTCTTAGAGCACAGTCTAGGGAAGTCAAGTACGGAAAGCCGTAACGGCGACCGGCGGCGCGATCTCGTGCATCCACCGGAAGTCTTTGACTTTCCGCTTAAATTCCCAATCTTGCCAGCCGGTCGAGCGCACCTTGCAGAATATAGGCCGCGGCCATGCGGTCGACGACCTCGGCGCGTTTGGCGCGGGACGCATCCTGTGCGATGAGCTCGCGCGTCACCGCCGCCGTGGAGAGACGCTCGTCCCAAAAGGCGAAGGGCAGGGGGGTGAGCTTGCGCAGATTGCGCATGAAGGCGCGGGTCGCCTGGGCGCGGGGACCTTCCGTGCCGTCCATGTTGAGCGGCAGGCCGAAGACGAGCGCCTGAGCCTCGAAATCCGCCGCGCGCTTCAGGAGCGCCTCGGCGTCCTGCGAGAACTTGACGCGGCGGATGGTGTCGAGCGGGGAGGCGAGCCGCCGCTCCACATCGGAGAGCGCGAGGCCGATCGTCTTGGTTCCGAGATCGAGGCCCATGAGTCGGCCGCGCGACGGCAGCGCGCGCGCCAGATCCTCGAGCGTGGTGTCTATGCTGGTCATGCCTCGCGCTACCATGCCCATCGTCAGGGATAAACCGCCCCGGGCGGGCAAACGCGGCCTTGGCGGCGCGCCCGCATTGCGCCCCGCCGTCTTCGGCTGCTATAGCGCCGTGACAGTTTCAACCGGCGGAGCTCTCCCATGTCTGTCGATTCCGCGGTGGTACGCCGCATCGCCCATCTCGCGCGCATCGCCGTCGACGGGAACGAGGTCGAGCGTCTGCGCGGCGAACTCAACGCCATTCTCTCCTTTGTCGAGACGCTCGGCGAGGTCGATGTCGAGGGCGTGGAGCCTATCGCCTCCGTTCTTCCGATGCAGATGAAGAAGCGCGCGGACGTCGTGACGGATGGAGGCATCGCCGATGACATTCTTGCCAATGCGCCGGCGCGCGAGGATCACTATTTCGTCGTTCCCAAGGTGATCGAGTAGCGCGCGCCCGAAGCCACACAGCCTCCCGCTTCCGATATATAAAGAGACTCGATGTCCGATCTGACGCATCTCTCCCTCGCCGACGCGCGCGACGCGCTGAAGTCGAAGAAAATCTCGGCGGTCGAGCTGACCACGGCGCATCTTGCCGCGATGGAGCAGGCGCGCGCGCTGAACTGCTTTATCACCGAGACGCCCGAACTCGCGCTGAAGCAGGCCGAAGCGAGCGACGCGAAGCTTTCGCGCGGCGAAGCCGGGCCGCTCGAGGGGCTGCCGCTCGGCATCAAGGATCTGTATTGCTCAAAGGGCGTGCGCACGACGGCTGCAAGCCGCATCCTCGGCAATTTCACGCCCACCTATGAGTCGACCGTCTCCGCCAATCTGCTGCGCGACGGCGCGGTGACGCTCGGCAAGCTCAATCTCGACGAATTCGCAATGGGCTCGTCGAACGAAACGAGCGCCTTTGGCCCTGTCGTTTCGCCCTGGCGGCGCAAGAACGATCCCGGGGCGAAAATCGTCCCGGGCGGCTCCTCGGGCGGCTCCTCGGCGGCGGTCGCAGCGCATCTGTGTCTCGGCGCCACGGCGACGGACACGGGCGGCTCCATTCGCCAGCCGGCGGCGTTCACCGGCACGGTAGGCGTCAAGCCGACTTACGGCCGCTGCTCGCGCTGGGGCATCGTCGCCTTTGCGTCGTCGCTCGATCAGGCCGGACCAATCGCGCGCACTGTGCGCGACGCCGCCATCATGCTGCGCTCCATGGCCGGCCACGATCCGAAAGACACGACGAGCGTCGATGCGCCGGTGCCGGATTACGAGGCGGCGGTCGGCGCTTCGGTGAAGGGGCGCCGCATCGGCGTGCCGAAGGAATATCGCCTCGACGGCATGTCGGCCGAGATCGCGGCGCTGTGGGATCAGGGCGTCGCCTGGCTGAAGGACGCGGGCGCGGAGATCGTCGAGATTTCCCTGCCGCATACGAAATACGCGCTGCCGACCTATTACATCATCGCGCCCGCGGAGGCGTCGTCCAATCTCGCGCGCTACGATGGCGTCCGCTACGGCTTGCGCGAGCCTGGCCGCGACATTGTGGAGATGTACGAGAAATCGCGCGCCGAGGGTTTCGGCGCCGAAGTGCGCCGACGCATCATGATCGGCACTTATGTGCTCTCGGCGGGTTACTACGATGCCTATTACGTGCGCGCGCAGAAGGTGCGTAGCCTCATCAAGCGCGATTTCGATCAGGCCTTCGCCGCCGGCGTCGATGCGGTGCTCACGCCCGCGACGCCTTCGACCGCCTTCGCTCAAGGCGAACAGGGCTCGACCGATCCGGTCGAAATGTATCTCAACGATGTTTTCACTGTGACAGTGAACATGGCGGGTCTGCCGGGCGTCGCCGTGCCGGGCGGCCTCGCCGCCAATGGCCTGCCGCTCGGCTTGCAGCTCATTGGCCGTCCCTTCGATGAGGAGACGCTGTTTTCGCTCGCCGCGGCGCTGGAGCAGGCGGCGCCGAAGATCGACTTCCCCCAACCCTGGTGGCGCGAGGCCTGATGATGAACAAGGCCGCGGCCGACACCGACCTCAAGGCGATGCAGGACGAAATGTCCGACGTTCGCCGCATCATCGACGAACTCGACGACGAACTCGTCGCGTTGCTCGCAAAGCGCCAGCGTCAGATCGAGCGTGCCGCAAAAGTAAAGCCCGCGCTCGGCATTCCGGCCCGCGTGCCGGATCGTGTCGACGAAGTGCTGGCGCGCGTGCTCGGCGCGGCGCGGCGCGAGGGGCTATCCGTCGAGCTCGCCATGAATCTCTGGACGAACATCATCGAATGGTCGATCCACTACGAAGAGCGCCTCATGGGCGATCACGCGCCAAAGGGCGACTAAGCGGCACACTCGTGGCAGGGCGATGGCCTCAGGTCACGCCCCAACGTCCGGGTCATTCTTGCGCTCGACCCGTTTGACGCGCAGGAATCCGTGTCGGATCGCCCAGCGCAGAAATTTGAGTTTCTGCCAGTAAAGGCGCTGCGCGGCGCGATGGGCGCCCGGAGAATGCGGCGCAAGGATCGCCAGGCCGATCGGCGCCATCCAGATGCCGAAGACAGGCAGCGGCGCGAGGATCGTGCCGCCGAGGATGAGGCCCACTCCGATGGGGATGCTGAGATAGCGCGGCGCCGCGCGCATGCGCGCGACCAACCCGTTCCTACGGTTCTTGCGGTTGTTGTCCGGCTCGTCGTTCCCGGCCATCGTTGGCCTTTCTCTCTCTGCGCGTCGCCCGTTCCGCTGGCGCCCGCTGTGGTCTATATGGAAGGCACAGGTTCAGCGAGGAAAATATGGCGACACAGGCGGCTCCCTCCAAGCTCATCAAAGGCGCGACCGGCGACTGGGAAGTCGTCATCGGCATGGAAATACATGCGCAGGTGACGAGCAACGCCAAGCTCTTCTCCGGGGCTTCAGCCGAATATGGCGGCGCGCCCAACGATCACGTTTCGCTCGTCGACGCGGCCATGCCGGGCATGCTGCCGGTCATCAACGAGGAATGCGTCAAGCAGGCGGTCCGCACGGGGCTCGGACTGGAAGCCAAAATCAATCTGCGGTCGATCTTCGACCGGAAGAACTATTTCTATCCCGATCTGCCGCAGGGCTATCAGATCTCGCAGTTCAAGCACCCGATCGTGGGCGAGGGCGCGGTCATCGTCGACGTGTCGCCCACCGAGCGCATCACGGTGGGCGTCGAGCGTCTGCATCTCGAGCAGGACGCCGGCAAATCCCTGCACGATCTTTCTCCCGGCGAGAGCCATGTCGACCTCAATCGCAGCGGCGTCGCCTTGATGGAAATCGTCTCCAAGCCCGACATGCGTTCGGCCGAGGAGGCGCGCGCCTATGTGACCAAGCTGCGCGCGCTGCTGCGCTACATCGGCTCCTGCGACGGCAACATGGAGCAGGGATCGCTACGCGCGGACGTCAATGTCTCCGTGCGGCGTCCGGGCGAACCGCTCGGCACGCGCTGCGAGATCAAGAATGTGAACTCGATCCGCTTCATCGGCCAGGCCATCGAGGTCGAGGCGCGCCGCCAGATCGGCATTCTCGAAGATGGCGGCAAGATCGATCAGGAGACGCGGCTCTTCGATCCGGGCAAGGGCGAGACGCGCTCGATGCGCTCCAAGGAGGAGGCGCACGACTATCGCTATTTCCCCGATCCGGATCTTCTTCCGCTCGAGTTCGACCAGGCTTTCGTCGATGCGCTGAAAGCGCAGCTGCCGGAATTGCCCGACGCCAAGCGCGCGCGCTTCATCGCCGAATATGGCCTGCCGCCCTATGACGCGGGCGTGCTGGTGATGGAGCGCGCGAGCGCCGACTTCTTCGAGCAGACGGCGAAGGGCCGCGACGCGAAGCTTGCGGCAAACTGGGTCATCAACGAACTCTTCGGCCGACTGAACAAAGAAGGGCTCGACGTGACGCGCTCGCCCGTTTCGGCGCAGGCGCTCGGCGCGATCATCGACCTCATCTCGGAGAACGTCATATCCGGCAAGATCGCCAAGGATCTGTTTGAGATCGTCTGGACCGAAGGCGGCGATCCGAAGGAGATCGTCGAACAGCGCGGCATGAAGCAGGTGACCGACACGGGCGCCATCGAAGCCGCCGTCGACGCCGTCATCGCCGCCAATCCGGACAAGGTGGAACAGGCGAAGGCGAAGCCAACAATGCTCGGCTGGTTCGTCGGCCAGGTGATGAAACAAACGGGCGGCAAGGCAAATCCGCAGGCCGTGAACGACCTGCTGAAGAGCAAATTGGGCGTCTGAGCGACGCCCTTCATTCGCTTCCTGCCGAATCGAGTCGGCCCGGACATGCGCGGTTTTTTCCCCGCGCGTCGTCCCGGCCGACATTTTTTTGCTTTTTTTGACCGTCGCGCACAATTTTTTTTCAAAGCCCCGTGCGGGCGACAGGCGTGCTCTCGAGTCGCGCGCATGCCGGCGTTTGAAGCGCGCGTCATTCCTCCTTCGCCGATGCAGGCAATGATGTGGTCGGCGTGCGAGGAAGCCTGCGTCGCTTCATCGGGCCAGTGCGAAACGGATTGTGACTCGAAGCGACGACCATCCAATATTTCAAAGAAAAACAACATATTGAAATATGCGTGCGTCACCAAGGAGAGACGCGTCGGCATGGTTTGGATTGGCTGCGTCCACGGGTGATCGCCGCATCGCCCCCGCAATCGTTTCAAGCGTGCGTCGGTTTCGCAGCGAGCGTTGGCGAAACATGCGGACAGGCCGACCGGGCGCGCTTCTTCTTTGTCGACGATGCTGCAGAAGGGTTTCACGCGCTCTGAAAGGCATGGCTGTCGCGCGGCGCCACTTGAACCCGTGATTAACCACGTTACGCTAGTTGGGCGTATTGTCGGTCGACCATAGTTCCGGCAATTCGGATCAAGGGGACTTATTATGGCGAGAGCTACAACAAAGCGTAAGCCGGCCAAGAAGGCGGCGGCGAAGAAGGGCGCGCGTAAAACCGCGACCAAGAAGGCGGCGACCAAGAAGCGCGCAACGAAGAAGGCGACCGCCAAGAAGACCGTCCGCAAGGCTGCGACCAAGAAGCGCGGCGTCGTGAAGAAGGCGGCGACCAAGAAGCGCGTGGTGAAGAAGGCGACGACGAAGAAGGCGGCGACCAAGAAGCGCGCCACCAAGAAGGCGACGACGAGAAAGGCGACCACGAAGAAGGCGGCGACCAAGAAGCGCACGCCGCGCAAGGTGAAGGTGGCGCCGCCGGTCGCTCCGGCAGAGGGCGTTGAGTAGAGGCGTCTTCGCCATGCGTGATCACAGGATCACGCGTCGTGAATGCGCCTTGCGCAAAAGTTTTGATCGCCCGAGGAAGCCCACATCCAGCGCGCCTCGGGCGGATTTGTTTTACGGGGCGGTCTTTCGCGAAGAACGTTCCTCCTCGCGGCTGGTCTGGCGCGTGAGGCATTGCGACGCGAATTCGCGCCATGTCGGCAGGCCGGCGATCCCGCGACGCTTCATTTGATCCCACTCCTCGGCGCAGGCGCGCATGCGCTCCCGTGACGCGCGCGGCAACAGCGGCGGCGGCGTCGATGTATCGACCGGCGGCAAAGGCGCGAGCCTTGCCGGCGGAGGCGGCGCCGGGAGGGCGGGACTCTGGGCCGGCGCATTCTGCACGCCTGGCGCTTTTGGCTTCGTGACGCCTCCCTCTGCATTTTTCGAGGTCGGCTTGCCGTGCTGCGCGGGGGCCGATGGCTTCGTCGCGGAAGCGGGCGGCGTCGCCGATTGCGCGAGCATCAATGGCGCCGCGGTGCGCGCAGGCGCATTTCGGACCGGCTGGGCGAGAGCCGGCGTCGCGAGTTCCATGGCGCAGAAGCTCGCCAGCATAGCTGCGGCGATCATGGCGAGGGGAGAGCATACGCCCGCGGCGACCATCTTCTCATTCCTTCCGCGAGCGGAGCGGACGCCTGTTTATACCGAGGCCGCGCGCCGGAGTCGAAAGCTGGATAAACGCGTGATAAGCCTCCTCGAAAAAAGGAGGCGACAATGACGGACACGGAGACTTCATCGACGCGGCTCACGCTTATCCAGCGTCCGCGCCGCAATCGCAAGAGCGACTGGTCTCGCCGTCTGGTGCGCGAGACCGCGCTCGACGTCTCGGATCTGATCTGGCCGGTGTTTCTGACCGACGGCGAGGGACGCCGCGAAGCCGTCGGCTCCATGCCGGGCGTCTTCCGCCTGTCCGTCGATCTGGCGACGGAAGCGATCGCCGAGGCCGCCGCGCTCGGCGTTCCGGCTGTGGCGCTCTTTCCCAATACCGATCCGAAACTGCGCGACGAAACGGCGAGCGCGGCGCTCGATCCCGAAAATCTGGTCTGCCGCGCCTGCCGCGCCATCAAGGCGGCGGCCCCCGAAATTGGCGTCATCACCGATGTGGCGCTCGATCCTTACACGAGCCACGGCCATGACGGGCTTTTGCAGGGCGACGAAATTCTCAATGACGAGACGGTTGCGGTTCTCACGCAGCAGGCGATCACACAGGCGCGCGCCGGTTCCGATATCATCGCGCCCTCCGACATGATGGACGGGCGCGTCGGCGCGATCCGCGCGGCCCTGGACGCCGCAGGCTTCCAGAACGTGCAGATCATGAGCTATGCGGCGAAATACGCCTCGGCCTTCTATGGGCCGTTTCGCGACGCCATCGGCACCAACAAGACGCTGCGCGGCGACAAGCGCACCTATCAGATGGACCCGGCCAACACCGACGAGGCGCTGCGCGAGGTCGCGCTCGATCTGGAGCAGGGCGCCGACATGGTGATGGTGAAGCCCGGCATGCCCTATCTCGATATCGTTCGCCGCGTCGCCGAGACGTTCCATGCGCCGACCTTCGCCTATCAGGTCTCCGGCGAATATGCGATGATCATGGCGGCCGCGCGCAACGGCTGGCTCGACGAGGAACGCGCGATGATGGAGAGCCTTCTCGCCTTCAAACGCGCCGGGGCCTCGGGCGTGCTGACCTATTTCGCGCCCCGCGCGGCGGCGCTGCTGTGCGCGCGGGGATAGGCGCGTCAGCTCGCCCGGCCTCCCAGGTCTTCGACGGCGGCAAGCCATTTTTCCGCCGTCGCGGACGTCATGTTCTTGATCGACCCGATCAGCGTGGCGCGCACGGGCGAGACGCCCGCATATTTGAGGATGTTGCGCTCGAGATTGCGCAGACCATGCGCGAGGAAGAAGAAGCGGTAAACGAGCGCAGGCATGCCCATCGTCACGATGACGCGCGCCGATCTTCCCTTGAGAAGCCCCTCGGGCAGGCGTCCTTCCCTGTAGCGAAGCGCAAATCCGGGCCGGAAGGTCTGCTCGGCGAAAGCTTTGAAAAGCGCCGGCGCGTCCCCGAGCCAGAGCGGATAGACGATCACCCAATGCTCGGCCCAGCGCAAAGTCTCCTGCGCCGCGGCGATCGGCTCAGGGAGCGCGCCGCTTTCGAATTCGGCCTGGCTGCGGATCAGGGGGAAGTCGAGAGCCGCGACATCGACGAGGCGCGTCTCGTGGCCGCTCCGGGCGGCGCCGGCCGCATAGGCTTGCGCCAGCGCCCGACAAAACCGCTCCGGCCGCCGGTCGGGATGTCCCTGAATGATCGCGATGCGCTTGCCCATGTCCCATGCCTCCACACGCTTTCCTTGCCTTAAACTGGAGCCGGAGGCGAAACAGTGCAACCGGGCGGCCTTATGGTCGGCTTTCGGCGCGGTCGGGGTGGACAAACACGGCCTCACGTGGTTTGCCTTGCCCATAGCGGCGGCGCTTCGGGGCCGCGGCCAATGTCCTTCCCGGTTCCCGCTGCTGACGATGATTCGACGCCTTCTCCTTCCCGCCATTGCGACGGGGCTGGCCCTGACGGCGCCAGCGCGCGCCGATTTTCGTCTGTGCAACAACACGAGCACGCGCGTGAGCGTCGCCATCGCTTATACGGACGGAAAAAGCTGGCTCTCGGAAGGGTGGTGGAACCTGCGGCCAACGGCCTGCGAGACGCTGCTGCGCGGGCCGCTCGCCGCGCAATTCTACTATGTCTATGCGATGGACGAGCGCGGCGGCGAGTGGAAAGGCAAGGCTTTCATGTGCACGCGCGACCGCGAGTTCAGGATCGAGGGACGCGACGACTGCTTCGCGCGCGGCTATGACAGGACCGGGTTCTTCGAGATCGACACGGGCCGCGACGCAAAGAGCTGGACGGTGCAGCTTACCGACCCCAACGCGTCGACGCATTGACACATGCGCCGTGCTATAGCGGCGCCAGGCAAAGGATTTGGGAACGGACATGAGAAGGCTCAGGCGCGTCAAGATTATCGCCACGCTGGGACCGGCGACAGTCGACAAGGCGGTCATCGCCGGGCTCGTGCGCGCGGGCGCCGACGTGTTCCGCATCAACATGAGCCACACGGACCATGCGGGGCTCGCCGCTTATGTCCGCACGATCCGCGAGATCGAGACGGAGATGTCGCGCGCCATCGGCATTCTCGTCGATCTTCAGGGGCCCAAGCTGCGCATCGGCGCCTTCGAGGAAGGCTCGGTCCATCTGCGCAAGGGCGATGTCTTCGTTTTCGATTCGGACCCCAGGCCCGGCGACGTGACGCGCGTGCGGCTGCCGCATCCGGAGATTCTCGCGGCGTTGAAAGTCGGCGACACCATTCTCATCGACGACGGACGCGTGCGCCTGCATGTCGTCGAGACGACGCCCGAGCGCGCTCATGCGGTCGTCGACGTCGCGGGCCGACTCTCGAACCGCAAGGGCGTGAGCCTGCCGGATACGGAAATCCCGATCACCTCCATGACGACGAAGGACCGCGCCGATCTGGAAGCGGCGCTCAAGGAGGGCGTCGACTGGGTGGCGATCTCCTTCGTGCAGCGTCCCGAGGATGTCATCGAGGTCAAGCAGATCACCAAGGGCCGCGCCCTCGTGATGGCGAAGATCGAGAAGCCTCAGGCGATTCACCGTCTCGAAGAAGTGATCGAAGTCTCCGACGCGCTGATGGTGGCGCGCGGCGATCTCGGCGTCGAGGTGCCGCTCGAACGCGTCCCGGGCCTACAGAAGCGCATCAACCGTTCGGCGCGGCGACTCGGCAAGCCGGTCGTGATCGCGACGCAGATGCTCGAGTCGATGATCCTCTCGCCGCTACCGACGCGCGCGGAAGTCTCGGATGTGGCCACCGCAGTCTTCGAGGGCGCCGACGCCGTCATGCTCTCGGCGGAGAGCGCCGCCGGGCAATATCCGCAGGAGGCCGTCGCGACGATGAGCCGGATTGCGGAAGAGGTCGAGACCGACGCCTTCTTCCGCTCGATCATCAACGCCCAGCGCGGCGAATTGCCCGATCCGACCTCGGCCGACGCCATTGCCGTCGCCGCGCGCGACGTGGCGCAGACGCTGCACTGCAAGGCGATTTGCGCCTGGACGTCTTCCGGTTCGACCGCGCTGCGCATCGCCCGCGAGCGCCCGCAGTCCCCGATTCTCGCACTGACGCCAAAGCGCGACACGGCGCGCCGTCTGGCCCTCGTCTGGGGCGTTCATGCGCTCGAGACGCGCGACGCCGTCGATATCGAGGACATGGTGAAGCGCGCTTCAGAATATTCGAAGAGCGAAGGCTTCGGCGATGACGGGGACCGGATCATCATTGTCGCTGGCATGCCCTTCGGTTCGCCGGGCGCGACCAACATGATTCGTATCGCCCATGTAGGCGAAGAGACGCACCAGCCGGCAGGCGAAGCGCCCTAAAAGAAAGGGGCCGTTTGGCGGCCCCGTTCCTATCAGCTTTTGACCTGGAGATTGTCGGCGGATGACCGGCCGCTGCGCTTGTCGACGACGATCTCGTAGCTGACCTTCTGGCCCTCGGCCAGATCGCGCAGGCCCGCGCGCTCGACGGCGCTGATGTGGACGAAAACGTCGTTTCCGCCGGCGTCAGGCTGAATGAAGCCGAAGCCTTTTTGTGCATTGAACCATTTAACTGCGCCAGTCTGCATTGGCGTGTCCTTTCGAGACATGAACGGACGGCCGCAGGGCGCGGCGTCTTCCCATCGAGATTGAGGTTGAAAGTCAGGCGCCGACGTCCCGAGACGAGAGAGCGAGAACGTTTCGGCCAAAACCCGATTCCGCCAATATGGTGTTTTGGTCGAAAAAATAAAGCGGGACGTGCGATTATTTCGGCTCTCGCCACTCCATCATTATTGTTGCGCGCCCCGAAAGCGTGTTGGCCCCTTGGCCGATCTGGGTGAAACCCCCGCGTTCGTAGAAGCGGATGGCGCGCTTGTTGTCGGCGTTGACGTCGAGCCGCACGAGGCCGGGCGCGAGGGCGCGCGCGGCGGCCATGAGCCTTTCGCCGCAGCCCAGCCCCTTGAACGCCGGTCCGACGCAGATCTGGTCGAGCCAGCCCGTCCGCGGATCGATGACAACGAAGCCCGCCAGCGCGGGCGGGTCGCCGGCGAAGAGGCAAAGCGTGAGCGCGCCCTCCGCTTCGAGCTTGGCGATTTGCTGCGTCAGCCAGTCACGGCGCGCGTCGAAATCAATCTCAGGATAGGTTGCGCGCCATGCGGCGACCCAGAGATCCAGCATGGCGGGCCAGTCGGCGTCTGCGCGCCTGCGCAGGAGAGGGGGGGAAGCCGGGCCGGGGAGGGGTGACTCAGGGTCAAACTCGACGGCAGTCACGTCCTCAGGCCTTCCTTATGACGTCGAGAAGCAGGCGGTGGATTGCCTCGTTGCCCGCGCAGATCTCGCCCTTGGCGAGCATGTCGCCGCCGCCGGAAAGATCGGTGACGAAGCCGCCGGCCTCGCGCACCAGCACGACGCCCGCCGCGACGTCCCAGCTGTTGATCCCACGCTCCCAATAGCCGTCGAAGCGCCCGCAGGCGACGAAGGCGAGGTCCAGGGCGGCGGCGCCCATGCGGCGGATATTGCCGATCTTCGCCATGCCGGCGGCCAGCTCGCGCTTGAAGGACTCATGATCGCGGACGCGCGCGAGCGGCGGGATGCCGCAGGCCACCATCGATTCTGCCAGCGAGCGGCGGGCGGCGACGCGCATGCGACGGTTGTTGAAATAGGCGCCCTGGCCTTTTTCCGCGACGAACATCTCGTCGGTCGCAGGATTATAGACGAGGCCGGCGACAAGCTGTCCCTCCCGCTCCAGCGCAATGGAGACGCCAAAGACCGGCAAGCCGTGCAGGAAGTTCGAGGTGCCGTCGAGCGGGTCGATATGCCAAGTGTGGCTCTTGTCCGACCCCTCTATAAAGCCGCTTTCCTCGAGCCGGAAGCTGTAGCCAGGCCGCGCCTTGGATAACTCCTCGAACAGCGTCTTCTCGGCGCGCTTGTCGGCGGCGGTGACGAAATCGCCGGGGCCTTTGACCGAGACCTGAAGATTCTCGACCTCCCCGAAGTCACGCTTGAGGCCGCGGCCCGCCTTGATCGCGGCGGCGGTCATCACATTCATCAACGCGGAACGAATCATTTGGGAAAGGCCTCGGGAGAAGGGGGGAGGCGTTCAAATGCATCCCGACCGCCCGCGCGTCAAGCAGCGCCGGGGCTTCGCATGGTTAATCCAAAATTAAGCAATCGAGTCGAAACTTGGCAATATCGGTTTCGGAGAGCCAGTCATGGCGCATATCGAGCTCGGCTATCGCGCGGCGGCGGTAAGGCCGTCCGCTCCTCAAAATCCCGTGCGCGCGCGGGAAAAGATCCAGGCCCAGCGTCCCGCGCCGGCCCGTCCGAGGTTCTGTCGCGTCGATGGCGGGCAACTGATCCGCACGGCGCTCCTCGTTCTGCTCTGTCTCGGACTATCCCAACTCCCTCGCCCCGAGAGGCTTCCGGCAAGCGGTTCGGTTGCCGCCTTTCAGCCGAAGGTCTGAGGCGGCTTTTTGTCTGGCGCATGCCGGGCAGGGCGTTAACGATTCTTTAACCAACCAGTCCTAACTTGGCGATATTACAGCGTATGTCCCGAGTGGCTCTTCTTCTCCACTCGTCCTTGATGCCTCCCTGTCACGCCTCGAGAGCCGCGTTTGCGGCTCTTTTTTTGTGTTCAAAACCCTTCCGCGGTTAAGGTTAAAAGAGAGCTAATGAAGCGCGCCCGGCCGACGTGCGCTAATGTCCCCTCTATCGAGTTCGGGGGGCGTCAGCCCCGGCAGCAAGCGTGAGCGTGGCATGGGTCGTGTCAGTGATAATCGGGGCGAGCAGAGCCAACCCGTTTCCTTTGTAGAGAAACTCGCGGGCTCCGAGGCCTTCGGCGCAATGTTCAAGGAAGGCATGGGCCTCGTCGAGGAGGCGGCCGCCTATCTCGACGGCGCCGGTCGCGGGGACGCCAAGGCTCTGCCGCGCGCCGAGGCGCTGGCTTATGCGGCCGAGAGCATGCGCCTGACCACCCGGCTGATGCAGGTCGCGTCCTGGCTCCTGCTTCAGCGCGCCGTCAACCAGGGCGAACTGACGCGGACGCAGGCGGCGAGCGATCGCCATCGGGTCAAGCTCCAGCATCAGGAACTGGCTTCCTCGCCAGAGGTGTTCCAGCGCCTGCCGCAGCGTCTGCGCGAGCTTGCGCTGCATTCGCTGCGTCTCCAGGCGCGAATCATTCATCTGGATCAGCTGATCTATACGGGTCCCGAAGCGGCCACGGCGCAGCTGGCGCCGGCGGCGAGCCCCGTTCAGGAGCAGCTGGCGCGGCTCCGGGACGCCTTTACGCAATAAGGCAAGGGGCGAGGCGGCGGATCGCCGTCATAGAACTCCCCCCAGAGGGAGGGGCTTTCGACCGTTCGCATCGCCAGAATCAGAAATGCCCGGCGCAAGGCCGGGCATTTCTGCATCAGGTTCGAGCGTTCTACCGCTTACTTCTTGCCGAAGCTCAGGCCGCCGAAGCGTGAATTGAAGCGCGACAGACGGCCGCCGCGGTCGAGCAACTGGGTCGAGCCGCCGGTCCAGGCCGGATGCGTCTTGGGGTCGATGTCGAGGTTCATCGTGTCCCCGTCCTTGCCCCAGGTCGAGCGCGTCAGATACTCGGAGCCGTCGGTCATCACGATCTTGATCGTGTGATAGTCGGGATGGATATCCTTTTTCATCGAACGCGTCCTTCCTGCGATCCTGAACGGCCACAACCCCGTGACGCCTTTTGGCGCGGGGCGGCCAGCCGAATTGACGATTTGGCTGCGCTCATAGCGCAATGCTTCCCATTCGGCAAGGCCGACCGGCTTCGCCGCGGGCTCAGGCGGCGAGCATGCGCTGAACCTCGCTCACGAGGTCGCGCAGATGGAAGGGTTTGGAGAGAATCTTGGCCTGCCGCGGCGCCTGGTTGTCGGGATTGAGCGCGACGGCGGCGAAGCCGGTGATGAACATCACCTTTATATCGGGATCGAGCTCGGTGGCGCGGCGCGCCAGCTCTATCCCGTCCATCTCCGGCATGACGATGTCGGTCAGCAGCAGCTCGAAGGGTTCGACGCGCAGCTGGTCGTAGGCCGACAGGCCGTTGTCAAAGGACGTTACGGAAAAGCCGGCCTGCTGCAAAGCCTTGACCAGGAAGCGACGCATGTCATTGTCGTCTTCCGCCAGCAGGATCTTCGCCGTCATCCGTTCGTTCATCGCCGTTCTCGTCCTTTTTTACCCATAAGGCCGCAGCTTCGTAAATATCAGGTGAAACTTGCGCCGCGCCAAGTTAACTTGGGCCATTACATAACGGAATATGCGCAAGGCTTGCAAAGCCCCGGCGTGGCCGTCCCTCCGGGGCCCGCGCGGACAGGGCGGAGCGGCAGGCAAGGGGTATTGATCGGGGACGCATGCAGGAAAACGGCGCGCCAATCGAGGGTGACTTTGACCCCCCGTCCGAGGTGCTCGAGCCGCGCGAGCTCACATCGCCGCTCGTCTTCTCATCGCCGCATTCGGGCCGGGTCTATCCCGCGCGGTTCCTCGCGGCGGCGCGTCTCGACGCGGCTGCGTTGCGCCGCTCCGAAGACGCCTATGTCGACGAATTGTTCGCCTCGGCCGGGGAGGTCGGCGCGCCCCTGTTGCGCGCGCATTTCCCGCGCGCCTATCTCGATCTCAATCGCGAGCCCTATGAACTCGATCCGAAGCTTTTCGAGGGCCGGCTGCCGGAATTCGCCAATACGCGGTCGCTGCGCGTCGCCGCCGGGCTCGGAACCATCCCCCGCGTGGTGGCGGACGCGCGGGAAATCTACGCGGGGCGCATCCCCATCGACGAGGCGCTGAGGCGGATCGAGGCGCTCTACAAGCCCTATCACGCCATGCTGCGCGGCCTGATGGAGCGCGCGCAGGAGCGGTTCGGCGTCGCCATTCTGGTCGATTGCCACTCCATGCCGTCGAGCAGCGCGCGCGAGCCGTCGCTCGCCGGGCGCGGCGACAAGCGCCGTCTCGATTTCGTCATTGGCGATCGCTATGGGGCGAGCGCGGCGCCGGGGCTGGTCGAGGGAGTCGAGGAGCGGCTGCGCGCGCGCGGCCACCAGATTCAGCGCAACAGGCCCTATGCGGGCGGGTTCATCACCGAGCATTTCGGGCGCCCGGCGGCCGGATGGCACGCGATTCAGATCGAAGTTTCACGCGGTCTTTACATGGACGAAGCGACACTGGAGAAGGGTCCGCGCTTCGCGGCGATCGCCGCCGACCTCGCCGAGGTGGCCGCGGGCCTGGCTCAGGACTCTGACAGGATCTTTGGCGGCCCACGCCGGATGGCCGCCGAATAATCAGCGGCTTTCCGGCGCTGGAGCAGGAATGACCGTCGTCGATTTCGAAAAATTCGTCGAGGAGCTGGCCGAGGTTTCGGGCGACGCCATCCTGCCCTTTTTTCGCACCGCCATCGCCGCAGACGACAAGGCGCATGGCGGCGCCTTCGATCCGGTGACCGAGGCCGATCGCGCGGCGGAGCTCGCCATGCGCCGCCTGATCGAACGCACCTTTCCGAGCCATGGAATCATCGGCGAGGAATTCGCCGCCCGCGACGAACAGGCCGAATATGTCTGGGTGCTCGACCCCATCGACGGCACGAAAAGCTTCATCTCCGGCTTTCCGACCTGGGGCACGCTGATCGGTCTCTCGCATCACGGCCGGCCCTGTTACGGGATGATGAACCAGCCCTTCACGCGCGAGCGTTTCCATGGCGACGGCGAGGCCGCCTTCTGGCGCGGGCCGGCGCGTCACGGCAGGGGCGGCGAGGAGCGTCGCAAGCTGGTCACGCGGCCTTGCCCCCGGCTGGCGCAGGCGACCCTGATGACGACTTCGCCGTTGTTGATCGAGCCCGAGCGACGCGACGCCTTCCACCGCGTCGAAGAGAAAGTCCGGCTGTCGCGCTATGGAGGAGACTGCTACGCCTATTGCGCGCTCGCAGCCGGCCATGTCGATCTCGTGATCGAATCCGGCATCAACAAATACGATATTTTTGCGCTGATCCCGATCGTCGAAGGCGCGGGCGGCGTCGTCACCACCTGGGACGGCGGCGACCCCTCGGATGGCGGCGCCATCGTCGCGGCGGGAGATCGGGCGCTACACGAGGCGGCGGTGAAGCTGCTCGCGGGGTAGGGCGCGTCACCCGCTCGCTTCTTCGCTTCGCTCTCCCAGCGGCGGGCTACGTCCCGCTCCCCGGAATGAAGGCGTCGAAGGCGCGCCAGAACTGGGCGCGATAGTCGTCGCGCTCCATGAGTAGCTCGTGCTTCGCCCCGGGGATTTGGATGAGCGCGCCGTTGTTTAGATTTTGCGCGAAGCGTTCGATCGCGGGATTCGACACGATCTGCTCGCGCCCGACGGAGAAGCTCAGGATCGGCGTGCGGATGTGGCGCGCATATTCCGGCGCCTCGAAACGCTTCATCAGGCGGAAGGCGGCGTTGACCCAGCCGATCGTCGGATCGCCGATGACAAGGCGCGGCGCGGCCTCGACGATGCGGGCGTTGCGGGCGAAGCGCACCGGATCGGTCGTGAGCTTGTTGCCTTCGAACGGCCCTTCCAGGAAGGATCGGCCCTTGCCGAAGGGGATGTACCAGCCGCCGAGGCCGAGCATGTCGAGCGTGTCGGCGAGCCAGCGCGCTCCGCGCGGAAAGCGCAGACTGTGGAGGTCGATCATCGGCGCGGTGAGCGCCATCCGCTCGAAAGGCGGCCGGGTTTCGTGCGCCATGTCGAGCATGATGGCCGCGCCCATGGAATGGGCGAGCGCGAACCACGGCTGCGGTCGCGGGCGCAGGACCTCCGCGCAGAAGACCTCGAGGTCGCGCTGATACTGCGAAAAGTCGTCGATATGGCCCTTGCGCGGGTCTTCCAGTTCACGTTCCGAGCCCGCCTGTCCGCGCCAGTCGAGCGCGACCACGTCGAAACCGCGCTGACGCAGCGCCTCGATGGTTTCGAAATATTTCTCGATGAATTCATTGTGCCCCTGGAACACCGCGACCGTGCCGCGCGGCTTCGTGGGGCAGGGGAAGGTCGCCGCCCGCAGGCGTCGGCCGTCCTGTGTGCGCAGGTGATGGACGACGGCGCCCTCGGGGATGGGATTGTCTGGCGTCGCGACCAGTTCGCGCATGTCTTCTCCGTGGCGCTCGAGCCCGATTCTCTCGGCGCAAGGATAGTGCATTTTCCTCCAGGGGCCGAACGGCGGGGCGGCTCAGCGCCCGCAGAAGGCCGCGAGCCTGTCGGGCTGCGAGAAATCCATCTTGCCCGCGACGATCGCTTCAACCACGCCGCGGCTGTCGATGAAGTAATGCATTGGCGTCACGACGCCGCCCTCCGACGTCTCGCCATAAAAGGCGCGCGCGGCCTCCGCCTTCGCGCGATCGGTCCGCGCCGCGTCGCCCACGCGGTAGAATTTCCATGGCAGGCCGTAGCTTTTGAACTTGGCCAGATCTTTTGGATAATCGCTGGCGCGCGCGGAGACGAAGACGACGTTCCACCGCTGCGGACAGGCCTTGGCCAGCGCCTTGTAGCCCTGGACTTCGGCGAGGCAGTTCGGACACCAGTGCGCCCAGAGCGAGACGAGCGTTGGCTTGCCGCTCGCCATCAAAGCGGAGAGATCGAGCGGCGCGCCTTTCTCGTCCACGAGCTCCACCGAGCGCAGCGACGCCTTCATCTCCTCTTCGCTGACCGCGCGCTCGACCTGCATGCCGATGATTTCCGAGCGCGCCAGCGTGGGCGTGAAGGCGATCAAGAGCGCGAGGCCGGCTATTCGAAACATGGCGTCATTCCCGGTTGCATTCATGCGCAGGGGTTAGCCGGAAGCCCGCGATCTGCATAGCCCTTGAACTTCGCGCCCTCAATTCCCAAATCGGGATCAGCGCGGGCCGCAATGGACGCGCGATCAGGCGCGGCGCGTTACGCAGCGCGCCGCATGTCGCTTCATGAGGAGGATATGTCATGCGTCACTTCGATCTTTCGCCCCTCTATCGTCAGACGGTGGGCTTCGATCGTCTCTTCAATCTTCTCGATCAGGCCGGCGGCGTCGACAGCGCCTCGACCTATCCGCCCTACAATATCGAACGGACGGGCGAGAACGCCTACCGCGTCACGCTCGCGGTCGCGGGCTTCTCTCGCGGCGAGCTGACGATCGAGACCCGCGAGAACACCCTCTCGATCAAGGGCTCCAAGGAGCAGAGCGGCCCCGCCGAGGGCCGTGAGATGCTGCATCAGGGCATCGCGGCCCGCGCCTTCGAGCGTCGCTTCCAGCTGGCGGACCATGTCGTTGTCACGGGCGCAAGCCTCGTCAACGGTTTGCTGCATGTCGACCTCGTTCGCGAGATCCCCGAGGCCCAGAAGCCGCGCCGCATCGAAATCGGCGGCGTCGCCGCGACCGCGCAGGTCGTGGAGTCCAAGGCCGCGTAATCTCCAAAAGAGAGCGCGCAAACAGCGAGGCGCCCCAACCGGGCGCCTCTTTTACGAGAAGCGCCGGTTTCTTTTCTCTCCGCGCCTGCCGCGTTTCGCGAGCCGGAAGCCTTGCTTTTCTCAAAACGTCGTATTTCACTAGGCGAAATTCATTTTGTTTTAGGTTTTCACGCGGAGAGAATTGATGTCCAGATTGATAGATCGGATCCCCATTCCTCAAGGCGTCAACGCCGGTCTCGACGGCGTATCCAATCGCCTGGCGCTGAGTATTCTCGGCAACCCGCGCTCCCGCTACAGTTCGTCTTGCCAGCCCGTGACCAATCCGGGTCTCGCGCCGCATATCATCACGGAAAGCGTCGGCCCCTTCCCCGGCATGCATTTCGAGATCAGCAAGCAACTGCTGATGTCGTGGCACGCAGATATCCTGCCCGAGACCTCCCATGCGGCCGACGAGCGGCTGACGCTGGGCGATCGGGGCGCCCGCGTCGCCGAGTTGCAGAGGAAGCTCAATGCGGGCGGTGAGGATCTTGTCGTCGACGGCGTGTTCGGGCGCGACACGCTCGCGGCCGTCATGGCGTTCCAGTCCGCGAGCGGGCTGGACGTCACCGGCGTGGTCGACCGCAAGACCTGGGACCGGCTTTGAGGGCGACGGCGCTGCTACTTCTCGCCGTCCTTCCGGTCATGGCCTGCCTGGCCATGCCGGGAGCGGCCTTCGGCTCGAGCGCGCCGTTTTCGTCGCTCTACTCGTCATTGAAGAAGTGCCAGACGGTCGAGAGCCTCGGCCTGCCGGACAGGACGATTCGGCGTAGCGACCGCGAAGGCGTCGTCCGTTGCCCAGGGCAGGGTGGCTTCACGGTCTACATTGTCGATCAGGATCCGCGAAGCTGGCTGGTTCTGGAGCGCGGGGGCGTTCGCGCGCCACTCCAGCGGGAAATGGTCGGAGAATTCAAGCTGGGCGAATTCCCCACCGTCAGCGAGCAGGGGATGATGGAATGGCGCCTCGATCGCCGGAAGGCGGTGCGTGGCTTCATCGTCCGGGTCGAGTATCAAATTCCCGGCTCGACCGAGCCCGCGTCGGCTTTGCTCGCCTTTCTGCTCGAGAACGGGAAGCCCAGGCTTCTCGGCGCGACGACGAGCAATGAAAAGGCGCGGGCGCTGATCGACTCCGCAGCGCGTTGAACCGCCCGGAAGGGATGAAATTCCCCCTTCTTGCAGGGCGGTTGCTTGTCATGCGGGCATAAATCTGGCAACAATCATGGGCGTCGATATGTCAGTGCTGCTGACCTTTTGACGCATGCGCCCTTCGCCTGCCGTGTGATTGCCTTGCCCGCCCATCGAGCGCGGCCAACAGGGCTTTGCCGGTCGGCGAAAATTTGGGACTGGCGCGCCTTTTGCCTGAGGGCGCGGCGGCCGGTCCGGGGCTTTGGAATCGATCGGCCGAAGCGATTGGCCGGACGCAAGCGGGGACTGGACGAAGCGCGCGGGCGCTTCTATCCGTCCCGGTCTTGCTCTATGCAGTTTGGAACGAGGATATGACGGGACGAAAGGCCGCTCGCGCGCCGCGTCACGTCGGGGAGACGCCGCCATGACGAAGGTCGTTGATATGAAGGCCATCGAGGCCGGGCAGGAGCACGCCGCCATTGGCCGCGATCCCGCGCTGCCTGCCGCCCAGGGCCTCTACGATCCGGCGCAGGAGCACGATTCCTGCGGCGTCGGCTTCGTCGCCAACATGCACAATCAGAAGTCGCACGCCATCGTGGAGATGGGCCTGCAAATTCTGCTCAATCTCGACCATCGCGGCGCGGTCGGCGCGGACCCGAAGCTCGGCGACGGCTGCGGCATTCTCGTGCAGATCCCGCATGAGTTCTTCAAGGCCGAGTGCAAGAAGCTCGGCTTCGACCTTCCTGCGCCGGGCGACTACGCCATCGGCCAGTTCTTCATGCCCCGCGACCCGGAAATCCGCGCGCGGGCGAAGGCCATCCTCGAAGAGCAGATGCGCGACGAGGGCGTGGTTGCGCTCGGCTGGCGCGATCTTCCCGTCGATTCGAGCGACCTCGGCGACGCCGTGCGCGCCGTGGAGCCGCACCACATTCAGCTTTTCATCGGCCGCGGCCCGGATGTGAAGGACGCCGACGATTTCGAGCGGCGCATCTATCTGGCGCGCAAGTCGTCCTCCAACGAAATCTACAAGCTCGAGGGCGGCCGCGAGTTCTACTCGGTCTCCGTCTCGACGCGCACCATCGTCTACAAGGGCATGGTGCTGGTCTCCCAGCTCGGCAGCTATTTTCTCGACCTGAAGGACGAGCGTTTCGTCTCGGCGATCGCCCTGGTGCATCAGCGGTTCGCCACCAATACCTTCCCGTCCTGGCGACTGGCGCATCCCTATCGCTTCGTCGCGCACAATGGCGAGATCAATACGCTGCGCGGCAATCTGAACTGGATGGCGGCGCGTCAGGCGTCCGTCTCCTCGCCGCTCTTCGGCGACAACATCAGCAAGCTCTGGCCGATCTCCTATGAGGGCCAGTCCGACACCGCCTGTTTCGACAATGCGCTCGAATTCCTGGTGCGCGGCGGCTATTCGATGGCTCATGCGGTGATGATGCTGATCCCCGAGGCCTGGGCGGGCAATCCGTTGATGGACGAGGATCGCCGCGCCTTCTACGAGCATCACGCCGCGCTCATGGAGCCGTGGGACGGTCCCGCCGCCATGGCGTTCACCGACGGCTGTCAGATCGGCGCGACGCTCGACCGCAACGGCCTGCGTCCGGCGCGCTATCTCGTCACCGACGACGGCCTCGTTGTGATGGCGTCGGAAATGGGCGTGCTGCCCATTCCGGAGGAGAAGATCGTCACCAAGTGGCGCCTCCAGCCGGGCAAGATGTTGCTCGTCGATCTGGAGCAGGGCCGCATCATCTCCGACGACGAGATCAAGAAGGAGCTGTCACTCTCCCATCCCTACAAGGAGTGGCTGGCGCGCACGCAGATTCAGCTCGAGGATCTGAAGCCCGTCGAGGCGCGCCCGGCGCGCGCCGACGTCACGCTGCTCGATCGCCAGCAGGCCTTCGGCTACACCGAGGAAGACCTCTATCTGCTGATGTATCCCATGGCCGTGACTGGCCAGGAAGCCGTCGGCTCCATGGGCACGGACACGCCCGTCTCGCCGCTCTCCGACAAGGAGAAGCTGCTTTATACCTACTTCAAGCAGAACTTCGCGCAGGTGACCAATCCGCCGATCGATCCGATCCGCGAAGAGCTGGTCATGAGCCTCGTCTCCTTCATCGGTCCGCGCCCGAACATTCTCGATCACGAGGGCTCGGCCAACAAGAAGCGGCTCGAGGTGCGTCAGCCCATCCTGACCAATGAGGATCTGGAGAAGATCCGCTGGATCGGCATGGTCGAGGACAGCTTCGACACCAAGACGCTTGAAGTCTCATATGATTCGAGCAAGGGCGCGGCCGGGATGCGCGGCGCCATCGAGCGCCTCTGCCAGCGCGCCGAGGAGGCGGTCAGCGGCAAATACAACATTATCATCCTGTCGGATCGCATGGTCGGGCCGGACCGCATTCCGATTCCGGCGCTGCTCGCGACGGCTGCGGTGCATCACCACCTGATTCGAAAGGGGCTGCGCACCTCGGTCGGCCTCGTCGTCGAGACGGGCGAAGCGCGCGAGGTGCATCACTTCGCCTGTCTTGCCGGCTTCGGAGCCGAGGCGATCAACCCCTATCTCGCCTTCGACACGCTCGAAGCCTCGGTCTCGGAGTTCCCCAAGGACGTCGACGCCGAGACGGCGGTCAAGCGTTACATCAAGGCGGTCGGCAAGGGCTTGCTGAAGGTCATGTCCAAGATGGGCATTTCGACCTATCAGTCCTATTGCGGCGCGCAGATTTTCGACGCCGTGGGCCTTGCCCAGAGCTTCGTGGACGAGTTCTTCACCGGCACGACGACGCGGGTCGAGGGCGTTGGCCTCGACGAGATCGCCAGGGAAAGCGTGCGCCGTCACCGACTCGCTTTCGGTGACGCGCCGGTTTATCGCGACGCGCTGGATGTCGGCGGCGACTACGCTTTCCGCATCCGCGGCGAGGCGCACAGCTGGACGCCGCAGACGGTGTCGCTGCTTCAGCACGCGGTGCGCGGCAATGCGCGCGACCAGTATCGCGCCTTCGCCAAGACCTTGAACGAGCAGGACGAGCGTCTGCTCAACCTGCGCGGCCTGTTTCGCATCAAATCCGCCGAAGAGGACGGCCGCACGCCCGTGCCGCTCGACGAGGTCGAGCCGGCGAGCGAGATCGTCAAGCGTTTCGCAACGGGCGCCATGTCCTTCGGCTCGATTTCGCGCGAGGCGCACACGACGCTCGCCATCGCCATGAACCGCATCGGCGGCAAGTCGAACACGGGCGAGGGCGGCGAGGAGCCGGATCGCTTCAAGCCGCTGCCGAACGGCGACACCATGCGCTCGGCGATCAAGCAGGTGGCCTCGGGCCGCTTCGGCGTGACGACCGAATATCTCGTCAACGCCGACATGATCCAGATCAAGATGGCGCAGGGCGCGAAGCCCGGCGAGGGCGGGCAATTGCCGGGCGACAAGGTCGACGCGGTGATCGCCAAGGTGCGTCATTCGACGCCGGGCGTCGGCCTCATCTCGCCGCCGCCGCACCATGACATTTATTCGATCGAGGATTTGGCTCAGCTGATCTTCGATCTGAAGAACGTCAATCCGAAGGCCGCGGTTTCGGTCAAGCTCGTCTCCGAGGTCGGCGTCGGCACGGTGGCGGCCGGCGTCTCCAAGGGCCGGGCCGATCACGTCACGATTTCCGGCTTCGAGGGCGGCACGGGCGCGTCGCCGCTCACCTCGATCAAACATGCGGGCAGCCCGTGGGAGATCGGCCTTGCCGAGACGCATCAGACGCTGGTGCTCAACGGACTGCGCGCGCGCATCGCCGTGCAGGTCGACGGCGGTCTGCGCACGGGCCGCGACGTCGTGGTCGGCGCGCTGCTTGGGGCGGACGAATTCGGCTTCTCGACGGCGCCGCTGATCGCGGCTGGCTGCATCATGATGCGCAAGTGCCACCTCAACACTTGCCCCGTCGGCGTCGCGACACAGGACCCGGTGCTGCGCAAGCGTTTTGCCGGCCAGCCTGAGCATGTCATCAATTACTTCTTCTTCGTCGCCGAGGAAGTGCGCGAGCTGATGGCCGAAATGGGCTACCGCCGCTTCGACGAGCTCGTCGGCCAGATGCAGATGCTCGACAAGACGAAGGCCGTCGCCCATTGGAAGGCGCAGGGTCTTGATTTTTCGAGGCTCTTCCACAAGCCGGCTGGCGAGGGCGGGGCGATCCGCCACTCGCAGACGCAGGATCACGGCCTCGAGAAGGCGCTCGACAACAAGCTCATCGCCGAGGCCCGTCCGGCGCTCGACCGCGGCGCCAAGGTCTCGATCGAGACGCCGATCAAGAATGTGGACCGTACGACCGGCGCCATGCTGTCCGGCGAAGTGGCGCGCATCTATGGCCACGCCGGCCTGCCGGAGGATACGATCAGCATTCGCGCAACCGGCACCGCGGGACAAAGCTTCGGCGCCTTCCTTGCGCGCGGCGTCACGCTCCAGCTCGAGGGCGAGGCCAACGATTACGTCGGCAAGGGCCTCTCGGGCGGCAAGCTCGTCGTCTATCCGTCGCGCAACGCCCGGCAGATCGAGCCCTCCAGCTCGATCATCGTCGGCAATACGGTGCTCTACGGCGCCATCGCGGGCGAATGCTACTTCCGCGGCGTCGCGGGCGAGCGTTTCGCGGTGAGAAACTCGGGCGCCGTCGCCGTCGTGGAGGGCGTGGGCGACCATGGCTGCGAATATATGACCGGCGGCGTGGTGGTTGTGCTCGGCCAGACGGGCCGCAACTTCGCGGCCGGCATGTCAGGCGGCATCGCCTATGTCCTCGATGAGGAAGATACGTTCTCGACGCGCTGCAACCTCGCCATGGTCGATCTCGAACCCGTTGGCGCAGAAGAGACGGCGATGACCGAGACCTATCACCAGTCGGGCGATCTCGAGACGCATGGCAAAGTTGATATTCTCGCCGACATGACGCGCTTCGACGCCGAACGCCTGCGCCAGCTCATCCAGAACCATCTGCGCTACACGGGCTCGACCCGCGCGCGAGAGATTCTGGACAATTGGGCGGTCTATCGGCCGAAGTTCCGCAAGGTCATGCCGATCGAATATCGCCGCGCGCTGACCGAGCTCGCGGCGAAGAAGGCGCAGCCGAAGCGTCTCGCGGCGGCCGGCGAATAAGGCGTCAGGCCCTCCGGGGCCAATGCGGCGCGAAGCCTCGTAAGCTTCGCGCCGCGCGCGCGTCAGGCAGGATGGCTTGACGGGTCGAAAAATCGTTGCGAAATCCCGCTATGGCGGCGGCTGTCGGCAGGCTGGCGGAATTCGCCTTTGTATCTGGCTGCATGAAAGGAGCAAAGTTGAGGCTCCGGTTGTGGCTGGAGCCCGATGCGAAAGGTTGGGAAGCTACTCATGGGCAAGGTCACGGGCTTTCTCGAAATCGACCGTCAGGACCGCAAATACAAGCCGGCGGCCGATCGCATTCGTCATTACGACGAATTCGTCATTCCACTTTCGGAAGAGGCGACCCGCAGCCAGGCCTCGCGCTGCATGGATTGCGGCATCCCGTTCTGCCACAATGGCTGCCCGGTCAATAACCAGATCCCGGACTGGAACGACCTCGTCTATCACAACGACTGGCGGCGGGCGCTCGCCAACCTCCATTCGACGAACAACTTCCCGGAATTTACCGGCCGCATCTGCCCGGCGCCCTGCGAAGCGTCCTGTACGCTGAACCTTCAGGACCAGCCGGTCACGATCAAGACGATCGAATGCGCCATCATCGACCGTGGCTTCGCCGAGGGCTGGGTGGTCCCCGAGCCGCCCAAGCGCAAGACAGGCCGCCGTGTCGCCGTCGTCGGCTCGGGTCCGGCGGGCCTCGCGGCAGCGCAGCAGCTCGCGCGCGCCGGCCACGACGTGCATGTCTTCGAGAAGGCGCCCAAGGCCGGCGGCCTGCTGCGCTATGGCATCCCGGACTTCAAGATGGAGAAGCATCTGGTCGACCGCCGCGTCGAGCAGATGGAGGCCGAGGGCGTCATCTTCCACTACAATGTCGATGTCGGCGTGGACATGAATGTCCGCGACCTGGTCGCGAGTCACGACGCCGTCGTTCTCGCGGGCGGCGCCGAGGAGCCGCGCGATCTGCCGATTCCCGGCCGCGAGCTGCGGGGCGTCCATGTCGCCATGGACTTCCTCACGCAGCAGAACCGCCGCGTTTCGGGCGAGCCGCTCACGACCAACGAGCCGATTCTCGCGACCGGCAAGCACGTCATCGTCATCGGCGGCGGCGACACCGGTTCGGACTGCATCGGCACTTCCGTGCGCCAGGGCGCTCTGTCCGTCACGCAGCTCGAAATCATGCCGCGCCCGCCGGAGAAGGAGAACAAGCTGCTGACCTGGCCGGACTGGCCGCTGAAGCTGCGCACCTCCTCGTCGCATGAAGAAGGTTCGGCGCGCGAGTTCTCAGTGCTGACAAGGGAATTTGTCGGCGACGGCGGCGCGGTTGCGGGTCTGCGCTGCGTGCGAGTCGATGGCAAGATGCAGGAAGTTCCGGACAGCTCCTTCACGCTGAGGGCCGATCTCGTTCTCCTCGCCATGGGCTTCGTTTCGCCTGTGCGCAAGGGGTTGCTCGACCAGGCGGGCGTGGAACTGGACAACCGCGGAAACGTCGCGGCCGATACGCGAGCCTATAAATCGTCGCGCGAGAAACTGTTCGCGTGCGGAGACATGCGGCGCGGACAATCGCTCGTGGTGTGGGCCATTCGCGAGGGACGCCAATGCGCCCATGCGGTCGACCTTCACCTGATGGGCGAAACGAATTTGCCAAGGTGAGGAAAAAATGGTCAGCGAAAAGCTCAATCTCTGGTATTGCGACACCTTCGTCAGCCAGCCGTGGCAGTTCTTCTTCCTGCTGCTGCCGCTGGTCGGCGCGTTCCTCTACGGCCGCGACCAGAAGAAATGGGGCTGGATCCTCATCGGCATCTGGGTCGCCGTGACGATATCCTTCTCCGCGCTGACCAATTTCGTCTTCAGCTGCAATCTCGAGTAAACGCTGAAAAGCCCCGGTTCGCCGGGGCTTTTCATTTCATGTGTTCGCGCCTGGCGACGCCTGATTACAAAACGACGACCGTCGTGCCGATTTTCACGCGGCTGAACAGATCGGTCACATCGTCATTGGTCATGCGGATGCAGCCGGAGGAGACCGCCTGGCCGATCGTCCAGGGTTCGTTAGAGCCGTGGATGCGGAACATCGTGTCTTTATCGCCGGCGTAGAGATACATGGCGCGAGCGCCAAGCGGATTGTCTTCGCCTCCGACCATGTGGCGGGGCAGGTCCGGCCGGCGTTTGAGCATTTCCTTCGGCGGCGTCCAGTCGGGCCAGCTTTCTTTCCTGCCGATGCGGACGCGGCCCTTCCAGGTGAAGCCCTGCCGGCCGACGCCGATGCCGTAGCGCATTGCCTGCCCATTGGCGAGCGAGAGATAGAGATAGCGGTTCGCCGTGTCGACGGTGATCGTGCCGGGCCGCTCATCGGTCGGGTCCGCCATCATTTCTCGGGTAACCGTGGGATATTCGCGCCCGAGCCGAGTCTCATCCTGCAAGTCTCGCGGCGCTGCCTGTTGAGGGGCGCTGTAATGGCTGTAACCGGGTTCGCCGTAATAGGCGGTCATGTCGCGCGCGTCCGAGGCCGGTTCGCTGTCGAAGAGCGCGAGGAAGCCGCGATCGTCTGCCGATGCGGGAGTCACGAGGGCGCCCGCGAGAAGCGAAAAAGCGGCTAGAGACAGAAGACGACGCGCGCCGAAATCAAAATGGGGCATCTTTATGGCTCCGAAAATCCCTCTGGGCGGGAAATGCGTGAGCCAGACAAAGAGTTCCCCGCAACGGCGCCCCCGCAAGAATTTTTCGCCGCAATATAGACACAGCGGTTAATGATCGCGTTTTTTTATTGGCGCGGCGCTTGCCAGGACGTGTCGTCGGCGCGATTGGGGCGCGACGGCTGATCGCCGCCGTCAACGAACACATGCCGAGCGAGAGCCTGCGCGCCGGCGCCGGATTCGTTTGCTTGCTGCTTGGGGCGCGCGAGTTCGGCGCCGCCCGGCGCCGGCGCTCCGGTCAGGGCCTGAACGGGGCCGATCGCCGGCCGATCGGGCAGGGCGGGGGCGTTGGGCGAAACTGGATTGACGGGCGAGCGGAAGACGATGGGCGGGCCATTGGCGGCTGGCGTGGCGGCCTGAGCGGGCGTTTCGGCGGGCGCGCCGGTCGCGGGCGCCGCCGCTGTCGGCGGCTGTTCGGGCAAGGCGGGGCGATTGCCGTCGTATAATTTCCTGATTTCGTTCGCGACGAAATGCGCGACGCTGAGCGCGCCGGCGTCAGTGAGATGCACGCCGTCGGCCGTGCGCAATTTGACGATCTGGCCGTTGATGTCCGGTCCGAAGGCGCTGAACTGGCCGCGTTCGTCCGCGAGCGCCTCCCATAAGTCGACGTAAACGCCGCCATCTTTCGCGACCGCGTCGCGATAGATCTCGTTGAGCTTCGCCATATCGGCCGAGAAAGTCTCGCTCTTCATGATGGGCAGGCCAACCCAGACGACGGGGATTTTCTTCTCCCGGAACGGCGCCAGTACGGCGTCGACGCGCGCCTGATAGAGTTCTCGCCAGCGGGGCGAAAAGGGCTCCTCGCTCTTTGTTCCGTCGCGCAGCGGCTGGCGGTCGTTCGAGCCGATCATGATCACCGCGACGTCGACCTTCGGCGCGCCATTGGCGATGTCCCTCGCGGCCTTTGCCCAGTCATAATAATCCTCGCGGACGAGGCCGGAGTTTTCCTTCGCCTTTTTCTCTACGCCGATCTCGGGCTTGTCGGCGAAGGTTTCTTCGAGCCCATTGGCAAGCAGCACGCCGAAGCTGTCGCCCATCACCGCAACGAAATAATTCGCGGCGACGTCCGGCTTTTCGGATGCGGAGATGTCTGTCGCCGGTTCGGCCCGCTTGGCGCGTTTGGCGCCGCGGCTGGCCTCGCCGCCACGCCAATAGGTTGGCGGCCGATTCTCCTGATGGGGCATGATGCGGCGGACCCGCGGCTGCTCTGCGTGCTGCGTTGGCGCGCGCCTCGGGCCGCCAAAAATGCTCCCGAAAAACTCCGAGAAGGGGTCCTGCGCGTGCGAACTCGGCGCACTGACCACGAGCGCAGCCAGCGTGATCGCCGCAATCGCCAGCAGGCGCGTGAAAATGGCCGTTGCTCTGGAATTCGTCGCCATTACGCTACTATAAGGGCGCGGCGCGCCGCTGTCCAAATCGCGTCTTGACGCGGTGGAGGCCTTCGGGGCCCAATCCTCGCCGAGTCGGATGCGGGAGCAGAAAATGAGGAATTTCGCCGTGGCGCGCGCTGTCTGTTGTCTCGCCATTTTGGCCTTCGTCTCGGGGGCCGCCGCTGCGCCGCTGACGCTGGGCGAAGAGGATCGGCCGCTCGCCGAGAATCGCGCGTCTCCCTACAGCGGCGAGATTCGTCCCTGCGGCGATCCAGGCGTGCTTGCCGAGATCGTCTGGAGCTTCAAGGGGCGTGAGTGGGAATACTGGGGTTCCGGCCTCGAGATCGAAGGCTTCGATCCGCCCGTCGAATATGGCTACCGGACGAATGGATTGAGCTACATTCCGCGCCGGTATTGCCGCGTGGACGCGCTCTTCAACGATGGGCTGCGCCGACAGGTCGTCTACAATATCGGCGAGGCGCTCGGCTTCATCGGGCTTGGTCCCGGCGTGACCTGGTGCGTGGAAGGGCTTGACCGTAACCATGCCTTCAGTCCGAATTGCCGCGCGGCCGGACCTTGATCCGGGCCGTCGTTTCGGCCCAGGGGTCTCGCCCATGTCAGGTTTCAACGCTGCCATTTTCGCGCGCGCTTTCGCACTCGCGGCCGCTTTTTGCGTCTTCGCGCCCGTCGTCTCCGCACAGGCGAAGGACGACGACTGCATTCTCGACCATTGCGCCGACCGCCTGCCGCCCAAGGCGACAGAGCCTTCGACGAAGCCCGAACCAGCGACGGGGGCCGACGGCGGCCTTCGCGCCGGAGCGCCCGCGCGCGATTTCGATTTTTACGTTCTGGCGCTGAGCTGGTCGCCCGGCTTCTGCGACAGCGTCGGCGGCGCGCATGATCAATGCGAGCCGGGAAAAGGGCAGGGCTTCGTCGTCCATGGCCTCTGGCCGCAATATGAGCAGGGCTTTCCGAGCGAGTGCGCCGGGCCGCGCGCGCCGTCGCGCCTTGCGCTCGAGCGCGCCAATGGCCTCTTTCCCGACGACAGGCTGGCGCGCTACGAGTGGCGCAAGCATGGGACCTGCACGGGTAAAAGTCCGAGCGACTATTTCGCCGACGTGGCCCGCGCGCGCGAGGCGGTGACGATCCCGCAGCCTTTCGTGAAGCCGACGCGCGACCAGACCTTTACGCCCATCGACGTGGAGCGCGCCTTCTTCGACGCCAATCCGCGCCTGCGGCCCGGCATGATGGCCGTCTCCTGCCGCCGCGACGTGCTGGACGGCGTGCGCATCTGCATGACGAAGGACCTGCGGGAGTTCCGCGCCTGTCCGGATATTGTCCGGCGCGGCTGCCATCAGCGGGAAATTTCCGCGCCCGCGCCGCTGTAGCGCATGAATTATCGCCACGGCTTTCACGCCGGCAATTTCGCGGATGTCTTCAAGCACGCATTGCTGGCGCGGCTGCTGTCGTATCTGACGCGAAAGGACGCCCCCTTTCGCGTCATCGACACCCATGCCGGAGAAGGGGCCTATGATCTTTCCGCCGACGAGGCCGAGCGCACGCTCGAATGGCGCGACGGAGTTGGCCGCCTCGCCGATCTTTCGGGCGCGGACGCGCAGACGCTGGAGCTGCTCGCGCCCTATCTCGATTGCCTCGGTCCTTTCGATCAGGCCGGGCGCCCGGCGCTCTATCCCGGTTCGCCGCTCATCGCCGCGCGGCTGATGCGCCCGCAGGATCGCGCCATCTTCTGCGAACTACGCCCGGACGCCTTCGCGGCGCTGCGTTACCGCTTCGGCCGCGACGCGCGCGTAAAGGCGATCCACATCGACGGGTATACGGGCCTTTCCGCCTATGTGCCCCCAAAAGAGCGGCGCGGGCTCGTGCTGATCGACCCGCCTTTCGAGCGCACGGACGAGTTCGAGGCGATGTTTTCGGCTTTCCTCGGCGCCTACCGGAAATGGCCGACGGGCGTTTACGCGCTGTGGCATCCCTCCAAGGACGCGCAGATCGAGCGCAAATTCCTCGACGCCTTCGGGCGCGAGGGCGTCAAGCGGGCGCTGCGTCTGTCGCTCGCCGTCGCGGCAAGCGGCGATGGCCTGCGCCGCACCGGCCTCGTCGTGGTCAATCCGCCCTTCCTCTTCGAGGAGGAGGCCCGCCGCATCCTCTCTTTTCTGGCGCCAAGACTGGCCCAGGGTCCCGGCGCGGGTTTCGAGGTCGAGCGGCTGACGCAAGAGTGATAGAGGCGCATAGTCCATGAACAACAGAGACCGCTCATGATGATCCTTCGCTATTCCGCCGCCTCTCCTTACGCGCGCAAGATCCGCATCGCGGCGGAGCTTCTGGGGCTCGCCTCGCACATCGAGATCGTCGCGGCCAGCACGGCCGACCCGAAGGATTCGCTGCGCCAGCAAAATCCGCTCGGCAAAATCCCGACGCTGCTGCTCGAAGATGGAACGGCGCTCTACGACAGCCGCGTGATCGCCGATTATCTCGATTACCTCGGCGGCCATAGACTGATCCCCGCCGATCCGCTGCGCCGTTTCGACGTCCTGCGGCTCCAGGCGCTCGGCGACGGGATCAACGACGCCGCGCTGCTCATCCGCTACGAGACGGCGACGCGCCGGACCGAGCTGCGCGACCCCGAGGCGATCGCGCTTCAGCAGGGCAAGATCGACCGCGCGCTCGCCGTGCTGGACGCCGCGCCGCCCGAGGGTCCCGTGGACATCGGCCAGATCGCCGTCGCCTGCGCGCTCGGCTATCTCGATCTGCGTTTCGAGGGCGCATGGCGCGCAGGCCATCCGAGACTCGCCGCCTGGCTTGCGGAATTCGAAGTGCAGGTTCCGGCCTTCGCGGCGACAGGGGCGTAAGCTGCCTTACGACTTGCCGGCGATCTCGGCAGGCGGCGCCCAGCCGCCGGCCTTCGCCAGCGCCGCGCCGCTCGCGCCCGGAATTCGCAGGCGCTGGCCGGGGTAGATCTTGTCGGGGTCCGAGAGCATCGGCCTGTTGGCCTCGAAGATTTCCTTATAGCGGGCGCCGTCGCCGTAACAGGCTTCGGCGATCTTCCACAACGTGTCGCCCTTTTCGACGACGTGAATGCCGGAGGGTTGCGTGGGATCGTGGTCGGGCGCGATGAGATTGTTCTCGACCTTCGCGACGCCCTTGCTGTTGCCGACGGCGAGCACGATCTTCTCGAGCTCCGCGCGCGAAGCGACCGCGCCATTGAGCGTCACTGTGTCGCCGCTGACTTCTATGTCGACGCCCGAGACGTCGAATCCCAGCCCTTGCAGCTCCTTCATGAGCGCGTCGGCGGGGGCGGCCGCAGTGTCCGTCGCGCCAGAAACGCTCGGCGCCGCTTTGCTCTTGCCAGTGAAAAAGTCAAAGATACCCATGAAATTTCTCCTCTGCTGAAACTGGTTTCTGCATCCCGCAAGCCTAATCTAGGCGCGTTTGGGCGGCGCGACACCCATGGCGACGGATTTTTGCATGGGGCCAAACGCCCATGGACAGCCGTTGACGCGGAGGGCGCGCCATGGGAAGCGGCGCCTCCTGAGAGGAGAGCGGCATGATCGAGACCGGGGACAATCCTGCGGGGCCGGCGCTTGTGACAGGCGCGGCGCGGCGCATCGGCCTCGCCATCGCCGGGCGTCTCGCGCATGAGGGGCGGCCGGTCGTGCTCCATACGTCGCGCCGTTCGGCCGATGAGGCGGAGCTTGCGGCGGAGGCGATCCGCGCACGCGGCGGCGAGGCCGTCGTCGCGGTCGCCGATCTTGCGGACGCCTCGGAGACGCAGCGGCTCATCGAGTTCGCGGCGCGCGCCTTCGGACCGTTGACGCTCCTCGTCAATAACGCGTCGATCTTCGAGGTGGACGAAGCGCAGGATTTTTCTCTCGATGGCTACGAACGCCACATGGCGATCAATCTGCGCGCGCCGCTGCTGCTCTCCCGCGACTTTGCGGCCCAATTGCCGGCGGGGGCGGACGGGGTCATCGTGAACATGATCGATCAGCGCGTCTGGCGCCTCACCCCGCGCTACTTCAGCTACACGCTCACCAAATCGGCGTTGTGGACCGCGACGCGCACCATGGCGCAGGCCTATGCGCCAAGGATCCGCGTCAATGCCGTGGGGCCGGGGCCGGTCTTCCCAAATGAGGCGCTGGGCGACCGCGAGTTCGAGATCGAGGCCCGCGGCGTGCCGCTCGGCCATGCGGCCGATGTCTCGGGCGTGGTGGACGCGGTGGTTTTTCTGGCGAAAGCGAAGAGCGTCACGGGCCAGATGATCGCCGTCGACAGCGGCCAGCATCTCGCCTGGCGCACGCCGGATGTGGCGCCGGAGTAGGCGGCCCCTGTAAACTCTTCCCAAACCATGACCGAGTAAGAGTTTCGTCGGTTGCGGCCGGCGCCGGGCGGGGCTACAGCCTGCAAGTGTTTCAAAACGGCGCGGCTTCGCGCCAAGGAGTGTGCATGCGCGTTCTCGGCATCGAAACCACCTGCGACGAGACGGCGGCCGCGGTCGTGTCGGATCGGCTGGGCGGGGATGGCGGCGACATCCTCTCCAACGAGGTGCTGAGCCAGATCGCACAGCATGCCGCCTATGGCGGGGTGGTGCCGGAGATCGCCGCCCGCGCCCATATCGAGGCGCTCGACCGCCTCATCGTCCGCGCGCTCGCCAACGCCAGGGTCGAACTCGGCGACATCGACGCGATCGCCGCCGCCGCCGGGCCGGGGCTGATCGGCGGGGTGCTGGTGGGGCTCACGGCCGCGAAGGGACTGGCCCTCGCGCTGGGCAAGCCCTTCGTCGCGGTCAATCATCTCGAGGCGCATGCGCTCACCGCGCGGCTGACCGATCACCTTGAATTTCCCTTTATCGCGCTGCTGATTTCCGGCGGCCATACCCAGCTCGTCGCCGTGCGCGGGGTGGGCGATTACCGCCGCCTCGGGTCGACCATCGACGACGCGGCCGGCGAGGCGTTCGACAAGGTGGCCAAGATGATGGGGCTGCCCTATCCCGGCGGCCCCCATATCGAGCAGCTCGCGCAGGAGGGCGATTCCCACCGCTTCGAATTCCCGCGCCCCATGGTCGGTCGCGGCGGCGCGGATTTCTCGCTCTCCGGGCTCAAGACCGCCGTGCGGCAGGAAATTCTCAAGCTTCCGGCGCTCGGCGAGCAGGACAGGAAAGACCTCGCCGCCTCCTTCCAGGCGGCGATCGTGGATGTGATCGTCGATCGCGTGCGCGGCGGCATTCGCCTGTTCAGCGAGAGCGAGGGGCGGCCGAGCGGGCTCGTGATCGGCGGCGGCGTCGGCGCCAATGGCGCGATCCGCCGCGCGCTGACGCGGCTTTGCGCCGAGAGCGGCCTGCGCTTCGTATCGCCGCCCGCGAACCTCTGTTCGGACAATGGCGCGATCATCGCCTGGGCCGGGCTCGAACGGCTGAAATGCGGATTAACCAGTGATCTCGGTTTCGCGCCACGCCCGCGCTGGCCGCTCGACGCCGTCGCCAGCGAGGCGCATCACGGCAAGGCGTAGCCGCTTGCGTCGCGCCTTTCTCGCCGCGCTCGCGGCGCTGACGCTGACGCCGGAGCCGCAGGCGGCGGGGCCGCTTTCGCAGGAGCCGCTCATCGCCGGCGTGCACATTCTGTATGGACCCGGTGACGATTTCGAGTCGGTCGACGCGCGCCTCATCAATGGCGCGCGGCGCTCCATCGACATGGCCGCCTATGTGCTGACCGACCGCGCCCTGGTCGCGGCGCTGGGCCGCGCCGCCATGCGCGGCGTGAAAGTCAGGGTCTATCTCGACGGCGAAGAACTGGGCCGCTCGGCGGCGATCCTCGACATCGCCGACGCGCCCAATCTCGACGTGCGCCGCAAGGGGCGGGGCCGTGATCTGATGCATCTGAAAAGCTATCAGGTCGACGGCCACGTGCTGCGCAGCGGCTCGGCGAATTTTTCGGTCTCCGGCGAGGTCCGGCAGGACAACGACCTGATCGTGGTCGAAAGCCCGCAGGCGGCGGCGCGCTTTCGCGAGGCCTTCGAGCGGCTCTGGGCGCGGCCGGACAATCAGAGACTGGGTTTGCGCTGAACCGTCTTTGAGGCGCGACATTGGCTCGTTATAGAGGGCCTTCGCGTTCACGGCGCGAGGCGTTTCACTTTATGGATCCCGAGCCATGACCCGCGACAGAATTGCAGTTCTCGGCGCCGGCGCCTGGGGCGTCGCGCTCGCCAATGTGGCGGCGCAGGGACGCGCGCGCGTGCCGCTCTGGGCGCGCGACGCCGCCCATGTGGCCGCGCTGGCGCAGGATCGCGAGAACCGCCGCCACCTGCCGGGGCTGGCGCTCGCTTGCGCGGTGGCGCCGACGACCGATCTCGCGAGCATCGCAGGCGCGGAGATCGTGCTCGCCGTGGTCCCGGCGCAGGCGATGCGCGAGGTGGCGCGGGCGGCGCGGCCGCACCTTTCAAAGGGCGCGGCTTTCGTCATCTGCGCCAAGGGCATCGAGCGCGACCGGCGCCGCTTCATGAGCGAGGTCGTGGCCGAGGAGCTGCCGCAGGCGCGGCCCGCCGTTCTCTCCGGCCCGAGCTTCGCGGCGGATGTGTGCAAGGGCCTGCCCACGGCCGTGACGTTGGCGGCGCAGGACGAGCCGCTGGCGCAGCGACTTTGCGAGGCGCTCTCGACAAAGGCGTTTCGTCTCTACCGCTCGACGGACGTTCTGGGCGTCGAGATCGGCGGCGCCGCCAAGAACGTCTTCGCCATCGCCGCCGGCATGGCTTCGGGGCGCCAGCTCGGCGCGAGCGCGCAGGCCGCGCTGATCGCCCGCAGCTTCGCCGAGCTCACGCGGCTCGGCCGCGCGCTGGGCGCGAGAAGCGAGACGCTGATGGGCCTCTCGGGCCTTGGCGACCTCGTGCTGACCTGCGGCTCGGCGCAGTCCCGCAATTTCGCCTTCGGGCAGGCGCTGGGGCAGGGCGCTTCGGTGAAGGACGCATCCGCCGGCAAGCTTACGGAAGGGGCCTTCACCGCGCGGGTGCTGGTCGAAATGGCGCAGGCCGCCGGCGTCGAAATGCCGATCGTCGAGGCGGTGGACGCCATTCTCGCGGCTCGCCTGAGCGTCGACGCCGCCATCGACGCCCTGCTCATGCGCCCGCTGAAGGCGGAGGCGTGAACGGGCGCGCCTTCCGGCCGGCTCCCCCTGTCTGTCCGGCGCGCCCGTCGAGGGCGTCGCGGATTACCGTTGCAATCTGCGCCAGGGTGAACGGCTTGGTCAGCAGGTTGACGTGCGGATCCAGGATGCCGTTCTGGGCGATCGCGTTCGGCGAATATCCAGTGATAAAAAGCACCTGCAGCGCATGCCGGCGAAAGACGGCCTCGCGGGCGAGCTGTGCGCCGTCCATTCCCGGCATGTTCACGTCGGTGATCAAAAGCGAAATATCGGCGCGCGCGCGGATGATCTGGATGGCGTCCCTGCCGCTTGCCGCCTCGAGCACTGTATAGCCGAGCTCGCGCACGCCCTGCGCCGTCACCCGCCGCGCCTGTTCGTCGTCCTCGACAAGGAGAATGAGTTCCTCCGGCCTGCCGCGCGGGAAATCCTCTTCCTTGGGCGCGGGCGGGGGCGGGGCCGCCTGGCTTTCGTCGACATAACGGGGCAGATGGAGCTTGATGCAGGAGCCGCGACCGACCTCCGAGTGGATCTTGATGTGCCCGCCCGACTGGCGGACGAAGCCATGCGCCTGCGAGAGGCCGAGGCCAGTGCCCTTGCCCATGGGCTTTGTCGTGAAGAAGGGCTCGAAAGCCTTCGCTATGACCTCCGGGGGCATGCCCTCGCCGGTGTCGCAGACCGAAAGCCGGACATAGGCGCCGGGCCGAGCATCCGGATTCGCCGCGGCGTAATCCTCGTCGAGCACGACATTGGCCGTCTCGATCGTCAGCCTGCCGCCGTTCGGCATCGCGTCCCGCGCGTTGATGGCGAGATTGACGATCGCGCTTTCGAGCTCGTTGGCGTCGACCTTGATTGGCCAAAGATCTTCGCCGAGCCGGGTGGCGAGCTCGATATGCACGCCGAGCGTTCGGTGCAGAATCGTCGACATGCCGGCGACGAGCTGATTGGCGTCCAGCGGCTCCGGTTTGAGCGGCTGGATTCGGGAGAAGGAAAGAAGCCTGCGCACCAGCCCGGCGGCGCGCTCGGCGCCGTCCATCGCCGAACCGATCAGCGGCTCGATTCCGCCGTCGTCGTGCTTCAGCCTGCGCCGCATGATGTTGAGGCTGGCGACGATGACGCCGAGCATATTGTTGAAATCATGAGCGATGCCGCCGGCGAGCTGGCCGAGCGCCTCGAGTTTCTGCGACTGGCGGAGCTGCGCTTCGAGCGCCCCGCGCCGCGTCGATTCCGCGATGAGCTCATCATAAGCCCGCCGCAGGGATTCCTCTGACTTGCGCAGGGCGTCGAGTTGCTTTTCCGCCTGTAGCACGGCGAATATTGCGACGATCACCAGAAGAACGATCATCGCGCCAATCGCCATTTGCAGCGTGTCCGTCGCCTCCGAGAGGCGCTGGTCTCTCTGCCTGTAGAGATCCTCCTCCTGCGCGATCATCTCCCCGATCAACGCCTCGATCTGATCGGTCAGCTCCTTGCCGCGCCCGGCGCGCACCACGTCCGCGGCCTCGTCGAAGCGCCCCTCCCGCATGAGGCCTAGCTTCCGCTGAAGGAGATCCAGGCGCTCCGCTATGAGGGGGCGGAGCTTCTCGAACCGCTCGGATTCCTTCGCGTTGTCGGACAGGAGCGCCCCGAGCGCCGCAAGCTCGCTTTTCAGGCGTTCGGAAAGGTCGTTGGGGGATTTGAAATAGCGGGGGTCGCGCGTGATGATGTATCCGCGCTCGTCGCTTTCCGAGCGGCGGATGGCTGCGTCGAGACGATGAAGCGCGCTCTCGACCTCGACGGTGTGGCGCACCCAGGCGTTGCTTTCTCGCCGATACTGTTCCGTGCGGATCGTGACCACGCCCGCCGAAACGAGAATGGCGAAAGCAACAATCAGACTGACTGTCTCGAAAGACAGAAATCGTCTCGACGCCGCCATGCGTGATCCTGGAAAACCGAGCGGACGATCTTACGCGCCGGCGTCGCAGAAAAGCCAGCCCGCCGTGCCCGAAACGGGCGCCCCGAAAGGGCGCCCCAAATGGGCGCCCGCGCGGCTCGCGCCTTACGTCTCGGGAACCTCGCGAACGGCGCCGCGCGCGGCGCTGGTCGTCATGGCGGCGTATGCGCGCAGCGCCGTGGACACCTTGCGGTGGCGCGGGCTCGCGGGCGCGAAGCCTTTCGTAGCTTGAACCGCGCGGCGCTCGGAAAGTTCCGCTTCGCTCACGGCGAGAGTGATGGTGCGGTTGGGAATGTCGATCTCGATCCTGTCGCCGTCCCGCACCAGCGCGATCGTCCCGCCCTCGGCGGCCTCGGGCGAAACATGGCCAATGGAGAGGCCGGACGTGCCGCCCGAGAAGCGCCCGTCGGTGATGAGCGCGCAGGCCTTTCCGAGCCCCTTCGATTTCAGATAGCTCGTGGGATAGAGCATCTCCTGCATGCCGGGGCCGCCGCGCGGTCCCTCGTAGCGGATCACGACGACGTCGCCTTCCTTCACGCCGCCGGTCAGAATGCCGGAGACGGCCGCATCCTGGCTCTCGAACACGCGGGCGGGGCCGGAGAATTTCAGGATCGAGTCGTCGACGCCCGCCGTTTTCACGATGCAGCCGTCCTCGGCGAGATTGCCGAAGAGCACGGCGAGGCCGCCGTCCTTCGAGAAGGCGTGCGCGGCGTCGCGGATCGCGCCCTTGGCGCGGTCGGCGTCGAGGTCGTCGAAGCGGCGCTCCTGGCTGAAGGCCACCTGAGTCGGCACGCCGCCGGGCGCCGCGCGGAAGAAGGTTTTCGCCGTCTCGCTCGTCGTCACGCCAATGTCCCAGCGGGAGATGGCGTCGGCCATGGTGGCGCTGTGCACCGTCGGCAGGTTGCCGTGCAGCAAGCCGGCGCGATGCAACTCGCCGAGAATGGCGATGACGCCGCCGGCGCGGTGCACGTCCTCCATGTGCACGTCCGGCACGGAGGGCGCGACCTTGCAGAGCACCGGCACGCGGCGCGACATGCGGTCGATGTCGGACATGGTGAAGGGCACCTCGGCCTCATGCGCGGCGGCGAGGAGATGCAGCACGGTGTTGGTCGAGCCGCCCATGGCGATGTCGAGCGCGATGGCGTTCTCGAAGGCCTCGAAGCTCGCGATGGAGCGGGGCAGCACGCTCGCGTCGTCCTGCTCGTAGTAGCGGCGCGCGAGATCGACGATGAGATGGCCGGCCTCGACGAAGAGCCGCCTGCGGTCGGCATGGGTGGCGAGCGTGGTGCCGTTGCCGGGCAGCGAGAGGCCGAGCGCCTCGGTGAGGCAGTTCATGCTGTTGGCCGTGAACATGCCCGAGCAGGAGCCGCAGGTGGGGCAGGCCGAGCGTTCGATCGCCTTCACGTCGCTCTCGGCCACCTTGTCGTCGGCGCCGGCGATAATGGCGTCGACGAGGTCGAGCGCATGCTCCTTGCCGCCGAGCACGACCTTGCCGGCCTCCATCGGCCCGCCGGAAACAAAGACGACCGGGATGTTGAGGCGCAGCGCCGCCATCAGCATGCCGGGCGTGATCTTGTCGCAGTTCGAGATGCAGACGATGGCGTCGGCGCAATGGGCGTTGACCATATACTCCACGCTGTCCGCGATGATCTCGCGCGAGGGCAGGGAGTAGAGCATCCCGTCGTGGCCCATGGCGATGCCGTCGTCCACCGCGATGGTGTTGAACTCCTTGGCGACGCCGCCGGCCTTCTCGACCTCGCGGGCGACCAGCTGTCCCAGGTCCTTCAGATGCACATGGCCCGGCACGAATTGGGTGAAGCTGTTGGCGATGGCGATGATCGGCTTGCCGAAATCCTCGTCCTTCATGCCCGTGGCGCGCCAGAGGCCGCGCGCGCCAGCCATGTTGCGGCCGTGGGTGGTTGTGCGTGAGCGATAGGGAGGCATTGGCGAAATCTTTCTCGCTGGGCGATTTTCTATAGAGGCGATAGCCCAGCCTGCGCGCCCCCGCAACCTCGGCGAGGCTCGAAAACGCCTATGGCCGACAGAGGAAAAAGCGATATTCTCGCCTTCATGTCGGGCGAAACCGAAGACCGGATGACTGTCGAGGAATATCTTGCCTGGAGCGTCGTCGTCGTCGAGGTCATTCCCCCGACGTCCGGCGGCTCCAGCGGCCGGGGATCGAACTGCCGCTCTCGGAGCTTTACGCACCGTAAAAAACGAGCCCGAAAGGCCGCCGGACAGGCGCGCGCTTTCGGGCTTCGTTGAGCGAATTACGCCGCCTTGCGATCGGCGTCCGAGCAGAGTTCGTTGAGGCAGGCGGCGATGGCCTCGACGGAGACGAAGCTCTGCCGGCGAAGCATGGCGACCGGAAACTCGACGTCGTAAGCCTCCTCGATCGCGAGCATGGTGCGGATGGCGGCGAAGGGAGTCAGTCCCGCCTCGTAAAGATCGGCGCTGTCGGAGAGCGTCTCGATCGGCGTGTGAAGGCGGCCGTTTTCTTGCAAAAGACGCCTGATGGTCTCTGTCATCGGTCCAACTCCAGGGGCCAGCGCTCGAGTATTTGCGCGGGCCGAGGCTTGTGCTCGAAGTGATGATCGCGACTGTAAAGGACAATCGTGAATATCGAGGAAAGAGATGGGGCGCCGCGGCTGAACCGAAAATGAACCGGGCGCCGCTTTAACGAAATTTCATGTATGCTGCGGTTAACGAAACATTCACGGCGCGGGCGCGCCGGGCCGCGTTACTGGACGGCAGACTGATGATGAAACTTCGCGCGCTGGCGCTTCTGGCCATGCTTGCACCCGCGACCGTCGCCGCGCAGGAAGCCCGGCCGCCCGCGCTTTCGGAAGACCCCGACGGGGGAACTTTTCTGTTCATTCCCGGCATCGGCAAGATACCGGTCTCGCCCGGCGCCCGCGGCCTCGGGCCTGCTCTCCCCGGCGAACATCTGGAGGGGCCTCCTCCCGAGAGGGGCGCGGGCCCCAGGGCCGCGCAGCCGAGGCCCGAGCCGCGCCTTTCCCCCGAGGAGCGGGAAGCGCGCGACTTGAACCGTCTTTTCGATCGCCTCGCCAATGCGGAGGACGAGCGCGAGGCCAATGGAGCCGCCGGGGCCATTCTGCGCCGCTGGTCGCAGTCCGGCTCCGACACGATCGACCTGCTGGCCGCGCGGGCGCTCGCGGCGGAGACTGCGGGCGCGCCAGGGCTCGCGAAAGCCCTGCTCGATTACGTGGTCGCTTTGTCGCCGCGCTGGCCGGAGGGCTTCGTGCGCCGCGCGCGCGTCGCCGCGTCTGGCGGCGACGTTTCGGGGGCGCTGGCGGATCTGGAGACGGCGGCGCGGCTCGAACCGAGGCGCTTCGACGCGCTGGAGACGATCGGCGCGCTCTCCGAGAAAGCCGGGGACAAGAAACGCGCCCTCGACGCCTATCGCAAGGCGCTCGATATTGCTCCCAGAGACGCGGCGCTCCAGCGCCACGAGGAACAATTGCGCCTCGAGGTGGAGGGGCGCGGCATTTGAGGATCGGAGAAGCAGGTGGCTGACGGGAAGCAACTCTCGGCGGAGGCGATGGCGCAGCTCTTCACAGCCGCGCGCACGCACAATGGCTGGGTCGACAAGGAGGTCCCGGACGACCTCCTCGAGCTTGCGCTGGACTACGCCAAATGGGGTCCGACCAGCGCCAATTGCTCGCCTCTGCGCATTCTCTTCGTTCGTACGCCGGAGGCGAAGCGGCGGCTCGCCCCGGCGATGTCGCCCGGCAATCTCGAAAAGACGATGGCCGCGCCAGCAACCGCGATCATCGCCTTTGATCTCGGTTTTCCTGAGCTGCTGCCGCATCTCTACCCGGCAGCCGACGCGCGCTCCTGGTTCGTCGGCAATGACGCGCTGATCGAGGAGACGGCGTTTCGCAACGGGACCTTGCAGGCGGGCTATTTCATCCTCGCCCTGCGCGCCGTCGGCCTCGACGCCGGCCCGATGAGCGGCTTCGACAAGGCGAAGGTGGACGCCGAATTTTTCGCCGGCACGAAGATCAAGAGCAATTTTCTCATCAATATCGGCTATGGGGACAGCGCCAAGCTCTATCCGCGCGGCCCCCGCCTCGCCTTCGAGGACATGGCCAAGATCATCTGAGGCCCGTGATGACGCTTCGAATCATTCCGGAACGCTACCTGCCCCACGCGCAGGGCGCGTTGAGAATCGCCGCCGCCTTGCTCTTCCTGCAGCATGGAGCGGCGAAGCTCTTCGGCTATCCGCATGTCGACATGTTCAACGATCTGAAGCTTTTCTCCCTCCTTGGCGTCGGCGGCCTCATCGAACTCGTGGGCGGGACGCTGCTGCTGCTCGGCCTGTTCACGCGGCCGGCGGCTTTCGTGCTCTCGGGGGAGATGGCGGTGGCCTATTTCGGCTTTCACGCCTTCCAGTCGTTCTGGCCGATCCACAACAAGGGCGAACTCGCGGCTCTTTACTGTTTCGTGTTTCTGTTCTTCGCCGTCGCGGGGCCGGGGAAATTCGCGCTCGATCCGGACTGAGCGAACATATTGCGGCGCGGGAGAATTGCGTCCGCAAGGCGAAGCCGCCGCTACATCTATTGACAAGAGAGACGCCTGACCTATTCCCTTGCTGACATGACCGAGACCGCCGTCACGACCAAGCGCCGTTCTCACGCCCTGGCGCTGCCCAATCTGCTCACTTACGGACGGTGTCTCGCCGTGCCGGTGGTGGCCGCCTTCCTCCTCGCCTCGAACGAGGAGTGGACGCGCTGGGCTGCGCTCAGCGTTTACACGGCCGCGGCCGTCACGGACTTTCTGGACGGCTATCTCGCCCGGGCCTGGCAGCAGCAATCGCCGATCGGCCGCATGCTCGATCCGATCGCTGACAAGCTGCTCGTCGCGGCGACGATTCTGGCTGTCGTGGCCAATCAGACGCTCGTCGGCTGGACGATCTGGGCCGCCATCATCATCCTGTGCCGGGAGATTCTGGTCTCGGGGCTGCGCGAATATCTCGCAGAGCTCAAGGTGCGTCTGCCCGTTTCCGCAATTGCGAAATGGAAGACGGCTTTTCAGCTCGTGGCGCTCGGCTTCTTCATCGCCGGTCCGGCTGGCGAGGCGGTCATTCCCGGCGCCGTCAAGATCGGCTCGGCCATGCTCTGGGTCGCCGCCGTGCTGACGCTCTATACGGGCGCGGACTACATGCAGGCGGCCTTCGTCCACTTCGGAGAAGAAAAGGGATCATGAAGGCCGTCTATTTCGCCTGGGTGCGCGAACGGATCGGGCTCTCGGAAGAGGAAATTTCGCCGCCCGGCGAGATCGAAACCGTCCGCCAGCTCGTGGATTGGCTCGCGGCGCGGGGCGAGGGCTACGCCGCCGCCTTCGCCAATCCCAAAACGATCCGCGCCGCCATCGACAAGACCCACGCCGCCCCGGACGCGCCGATCGCGGCCGCGCGCGAGATCGCCTTCTTCCCGCCGATGACGGGCGGCTGATGGCGTCTCCCACGGTTCGCGTGCAGGCCGGCGATTTCGATCCCGCCCACGAGGAGGCGCTGCTCACCCAAGGACGCCGGGATGTCGGCGCGGTCGTGACCTTCATCGGGCTGTGCCGGGACGAGGACGGTTCGCTCGCGGCGCTCGAACTCGAACATTACCCCGGAATGGCCGAGGAGGAGATTTCGCGGGTCGCCCAAGAGGCGTTGTCGCGCTGGCCGCTCGTCGGCCTCACGGTGATCCACCGCCACGGCTCCATCCGCCCCGGCGAGCGCATCGTGCTTGTCGTCGCGGCGGCGCGCCACCGGGGCGAAGCCTTTGCCGCGGCGGAATTCATGATGGACTATCTCAAGACCCGCGCCCCTTTCTGGAAGAAGGAGCGGCGCACGGATGGCTCCGAGGGCGGCTGGGTGGCGGCCAAAAGCGAGGACGACGCTGCGGCGGCGCGCTGGTCGGATCGGTCCTGATACAATTCATGTGCAGCGCCAAGCTTGCCTGCGCCCTCCAGACGGATGAAAACTCCCGGTTTGGAGATGCCCTTACGGGTGCGGAAGATGGGCGAGATGACCGAGGGCGCTGTCGGTCGAGGCGACCCCGACAGGGGACGGTCCGAGGGCGCCCCTGCGCCGCGAATCGGGCCTTACGAGAATTTTGCGCGCGCGCAGAAGCTCGGACAGATCGGCTGGTGGCGGCTCGACTCACGCCAGAACATCCTTACCTGGTCAGAGGAAAACAGCCGCATATTCGGCGCGGAGCCTGGCGCGCCGCAGTCCTATCAGACCTTTCTCGAGGCCGTTCATCCAGAAGATCGCGCCTATGTCGATGAAAGGTGGATGGCCGCCTTGCGCGGCGAGCCCTATGACATCGAACATCGCATCATCGTCGATGGCGTCGTCAAATGGGTCCGCGAGAAAGCGGATCTCGAATTCGACGAGCATGGCCATCTCATCGGCGGCTTCGGAATCACGCAGGACATCACCGACCGGAAGTCGGCCGAGAAAGCCTTGCAGTGGAACGTCCGCCGCAACGAGCTTCTCTCGAACACGGCCGCGCGGCTCTTGCAGTCGAGCGACGTCCAGGGAGTGGTCACCGAACTTTGCACGGAGGTGATGCAGTTCCTCGACTGCGACGTCTTCTTCAATTTCGTTCTCGCCGACAGCGCGAACCGTCTCCGCCTCAATGCCTATGCCGGCATCCCGGAAGCGCAGGCCGCGGAGATCGAAAATCTGGATTTCGGCGTCGCCGTTTGCGGCTGCGTCGCGCGCGATCGGGAGCGCATCGTCGCCGAGCACATTTCCTGCGAGGAGGATGTGCGCACGGCGCTCGTGAAATCCTATGGCGTCCAGGCCTATTGCTGCCACCCCCTGATGTCACAGCGCAAGCTCATCGGCACGCTCTCCTTCGGCGCCAAATCGCGGCCGACATTCACGCTCGACGAAATCGAAGTCATGCAGGCAGTGAGCCATCTTGTCGCCATGGCGATGGAGCGGCTCAAGATGGAGCAGGCGCTGCGAGACGCCGCCCGGCGGAAAGACGAGTACCTGGCGACCTTGGCGCATGAACTGCGCAATCCGCTCGCGCCAATTCGCAGCGGCCTCCAGCTCTTGCGCAGGCTCGATGGGGGAGACCCCAAGGCGCCCCGGGTTCAGGAGATGATGGAGCGACAGGTCGACCATATCGTCCGGCTGGTCGACGATCTGATGGAGGTTTCGCGCATCCGCAGCGGCAAGATCGAGCTGAAGATGGAGCCGCTCGACATCGCCGAGGTCATCCGGCAGGCCATCGAGGCGAGCGAGCCCTTTCTGGACGCCAGCCGGATCGCCTTGATGGTCCGGCCGCCGGAGCAGCCGCTTCACGTCGAGGGGGATCCGGTTCGGTTGACGCAGGTCATTTGCAACCTTCTCAACAACGCCGCGAAATATACCGAGCCCGGCGGGCGGGTAGAGGTCGAGGCTTACGCGTCCGGCGCCGAGGCGGTGGTGAGCGTCACCGATACGGGCGTCGGCATTCCGCCAGATTTGCTGCCGCATGTGTTCGAACTTTTTGCCCAGGTCGACCGCACCCGCGACCGCGCGCAAGGGGGGCTGGGCATCGGCCTGGCGCTGGTGCGCTCGCTGGTCGCCATGCATGGCGGGGACGCGACGGCGGAGAGCGCCGGGCCCGGGCAGGGCAGCCGCTTCGTTCTACGTCTGCCTTTACTGGCGCAGGGCGCGGCGCGCGCGGCGACGGACGTGGGCGTCGGGGAAGTCCCCCCGGCGCCAGAGCGCGTGCTTGTCATCGACGACAATGAAGATGCGGCGCTCAGCATGTCCATGCTGCTGCGCGCCATGGGCGCGAAGGTCCGCGCCGCAAATGACGGCGCGCGAGGGATCGAGGCTTTCGAAAGTTTTTTGCCCGGCCTCGTCTTTCTCGATCTCGGAATGCCGGGCCTCGATGGTTTCGAGACCGCCCGCCGCCTGCGGTCGAGCCCTGCGGGCAAGGCGGCGACCCTCGTCGCGCTCACGGGATGGGGCGGCGAGGAGACGCGCCGCCGCACACGCGAGGCGGGTTTCGACCTCCACATGACGAAGCCCGCCTCCCTGGAGGATATCAAAAAGGCGCTGTCCTTCGCGCGGGCCTGTTAGCTCAGATCAGTTGTTGCGGCGCGATCGTCGAGACGATCCAGGCGTGCAGCGCGCCCATGGCTACGGTGAGGAACAGCGCAACCAGGGTGAACACGTCAAGATTATCCTTCGGCACGCGCATCATGCGGTTGAGGCCGAGCGAGAAAACATAAATGCCGTAGAAGCCGAGCACGTCGAGGAAGCGAAGGCCGGGCACCAGGCCAAAGGCGGCCGCCAGCCAGGCGGGCGTATAGGAGTAGGCGGCGAGCGCCAGCGCGCGGCGGTCGTCGCTCTTGCCGTCGAAAAAGGGCGCGGCCATCGAGATCACGAAAGCGACGGCGAACAGCGCCGGCAGGCTCAGCAGATACTGCACGGCGGCGCGAAAGAGGCCGGCCGTAAATGTCGGATGCAGCCCGCGCATGCCGAAGAACCATGCGCCAAGAAAGCTCGCGAAAGGCGGGATCGCCGCGAGAATGACAATATACCCCCGGTAAAGGCTCAGGACGGATGTTCGTTCCGTCTCGATGGTCTCCCATTCCTTCTGGGGAGAGAGGATCAAGCCCTTGACCCGCGAAATCAGATCCTTCATGGCGTCCATCCGGTTGGTTTTCAGGACTTTTTTGTCGCTCCCCACGGCGCCGATGCACCATGCGGCGGCACTTGGCGCTTGCTCGCGGACCTCTTACATGCGAGGGAGGGAACAGGCCAGTAGCGGCCTCGCTTTCTAAGCTCGCCCGATAGGTCTAACGCGACAGGCTCCATGAGAAAACTGGCGGAATATTTCTGGCCCGTGGTCGGGCTGCTTGCGGTCGTCGGCTCCTTTTACCTGCTCTACCATGAGTTTCAGGGCGAGTCGGTGGGGACCGAAGTCTGGGCCAATCTCAAGGCCATACCGCCGACCGATTATCTCTTCGCCTTCCTCTCCACGCTCGTCGCTTATGCGGCGCTCGCCTGGTACGACCGGATCGCGCTGCTGCATCTCGGGGTAAAGCACATCTCCTGGATGTTCATCTCGATGTGCTCCTTCACCACTTATGCGCTGTCGCACAATATCGGGGCCAGCGTCTTTTCGGGCGCGATGGTGCGCTATCGCGCCTATTCCACCAAGGGCCTGTCCGCGACGCAGGTCGCCGCGCTGGTGGTGCTGTGCTCCTATACCTTCGCCTTCGGCAATGTTCTCCTCGGCGGCGTTCTGCTGACCTACGATCCGGGCATGATGCAGCGCCTCGCTGGCTTCCTGCCGGATATTTTCACCCATCCGCATACGGCGCGCACGGTGGGGCTCATCTGCCTCGGCTTCGTGGCGCTTTATGTCGCGGGCTCGCTGATGCATTTTCGGCCCTTCCGGCTGGGCCGCTTCGAGATCCTTTACCCGCGCCCCGACATCATGGTGCGCCAACTCTTCGCGGCGCCGCTGGAACTTATCGGCGCGGCGGGCATCATCTATTTCGCGCTGCCGGAGCAGGGGAACCCCGGCTATGTCGTCGTGCTCGGCGCCTTCCTTTTGTCCTTCTCGGCGGCGCTGGTCTCCCACGCGCCGGGCGGCCTCGGCATCTTTGAGCTCATCTTCATCAATCTGATGCCCGAGGTGCCGCGTCTCCAGGTTCTGGCCGCGCTTCTTGTCTGGCGCCTGTTCTACCTTATCATCCCGCTTCTCGCGGCCCTCGTCGTGGTGGCGCTTTTCGAGCGCAAGAAGCTGATCGAAAAATTGCGACACGCGGTCGAAGGCGAGACGGAAGAACCGCCGCCCGCATAGCGGGGAATCGGCGCGCGCGGGGCGCCGTCAGGGCTGCCGGCGCGATCCGCGAGGCGCAAGAAACTCAAACCCTGCGAGCGCGACGCCGCGGGGGGCCACCCACCCCGAGAGAGGGAGGGGCTTGGCTGGCCCGATAGACCGAGGCGTATGGGAGATTTTTTAAAGTCGATATTGCTGGAGGCGGGTGGTGCGCAGGCCGGCGAGGCCGTGCTGATCGATTGAAATTTGCCAGCTCAGAAATTCGTCGACCGTGAGCGTGTAGCGGCTGCATGCCTCGTCGAGGGAGAGAAGCCCGCCGCGCACGGCGGCGACAACTTCCGCTTTGCGGCGAATGACCCAGCGCTTTGTCGTCGGCGGGGGAAGATCCGCGATGGTCAGGGGGCTGCCGTCGGGTCCAATTACATATTTGACACGCGGACGATGCGTCTCGGTCATTTTGTCAACTCACATACCGTACAACAACACAGTGGCCACTTTGTAGCGCGGCCGCTTTTAATTTTTGGCTAAAGGACCAAGCCCTTAGGGCGATACGATTTGAAACGGGGGGTCAACGGCCGCTCAGAAGCGCGTCGTCAGCTGCGTGAGCCATTCGGGCGAGGCGGAGACCAGTACGGTTTCGAGAGATTTGTCCGCGCCGCTGATGACGAGCAGGCCGAGCGCCAGGAAGACGAGCCCCAGCGCCTGTTTCATGCGCTTGGAGGCCGCAAGCAGCGAATCTCGCCAGTGCATGAACGCCTTGCGCGACAGAAGGCCGAGAAGGAGCAGGGGCGCCGCGGCGCCGGCGCCGAAGACGCCCATGGTCACAGCGACGGCGATGAGATCCTCGCCCCGCGCCGCCAGCACGGAGGCGGCGCCGAGCGTCGGGCCGACGCAGGGGCTCCACACCGCTCCGAGTAGAAGACCGACGGTAAATTGTCCGAAAAGCCCGCGAGATGGTTCCCCGCCGAAAGCGGCGTTCAGGCGATCGCTCAGCGGCCCGCCCGCCGCCGCGACGCGCGCCTGCAGGGCGGGGAAAAGCAGAATGACGCCGACAGCCATCATCAGCGCCGCCGCGACGGTGCGGAATACGCCCGCGTCGAGCCCGATGGAAAAGCCGATTGTCGCCACGAAAAGACCAATGACGACAAAGGACAGCGCGACGCCGAGTGCGAGCAGGGCCGGCGCCCATTTGTGTTCGGCCGCCGCCGCGCCGAGAACGAGCGGCAGCAGCGGCAGCACGCAAGGGGAGAGCGCCGAGAGCAGCCCGGCGACAAAAGCGAGGCCGAGGGCGCCGGCGCTCACCTCAAAGCGCCTTGTCGATCAGATCGGCGATGGCCTTTGGATTCGTCTCGCCCACCGAGCGGCCGACCTCCTTTGCGCCCTTGAAGACGATGATGGTGCTTTGCGCGCTCGCCTTCAGCGCCCGAACCGCGTCCTTCTGCCCGTCGAAATCGACGCGAAACGCCTCCGCGCCCGCGAATTTCGGCTCGGATTCAAGCTTGTGAAGAATTGGCTCCTGCGCCCGGCAGGTCGGGCACCAGGGCGCATAGACATGGACGATGATCGGCTTGCCGGCGCCCTGCGCGGCCGCGAGCGCCTCCTGCGTAAAGGGCTTCTCGGCGGCGAGGGCGGCCGTAAGCGAGCCGAGAAAGGCGAGGGAGGCGAGAAGGGCGCGACGAGACAGCATGAAAGCTCCTTTCCGTAAAACCGTGCTTTGAGGTAGATCGACCCTCGGGGCTTTTCTTGCAAGGGCGGCTGAGACCATGCGGCATTGTGGCGGCGTTCTTCTCGCGGGCGGGCTGGCGCGCAGGATGGGCGGCGGCGACAAGCCGCTTCTCGAGCTCGGTGGTCGCCCCATTCTCACCCACGCCATCGAGCGGCTCGGCCCGCAATGCGCCGGCCTTGTTCTCAACGCCAATGGCGACCCCGCGCGCTTTTCCGCCTTCGGCCTGCCGGTCGTTTCCGACAGCGTCGAGGGATTCGCCGGCCCGCTCGCCGGTGTGCTGGCGGGACTGGATTACGCGCGCGCCCACTGGCCGGACGTGACGGACATTCTCAGCGCCCCCGCCGATACGCCTTTCCTGCCCGCCGATCTCGCCGAGCGTCTCGACGCGGCCCGCGACGCCGCCGGGGCGCGGATCGCCGTCGCGGCGTCTGGCGGGCGGGTCCATCACGCGGTGGCGCTCTGGCCCGTCGCGCTGCGCGAGGAACTGCGCCGGGCGCTGGTGGAGGAGGGCGTCCGCAAGGTCTCGGCCTTCATCGCGCGCTACCCGAATGTAACGGTAGACTGGCCCGTCGCGCCGCGCGACCCGTTCTTCAATGTGAACGAGCCGGAAGATGTGGCGCAGGCGCGGGAAATGATGGCTCGGCCCGACTGAGCCAGACCGGGAGGAGCCGAGATCAGACGAAACCCGGATCGATCGCGACCTGCCTCTCCAGCCATTTCGGCGTCGGCAGGTTCTGGCTGCGCAGGAAGGCGACGTTGAAGAGTTTCGAGGCGTAGCGGGCGCCGCCGTCGCAGAGGATCGTCACGATGGTGTGGCCGGGGCCGAGGTCGCGGGCGAGGCGGATGGCGCCCGCCACATTGATTCCCGACGAGCCGCCGAGCAGCAGCCCTTCCTCCTCGGCGAGGGCGAAGACGATGTCGAGCGCCTCGCTGTCGGGGATCTGATAGGCGACGTCGATCGGCGCGTCTTCGAGATTGGCGGTGATGCGGCCCTGACCGATCCCTTCCGTGATGGAGGAGCCCTCGGCCTTCAGCACGCCGCTGGTATAATAAGAATACAGGGCCGCGCCGAAGGGGTCGGCCAAGCCGATCCGGATCGCCGGATTGCGCGCCTTCAGCGCCATGCCGACGCCCGCGAGCGTCCCGCCCGTCCCGCAGGCGCAGATGAAGCCGTCGACCTTGCCGCCGAGCTCCTCGTAAATCTCCGGGCCGGTCGTGACGATATGCGCCTCGCGGTTGGCGACATTGTCGAACTGATTGGCCCAGACGGCCCCCGCCGGGTCTTCCTTCGCCAGCCGCTCGGCAAGGCGGCCGGAGACCTTCACGTAATTATTGGGATTGGCGTAGGGGACGGCCGGCACCTCGACGAGCTGCGCGCCCTGAAGCCGCAGCATGTCCTTCTTTTCCTGGCTCTGGGTCTCCGGGATGACGATGACCGTGCGAAAGCCCATGGCGTTGGCGACGAGGGCGAGGCCGATGCCGGTATTTCCCGCCGTGCCCTCGACGATGACGCCGCCTGGCTTCAGCGCGCCCTTCGCGATGGCGTCCTGCACGATGAAGAGGGCGGCGCGATCCTTGACCGAGCCGCCGGGATTCATGAACTCCGCCTTGCCGAGGATGCGGCAACCCGTGGCCTTGGACGCGGCGCGCAATTCGATCAGCGGCGTGCGGCCAATGGCCTCGATAACGCTGGCGGCGATGGTCATGAAAAGCGATTCCCCGATGTGGAACGATCTCATTTCCTAACCGGAAGCGGGGTTCCGCTCAAAGGCAAAACGCGCGCCGTGCCGCGCCCGGGCCCCAGGCGCGAGAATACGCATGGAGGGCTTCTGGTAGAGATCGCCGTGAAAATCCTCCGGGTCGCCATATCCGGTCCAGGGTTCGATACAGAGATAGGGCGCCGGCGGCAGCGTCCAGAAGCCGACATGGGGGAAGTCGTCGAGCGTCACTTTCAGCCGCGCGCCGGCCCCATTGTCGAAGACGAGGCTTCGGCTGTCGATATTCAGGAAGCACAAGGCGTCGCGGGCGAACATCTGCGGCTCGAGCGGCAGGCGGTTCCCTTCGAGCGGAGTTCGGCGCGCAGGCTTCGAGAAGAGGCCGCCCGGTCCGATGATCGGCACGTCGGGATTTTCCGGCTTCTCGAAAATGATGGCGTGCTCGGCGCCCGAGCCGGCGAGGGGCCAGCGGAAGGCGGGATGCAGGCCGCAGGCGTAGGGCAGGGGCCGCGGGTCCGTGTTCGTGACGATGAGATTATTGTCCAGCGCGCCCTTGCGGAGCTGGAACTCGACTTCGAACCGAAAGGCGAACGGATAGAGCGCATGGGTCTCGGCGTCGTCCAGCAGCACGAGCCGCAGATAATCGGGACGCCTCTCCGCGATCTCGAAACATTTTTTCCAGGCGAAGCCGTGGAGCGCCAGCGGATAGGTCTTGCCCTCGACGGTGACGCGCCCGTCGCGCGTCCAGCCCACGACGGGGAAAAGAACAGGCGCAGTCTGGTCCCAGATCTTCGGGTCCTTCGCCCAGATCATGTCCACGCCATCCGCCCGCCAGGCGGAAATCTCTGCCCCAAAAGGAGAAATTTCGGCGCGGTCGCCGTCTGCCTCGAGAAGAATCGCGTCGCTCATCGCTTGACCTTTGCATGTGTTGCGGGCCATGTCGCCTCGTGGGCTCGGGGACGGACAAGGGCCGCCGACGATGTCCCTGCCTGAAAACCCATCCGCCTTGCGGGGGGTTCATTCTCCAGGAGCGAACGTGATCGCCGGCAATCTCCAGCTTTTCTTCACCTCCTTCACGACGCTGCTTGCGGTCATCAACCCGTTCGAGGTCTTGCCCGTCTTTCTCTCTCTGACCCATGACAGGGACGCCGCCGGTCGCCGCGGGATCGCCTTTCGCGCCTCGCTCTATACGGCGCTCCTGATCCTCTTCTTCCTGTTCTTCGGCGCGTTTGTGCTGAAGATCTTCGGCGTGTCGCTTCCCATGGTGCGGATTGCCGGCGGCATCGTTCTGACCCGCATCGGCTTCGCGCTCTTTACGCCGTCGTCCGGCAACAGCTCCTTTCTCGACCCCGGCCCTGAGGCCAATATCGCCTTCATGCCGCTCGCCATGCCGCTGATGTTCGGCCCCGGCGTCATCGCCACCGTGCTCGGCCTGATGGCGACGATCGAGAAATCGCCCAGCGAAATCTCGGCTTACGCCGCCATACTGAGCGCCGGCGCGCTCGCAGTCTTCGTCACTTATCTCTGTCTCGCCTTCGCCGGGCGGCTGGTGAAGTGGCTCGGGCGCACAGGGATCGACGCCGTCACCCGCATCGTCGGCTTTTTCGTCTCCGCCATGGGCGTGTCGCTGGTCTTTGGCGGCGTCATGACGGCGCTCGGCGCCTATGGGGTCAAGGTCGTGCTGTGACGTGGCGCGGTTTCCTGTGGATTTCCGCCGCCCGGCCTCAAAAAAAGCCGGGCGTCCCGTCCAGTTGACGCAATGTCTGAAATGATTGCTCCCCCACGCGCCTTTCTGGGCGTCGAACGCTCCGTCCTGGGCCGTCCCTGGCGGGCGCGGCTGGATGCGGCCGGCGAGGCGGCGGCGCTCGCGCTCTCCCAGACGCATGGGCTCGACGATCTCCTCGCGCGCGTGCTTGCCGGCCGGGGCGTCGGCGTCGCCGAGGCCGCGCGCTATCTCGATCCGGCGCTGCGCGATCTGATGCCCGACCCGTCGACTCTGACCGCGATGGACGAGGCTGTGGAGCGGCTGGCCCACGCCATGGAGACCGGGGAGCAGATCGCCATTTTCGGTGACTACGACGTGGACGGCGCCTGTTCCTCCGCGCTCATCGTCGACTACTGGCGCGCCGCCGGGGCGCCGGAGCCGCTGCTTCACATTCCAGACCGCATCTTCGAGGGCTATGGCCCCAACGCCGACGCCATCCGCGCCCTCGCCGCCAAGGGGGCGACGCTCCTCGTCACGGTGGACTGCGGCACGGTGAGCCACGAGCCCTTCGCCGTGGCCAAAAGCCTCGGGATGGATGTGATCGTTCTCGACCATCATCAGGCCCCCGAAGCCTTGCCTGCCGCTATCATCGTCAATCCAAACCGGCAGGACGATCTTTCAGGCCAGGGCGGGCTGTGCGCGGCCGGGGTCGTGTTTCTGGCGCTCGCCGGTCTGACGCGGCGGCTTCGGGGGCAGGGGTTCTGGACGGAGACGCGTCCGGCGCCCGACCTTCTCGCCGCGCTCGATCTCGTGGCGCTCGCCACCGTCGCCGACGTGGCGCCGCTCAAGGGGCTCAATCGCGCCTTCGTCGCGAAGGGCCTCGCGGTGATGCGTAACCGCGCCCGGACGGGGCTCGCCGCGCTGATGGACGCCGCCCGAATGGATGGGCCGCCGCGCGCCTATCATCTTGGCTTCGCGTTGGGGCCGCGGATCAACGCCGGCGGGCGCATCGGCGACGCCGGGCTCGGCGCGCGGCTCCTCACCTTGTCCGATCCGATCGAAGCCGCTCGCATCGCGCGCGAACTGGACCGGCTGAATGGCGAGCGGCAGGTCATTGAGAGCGCCGCGCTGGAGGAGGCGATCGCCAGGGCCGAGCTGCTCTTCACGAAAACCAACCGCCTGTCCTGCATCGTCGTCGAGGATGATCACTGGCATCCGGGCGTCGTCGGCCTGATCGCCTCACGGCTCAAGGACCGCTTCAACTTTCCTGCGTTCGCCATTGCTTTCAATGGAGAAACGGGAACAGGTTCTGGTAGAAGTTTAACTGGCGTCGACCTCGGCAAGGCCGTTCGGCAAGCGGTCGAGCTGGGCCTCGCGGTCAAGGGCGGCGGCCACGCCATGGCGGCGGGCGTGACCCTCTCTCGCGAGAAGCTCGCCGACTTCCGCGCCTTTATGGACGACGCGCTCGCCGACGCCGTCGAGGCGGCGCGGGGCGCCGACGCGCTCGTCATAGACGCCGCGCTCTCGGCGCGCGGGGTCGGCCTCGATCTCCTGCGCCGGGTGGAGAGGGCTGGCCCATTCGGGCAGGGGAATCCCGAGCCTGTCTTCGTCCTGCCGGAGCATCGGCTGATCGACGCCATGATCGTCGGCGAGCGCCACATCCGCGCGCGGCTGCGCTCGGGCGACGGCGCCGCTCTCGAGACCATCGCGTTTCGGTGCGTCGGCGCGCCGCTCGGCGACGCGCTGCTAAAAGGGCGGGGCGAACTGTTCCATGTGGCGGCGCGGCTGTCGCCCAACAGCTTCCGCGGCGTCGAGCGGGTGGAGGCGCGCCTTGTCGATATGGCTCGCGCCGACGCGCGTTAACGATAACTGTGGCGCCGTGGCCACAGCCGTTCCGAAAAGGCCTGCTTGGGCGCAAGCTGGGGGCAATGTCTGATTTTCGCCAGATTTCAGCCGCCTTTCCGCCAAGGCCGAACCGTGTCGTTAACGTCGACTTCAGACTTTCGGGGGAAACTCTCGGCGTTCGCTTCGTCATCGGCTGGGCAGGGGATGCGTCCTGCGCAATCCGCCACCATGTCGGATGTGAACGATATTCCGATAGCGGCCGCCCGAACGTCGCCTTCGACAAGGACCGTTTCGATGCGATTTGCCGTGTCCCGGGAGCGTGATTGCTTGTTGAGCCCTGTTGAGCAAACGGTCGTCTCTCTTCGCCGGTCGATCCTCTTCCTCTCCCTGGCTTCCCTTGCCGGTTGCGCGTCCACGGCGACCTCGCCCCGCTATCCGGGCGTGGCCGGCCTCAGCCATGTCGACCCTCGTTATGGCGTCCGCCCGAGCCCCCGCGTGGTGGTCGATGGCGAGGAGGTGCCCAAGGGCGGCGGCGCCTATATGGTCGGCAAGCCCTATAAAATCGCCGGCCTGACCTATGTGCCGAACGAGAAACCCTATACCGCCACCGGCACGGCTTCCTGGTATGGGTCGGATTTCCATGGTCGCCGCACGGCCAACGGCGAGATTTTCGACCGCGACTCGATTTCAGCGGCGCATCCGACGATGCCGCTGCCGAGCTACGCGCGCGTCACCAATATGAAGAACTCCCGCTCGATCATCGTCCGCGTGAACGACCGCGGGCCTTATCACGGCCACCGCGTGATGGATGTCTCGCAGCGCGTGGCGGAGGCGCTGGATTTCCGCTCGGTCGGAATGGCGCGGGTGAAGGTCGAGTGGGTCGGCAAGGCCGAACTCGCCGGCGACGACGACGCCCGGCTTCTCGCCACCTTGCGGGACGACGGCGAACCGGCGCAGATCGAGGGCGCCGCCCCGGTCATGGTCGCCTCGAAGCAGGACCCGCTGCGCACGGCGGCGCTGGCGGAGCGGGCGCAGGAGGAGAATACTCCCGCGACGCAGCCCGTCGTCGGCGAGGTCGAGATGATGGCCTATGCCGAGACGGAGGCCGCAGCTGCCTCTGCGGCGCAGGCGGCCAGCAATGCGGCGGAGGAGAAAGCGGAGGCGGAGGCCCCCGCCGCGCCGGCGCGCGCGATGAAAGCCTTTCAGACGGCGCCCCTGCCGCCCGTTCGGCCCGAATCTTTCGGCCATAGCGAAGTATCGGCGCCCAAGCCCCCGCTGCGTCACGCGGCCAACTGAAGCGCCTGCGTAGACAGGCGTGCCGCGTTGCATTTTCGCGTTCGCGGGGCCATTCTCTGCTTGCGTCGCCGGGTGAGGGCGTCGCAAGCGAGCGGAGCGTACGCCTTGTTTGAGCGCAAAACCCGGAAAATCATTTCTTATCTTCTGTTTCTTTTTGCGGTGCTGATCGCCGGCGCGGTGCGGGCGCAGCCTTTCCAGACAAGCGTTCCGCAGGCGATCCTGATCGACGCGGCGACCAACACGGTGCTTTTCGAAAAAGGCGCGGACGAACTGGCGACCCCCGCCTCGACGGTGAAGATCCTCACCGCCGAACTCGTCTTCCGCGAATTGGCCGAGGGCCGCCTCAAGCTCACCGACCAATTCCCGGTTTCCGAATATGCCTGGAGGAACGGCGGCGCCCCCGCGGGCGGCTCCGCCATGTTCCTCAAGGTCAACAGCAGCGCCAGCGTGGAAGATCTACTGCGCGGGCTGGTGATCGTCTCGGGCAATGACGCGGCTCTCGTTCTGGCGGAGGGCCTCGCAGGCTCTGAGGAAGCCTTCGTGATACGCATGAACAAGCGCGCCTCCGAGCTCGGCCTCGTGAAATCGCGCTTCGGCAATCCGTGGGGCAAGGCGAGCGACGACCAGAAGGTCACCGCCCGCGAAATGGCGAAGCTCGCCCTCCACGTGATCCAGACCTATCCCGACTTCTACAAATATTTCGGCGAGAAAGAGTTCACCTGGAACAACATCCGCCAGCAGAACCGCAATCCCTTGCTCACGATGAGCATCGGCGCGGACGGGCTCAAGACCGGCAATATCGAGAAGGGCGACTTCGGCATGGTCGGCTCGGCCGTTCAGGACGGCCGCCGGCTGATCGTCGCGGTCTACGGCGCCAAGACCGCCAAGGAGCGCGCCGAGGAAGCGCGCAAGCTCCTGCAATGGGGCTTCCGCAATTTCGAGGAGAAGGAATTGTTCAAGGCCGGCGAGCCGGTCGGGCCGGCGCAGGTCTATGGCGGCACACAGGGCTCGATCGACCTTGTCTCCAAGAGCGACGTGAAGGTGCTTCTGCCGCGCGGCGCCACGGAGCGGCTCACGGGCAAGATCGTCTATGAGGGGCCGGTGATTGCGCCGGTGGCCGAAGGCCAGAAGATCGGCCGGCTCGAAGTCAGGCGGGGCGCCAATGTCGTGCTGGAGCAGCCGCTCGAGGCGAGCGCGGCGGTGGATGAAGGGTCGCTGTCGAGGCGGGCCTTCGACGCCGTTTACGAATATGCGGCCGCCAAGATCCACGAGAAGCTGCTGGCGAAGAAATGACCGGAGCCGAAAAGGGCCGCTTCATCACCTTCGAGGGCGGCGAGGGCGTCGGCAAATCGACGCAGCTTGACCGCCTCGCGGCGCATCTGCGCGCCCGTGGGCTCGAGGTCGTGACGACGCGCGAGCCCGGCGGCACGTCCAAGGCCGAGGCGCTGCGCAAGGTTCTGCTCTCCGGCCGCATCGCGCCGCTCGGCCCGCTGGCCGAGGCGGCGCTCTTCGCAGCCGCGCGAATCGACCATGTGGGGCAGATCATTGCGCCGGCGCTCGCCCGCGGCGCCTATGTGCTATGCGATCGCTTCGCCGACTCGACGCGCGCCTATCAGGGCGCGCGGGGCGGGGTGGACGCGGGAACGCTTGCGCTTCTCGAACAGGCGGCGATTGGCGACACTCGGCCCGATCTGACCTTCATTCTCGATCTGCCGCACGAACAGGGCATGGCCCGCGCCGCCAGCCGCCGCGAAGCCACGGGGCTGAGGGCCGACCGCTTCGAGGCGGAGGACAGCGCCTTCCACGAGGGTCTGCGCCGCGCCTTTCTCGACATAGCCGAGCAGGAACCGGAACGCTGCTGCGTGATCGACGCCTCCCGGCCTGTGGACGAGGTGGCGCGTGCCATCCGCCAGATCGTCGATTCGCGTTTTCTGGACACGCAGGCCGCCGCCGCGCAATGAAAAAGGAGCTTGCCGGTCCGCCCGAGAGCGACCGTTTCGAGGGCGCGCCGCATCCGCGCGAGACGCTCGCCTTCTTCGGCCACGAGGCGGCCGAGCGCGAGCTGCTCGACGCCTATCGGCGCAACCGTCTGGCGCAGGCCTGGATCATCGGCGGCCCGGAGGGGATCGGCAAGGCGACGCTCGCCTGGCGCGTGGCGCGTTTCCTGCTCGCCCATCCCGACCCGGCCTCGCCGGAGGTGCAGAACGCCTCGTCGCTTGTCGTGCCCGAGGAGCATCCCGCCGCGCGGCGCATCGCGACCCTGGCGCTCGCCGACATCTTCCTGCTGCGGCGTGAGTGGAACGAGAAGGCGAAGCCTCCGAAGCACTTCACCGAGATCAGGGTCGATGACGTCCGCGAGATCACGCGGGCCTTCCATCGGGCCTCCGGCGCCGGCGGCTGGCGCGTGGCCATCATCGACTGCGCCGACGATCTGAACAGGAACGCCGCCAACGCGCTCCTCAAGCTCATCGAGGAGCCGCCGGAGCGGTCGCTGTTTCTGCTGGTGGCGCATCAGCCGGGCCGGGTTCTGCCGACGATCCGCTCGCGGTGCCGAAAGCTCATGCTCGGCGCGCTGACGCAGGAGGAGACCGTCGCGGCGGTCGAGGGGCTCGGATCGCCCTGGAGCGGGCGGGGGGATGAGATCGCCGCCGCCGCCGGCCGGGCCGAAGGCTCCGTTCGCGAGACGTTGCGCCTGCTCGGCGGCGACGCCATGGCCTTCGACGCCGCTGTCGCCCGCCTGCTGCAAAGCCTGCCGCGCGTCGATTGGCTGGGCGTGCATCTGCTCGCCGACAAGCTGACCGGGCGCAGCAATGAAGACGCCTATGAGACCTTCATGCGCGCGCTGGAGCGGCATCTCGATGCGCGGGTGAAAACGCTCTCACGGGACGGCGCCCCGCCCGCGCGCCTCATTGGCTACGCCCGCGCCTGGGACGAGATCCGCGACCTCGCCCGCGAGACGGAAGTGTTCAACTTCGACAAGAAGGCGATGGTGCTCGGGGCGTTCGACCGGCTGGCGCGGGCGGAAGGGGCGTAGCGCGGAATTCCCCGCAAGGTCAAAATAGCTCGACCTCGTCGGCCGCTCGCGTGTGATCGACCAGTTCGCACGCCGCCACCAGCTCTTCGTAGGAGAATAGCTGATTGCGGCCGTTCCGTTTGGAGAAATACAAGGCCTGGTCGGCGCGGCCGAAGGCGGCGGCCCCGGTGTCGCCGGGACGGATTTCACTGAAGCCCAGGCTGACCGTGACGCTGCCGACCTGCGGAAAGGGGAAGCTTTCGACCGTCGCGCGGAGACGCTCCAGAGTCGCGCGCGCCTCCGCTGAGGTCATGCCGTCCAGGAGAACGACGAACTCCTCGCCGCCAAACCGGAAAAGATAATGCGTATCCTGGAAATGCGCGGACATGAGCCGCGACAGCAGCACGATCACCTCGTCGCCATAGGGGTGGCCGAAGGCGTCGTTGATGCGCTTGAAGTGGTCGATGTCGATGACGGCGATGAAGCCGCCGCCAGCCGTGTCGTCCCCAAAGGCTCGGGTCGAGACCTTTCTGAACGTCTCGTCATAAGTGCGACGATTGAGAAGGCCGCTCAGTTCGTCGCAGTCGGTGTCGTCCAGCAGTCCCAGATGATTGCGATAGACGCGCAGAAGGCCCAGAACGAGCCGTTCCTGTTCTTCAGTCAGCGCGTCCGGGCGCAAAATCTCAAGAATGCCAATCGGCTCCCGGCTATCGAGGATAGGAAAGGCGTGCCGACAAAGGCCATTGGCTCCCGCTGGCCACCGCAGATTGGCGCGGGCGGCATAACAGGCATGAAGCTCGGGCCAGGAGTCGAGCTTGCTGCGCGGCGCCGCGTCGCCAGAGTCGTGCGCCGCGCTCTCTCCGCCGCTCCCGCCAAGGGAGACGCGCCGGCGCAAGACCACGGCGTCGTTCTGCCGCGATAGCCGCCACAGGACGAGCCGCGCCGCACCGAGGAGATCGAACATCGCCGCCGCGAGGCTCTGCTCCAGTGAGTCCTTGTCGCGTGCGTCGGTCAGATCGCCGACGGAATCGAGCAGTCCATCCATTTGATTACCGGCCGAGCCGAAGTGACTGACGCGGCAATGCTCGCGGCAAAGACCTAATTTTTCGTTTTCGATGTAAGCGCAAATGATTGTAATCACGCGAAATTTTATCGCACGCGCCGCTGGGTGCGCCGCCTGGGCCGGGACCGGCGCGTCAATGGCTCCGCAAGGGGCCGATCCGGCCCCTTGCGGATTTTCTTCAACGGCCTTAAAGGCTCGCCCGCGCGCGGGCAGTGGACCCGCCAGAGGAACGGGACCATGGCCAAGGAAAAATTCTCTCGCACCAAGCCGCACTGCAACATCGGGACGATCGGTCACGTCGATCATGGCAAGACGTCCTTGACGGCGGCGATCACCAAGGTTCTGGCGGAGACGGGCGGGGCGACCTTCACGGCCTATGACCAGATCGACAAGGCTCCGGAAGAGAAGGCGCGCGGCATCACGATTTCGACGGCGCACGTCGAATATGAAACGCAGAACCGCCACTATGCGCACGTGGACTGCCCTGGCCACGCCGACTATGTGAAGAACATGATCACCGGCGCGGCGCAGATGGACGGCGCGATCCTGGTGGTTTCGGCGGCCGACGGCCCGATGCCGCAGACGCGCGAGCACATTCTGCTCGCCCGCCAGGTGGGCGTGCCGGCTCTGGTCGTGTTCCTCAACAAGGTCGACATGGTCGACGATCCGGAGCTCCTCGAGCTCGTCGAGCTGGAAGTGCGCGAGCTTCTGTCGAAATATGAGTTCCCGGGCGACGACATTCCGATCGTGAAGGGCTCGGCGCTGTGCGCGCTGGAGAGCAAGAACCCCGAGATCGGCCATGACGCGATCCTGAAGCTGATGCAGGAGGTCGACCGCTACATTCCGCAGCCGGAGCGTCCGAAGGATCAGCCGTTCCTGATGCCGGTCGAGGACGTGTTCTCGATTTCGGGCCGCGGCACGGTGGTGACGGGCCGTATCGAGCGCGGCGTCGTGAAGGTGGGCGAGGAAGTCGAGATCGTCGGCATCCGTCCGACGACGAAGACGACGGTGACGGGCGTCGAGATGTTCCGCAAGCTGCTCGATCAGGGCGAGGCGGGCGACAACGTGGGCTGCCTGCTGCGCGGCACGAAGCGCGAGGACGTGGAGCGCGGCCAGGTGCTGTGCAAGCCGGGTTCGGTGAAGCCGCACACGAAGTTCAAGGCCGAGGCCTATATTCTGACGAAGGAGGAGGGCGGCCGCCACACGCCGTTCTTCACCAACTATCGCCCGCAGTTCTACTTCCGCACGACGGACGTGACCGGCATCGTGACGCTGCCCGAGGGCGTCGAGATGGTGATGCCGGGCGACAACGTCACGATGGAAGTGGCCCTGATCGTTCCGATCGCCATGGAGGAGAAGCTGCGCTTCGCCATCCGCGAAGGCGGCCGCACGGTCGGCGCGGGCGTCGTCGCCTCGATCATCGAGTAACAGAAAAGACAGGGAGGGCGCCGTTGGCCTCGAGCCAATCGGCGCCCTCGCCGTTTTGCGCCCGCGAAGCCCCTCAGCCGCTCGAAGTCACGCGGCGGCCGGCGGCGCCACTGTCACTTCGACGATCTCCGGCGGCCGCATGAAACGCATGGGCAGGATCGACTCGCCGAGGCCGCCGGAAATGACGAGGTGGCGCCCGTCCTGCACGTAATGCCCGTAAACTCTGCTGCCGCCGCCATAGCGCAGTTCCGCGGCGATGGGGCCAAGAACGGGCAGATTGACCTGCCCGCCATGCGTATGGCCGGAGAGCGTCAGCGCGACACGGCCCGGCACGCGGTCGAAGACGAAGGGCTCATGGGCCAGAAGAATGGCCGGCGAATCGTCGATCACGCGAGCGAGCGTCGCATCGAGATCGTCTCGCCCCCGCCATCGCCCGCGCTTTCCGATCTGGACCCATTCGGCCAACTGGTCGGCGAGGCCGAGAAGCCAGAAGGGCTCGCCGTTCTTTTCCAGACGCATGGCGTCGTTCTCATAGAGCCGCGCGCCCATCTGCTTCAACGCGGCGCGCGCGGCCTCGGCGCCGTCAGACGGATCGCCGGGAAGGGCGCCGTGCCACCAGTCGTGATTGCCGAGCACCGCATGAACCCCGAGCGGCGCCTCGAGGTTCGAGAGCGCCTCGGCCCATTGCTCGGGCTGCACAGGGCCCGTGACGAGATGCGTGCCCGCCGCGAAATCGCCCAGCAGCACGATGAGATCGGGCGCGAGGGAATTGGCGAGTGCGGCGATGCGGCGGATGCGCGCCGACGGCATCCAGGGCTCGCAGGCGTGCAGGTCGGTAATGACGGCGATGCGCAGAGAGAGGGCGGGAGGCCAGTCTTTCGGCGTCACGCGGTAACGCGTAACCTCGAGCCGGAAGTTCGGCTCGATGGCGACGGAATAGGCCGCGCCTGCGAGCGCGATGGCGGCGGGCAGGCGCAGAAAGGCGCGGCGGTCGATCATTGAGCCCCCAAGGCAAAGGCCAAGGCAGGGCTCTTCTATCAGGCTGCGATCTCGCCGCCCAGCGGCGACCAGGCGCCGTCTTCTTGCGGCGCGTCGTCCGTAAGGTCGGAAAATTGCGCGGCTTCGAGCGCGGCGGCGACGGCGGAAATGCCGATCTCGCGATAAAGCCGCGCGAGGAGATCATGGGGATGGCCGCCGGCCTGCGGCTCATTCGACTCGACTGGATGATTGTCCGACATTGCGGGCCTCTACGCGAACGCAGCTACAAGAAAAATGCACGCCCTCAAATTCGCCGCATTCGCTTAACGCCGCGCTAACGCGCCAGCTGTTTTCACGATGCCGCTATTTCGTTGCATTTCTCGCCGCCTTTGGCGAAAAATGCGCTCATCGCCGCATCCAGCGGCATGAAACAGGCGAGGCCGCTCGGTCCCATGCGTCGCACACTTCCGCCGGAGCCATGGTCGCGGGCCGCGTTGTGGAGCCGCAGCGTCGCCGTTTTTGCGGGAACGGTCGCCATCCTCTCGGTCCTGCTGGTGCGGCTGAACATGATCGCGCCCGTTTCCGCGCTGGCGTCGCTCGGAGCCGCCGTGGCGTTGGCGCTCATCGGGCTTTTGCTCGTGGGCGCCGCTTGGGTCAGCATCTGGAACACCGGCCGGCGCGGCGCGGGGGCTGCGTTCGCCGGCGCGCTGATCGCGCTGCTGACTCTCGCCTATCCGTCCTATCTCGCCTTCGAGGCGGTGCGTTTGCCGGTGCTGTCGGACATTTCCACCGACATCGCCAACCCGCCGTTTTTCTCGTTGTCCGGGGCGGCCTATGCGGCGCGGGGAGGCTTTCAGCCAAAGGGCGTGACGCAGAAGGCGCGCGAGGCCCAACGCCCCGCCTATCCGGACGTCGAGCCCATCGTCGTCGATCTCGACGCCGACGAAGCTTTCGCGCTCGTTCTCAAAACGGCGAAGGCGATCGGCTGGAAGGTCGTCGATCAGCGCCCGCCCGGCGGCCGCACCGGAGAAGGGCACGCCGACTTTCTCGACAAGACGCTGATCATGGGGCTCGACGAGGACGTGACAGTCCGACTCAAGCCGCTGCCGGGTCAGACCCGCATCGATCTGCGCGCCGCCTCCCGCTACGGACGCCACGACTTCGGCGCCAACGCCAAGCGGATCATGGCCTTCGCCGAAGAGCTGCAGACGCAGCTCGACGCGAAATAAGCCACAGCCGCAACCGGTGGGGACCCGGCGCCCTCGTCTTTGAACGGCGACTCTGGTATTGTCCCGCTCGTTCTCCAAATAACGGTTGGGAGGCCGAGAACAGCCGATGGCGACTGCAGGCGACGGCGCGAGCGCCGCTCAATCCGTTCCACCTTTCACCCGCGAGGAAGAGCTTCACGCCCTGCGCGACATGTTGCTCATCCGCCGTTTCGAGGAGAAGGCGGGGCAGCTCTACGGCATGGGCGTGGTCGCCGGCTTCTGCCATCTCTACATCGGCCAGGAAGCCGTGGTCGTCGGCGCCAAGATGGCCGCGCGCGAGGGCGACGAATTCACGACGAGCTATCGCGACCATGGCCACATGCTCGCGAGCGGCATGGACCCCAAGGGCGTGATGGCGGAGCTTGCCGGCAAGCGCGGCGGCTACTCCAAGGGCAAGGGCGGCTCCATGCACATGTTCTCGCGGGAGAAGAATTTCTTCGGCGGCCACGGCATCGTCGGCGCGCCGGCGCCGATCGGCGCGGGCGTCGGTTTCGCCAATCTCTATCGCGGCGACGGACGCGTGTCGCTCACCTTCTTCGGCGAGGGGGCGGCCAATCAGGGGCAGGTCTACGAGACCTTCAACATCGCGGCGCTGTGGAAGCTGCCGGTGCTCTTCATCGTCGAGAACAATCGCTACGCCATGGGCACGTCGCTGACCCGCGCCGCAGCGCAGACGGACTTCGCCATGCGCGGCGGCGCCTTCGGCATCCCCGGCCGGCAGATCGACGGCATGGACGTGCGGGTGGTGCGCGAGGCGACCGCCGAGGCGCTGGCCTGGTGCCGCTCGGGCAAGGGACCCTATCTCCTGGAAGTGCAGACCTACCGCTATCGCGGCCACTCCATGTCCGACCCTGCGAAATATCGCTCCAAGGAAGAAGTGCAGAGGATGCGCGAGGAGCACGATCCAATCGAGCAGGTGCGCCTGCGCCTGCTGGCCGACGGCGTCAGCGAGGACGAACTGAAGAAGATCGACGCCAATGTTCGCAAGGTCGTCGCCGAAGCAGCCGATTTTGCGATGAGCGACAAGGAGCCGGAGCCTTCCGAGCTTTATACCGACGTGCTGGCGTAAGGATCGAAAGACAATGACTTTCCTATTTGTGCGGGCGATCCGCGACGCCGATAGAGGCTGCGCTCTGCTCCCTCTGCCGCGCCAGCGGAGAGGGGCGGGGGAAGAGGTTTCCTTCAAATGACTGTCAACGTCCTCATGCCCGCCCTGTCGCCGACCATGGAGCAGGGCAAGCTCGCCAAATGGCTGAAAAACGAAGGCGACGAGGTCAAGGCCGGCGACGTGATCGCCGAGATCGAGACCGACAAGGCCACCATGGAGGTTGAGGCGATCGACGAAGGCGTGCTGGCGCGCATTCTCGTGCCCGGCGGTACCGAGAATGTCGCGGTCAATACGCCGATCGCGGTGATTGCGGGCGAGGGCGAGGATGCGTCGGCCGTGGCCGCGCCGCCCGCCGCCGAGGCCCCGGCGCCGCCGAGCGCGCCGCAGGACGAGGCGGGCGAGGCGAATGCGGCGCGACTCGAGGCCGCGAAGGAGGCAGCCGCGCCGGCGCCCAAGCCGGTCAGCGTCTCCGCGCCGCCGACTGTCAGCGCCGCGCCGGAAGTGCCCGCCGGCACGACCATGATTCCGATGACCATGCGCGAGGCGCTGCGCGACGCCATGGCCGAGGAAATGCGGCGCGACCCCAATGTCTTCATCATGGGCGAGGAGGTCGCGGAATATCAGGGCGCCTACAAGGTCACGCAGGGGCTGCTTCAGGAATTCGGCCCGATGCGCGTGCGCGACACGCCCATCACGGAATATGGCTTCGCCGGCATCGGCGTCGGCGCGGCCTTCGCGGGCCTGAGGCCGATCGTCGAATTCATGACATTCAATTTTTCGATGCAGGCCATCGACCACATCGTGAATTCCGCAGCGAAGACGCTCTACATGTCGGGCGGGCAGATCAACAGCCCGATCGTGTTCCGCGGCCCGAATGGCGCGGCGGCGCGCGTCGGCGCCCAGCACAGCCAGGATTACGCCGCCTGGTATGCGCAGGTGCCGGGGCTCATCGTCATCTCGCCGTCCAACGCCAGCGACGCCAAGGGCCTGCTGAAGGCGGCGATCCGCAGTGACAATCCCGTCGTCTTCCTCGAGAATGAAATTCTCTACGGAAAAACTTCGGATGTGCCGGCGCTGGAGGATTTCGTCCTGCCGATCGGCAAGGCGCGCATTGCGCGGCCGGGGACCGACGTGACGCTCGTCTCCTTTTCCATTGGCATGACCTATGCGCTCGGCGCCGCCGAGGAGCTTGCGAAGGAAGGAATCGAGGCCGAGGTGATCGACCTGCGCACGCTGCGCCCGATGGACAGCGCGACGATCATCGAGTCCGTGAAGAAGACCGGCCGCTGCGTCGCCATCGAGGAAGGCTGGCCGCAAAGCGGCGTTTCGGCCGAGATCGCCACGCGCGTGCAGCTGGAGGCGTTCGACTATCTCGACGCGCCGGTCCTGCGCGTGACCGGCAAGGACGTGCCCATGCCCTACGCGGCCAATCTCGAGAAGCTTGCCTTGCCGAGCGTCGCGGAAGTGATCGCGGCCGCGAAGGCCGTTCTTTATCGCTAGGCCGCCATGCCGCGCCGGAATGTCGTCATCGTCGCCGCCGCCCTGTCGGGAGTCCTGCTGACGGGAGCCTACGCCGTCTCGCAGGATCAGGCGTTCGTCGGCGATCTGTTCCGCGCGCTGTTCGGCCTTTCCGGGGGCAATACGGCCGGCGGACAATAGGAGAGCATCTTGAACGCCATGGCGCGCATATTCGCTTCGCCCCTCGCGCGGCGCCTCGCGAGGGAGGCGGGGCTCGACCTCTCCGCGCTGGCGGGCTCCGGCCCGCATGGCCGCATCATCGAGCGCGACGTGAAGAGCGCGCTCGCGGGCGGCGGCGCCCGCAAGGCCGCGCCGGCGCCCGAGGCGAAGCCGGCGCTCGCGGAGGCGCCGTCCGCCGCGACGACGCGGAAATTCTACGAGGCGGGCTCCTACGAGGAAGTCCCGCACGACTCGATGCGCAAGGCCATCGCGCGGCGTCTGACGGAATCGATCCAGACCGTCCCGCATTTCTACCTCGACGTCGATTGCGAGATCGACGCGCTGCTGAAGATGCGGGAAGACTTCAACGCCGCCGCCCCACAGCGGGGCGATGGGTCGCCGGAATGGAAGACATCGGTCAATGATTACGTCGTGAAGGCGCTGGCGCTGGCGCTTCAGCGCGTGCCGGAGGCGAATGTCACCTTCACGCCCGAAGCGATGCTGAAGCACAAGGCGTCGGACATTGGCGTCGCGGTCGCCATCCCGGGCGGGCTGATCACGCCCATCGTCCGCAATGCGCAGGCCAAGACGGTGCGGGAGATTTCCGAGGAAGTGAAAGAGCTCGCCGGCCGCGCGCGGGACCGCAAGCTGAAGCCGCAGGAATATGAGGGCGGCGTTTCAGCGGTCTCCAATCTCGGCATGTTCGGGATCAAGAACTTCTCGGCGGTGATCAACCCGCCGCAGTCGACGATTCTTGCAGTGGGCAAGGGCGAGCCCCGCATGGTCGTGAAGAACGGCGCCCCGGCCGTGGCGAACATGATGAGCGTGACGCTTTCCTGCGACCATCGCGCGGTGGACGGCGCGCTCGGCGCACAGCTGCTGGCCGAGTTCAAGCGCCTCATCGAACAGCCGATGGGGCTCTTCGCATGAAGTCCGTGGCGTCGATCAAATGCCCGCGTTGCGGCCATGCCGCTATGATGACCATGCCGTTGGACGCCTGTGTGGTCGTCTATGACTGCCCCGCCTGCGGAGCCCGACTGACCCCAAAAGCCGGCGACTGCTGCGTCTTTTGCTCTTATGGCGACGCACCCTGTCCAGCGGTGCAGGCGGAGGGGCGTTGCAGCGGAAAGTCGGTCTAAATATCGCATGGACGCGGGCGGCGTTTAGCGGCATATCCTTGTCTAGAATAACTCTAAACAGGCAAGGAGCGGCCCGTGGCGACGGAAGCTGACATTCTCAAAGCCCTTGAAAACCTTTACGGCCCCGGCGGCGTGTCGCTGGCGAATGCCGTGAGTGGCGTCAATCTTTCCGGCGCGAAAGCCTTTGTTTCGCTCTCGGGCGATCCCGCAAAGCCCGAAGGCTGGGAGGCGGCGCGCGTCAACGCCGAGAAGGCGCTCAAGGCGGTGCCGGGAATCGAGTCGGCCGTGGTGACGCTCACCGCCGAGCGCGCGGCAGGTTCGGCGAAGCCCGCCGGCGCCGGGCATCATCACCATCATGGCCACTCCCACGCCGCACCGCCGCCGCCCCAGCGCCGCGGCATGTCGCCTTCCCTCGACAGGATTCGCTACATCGTCGTCGTGGCGTCGGGCAAAGGCGGCGTCGGCAAGTCGACGACGGCCGCCAATCTGGCGCTCGGCCTTGCCGCGCAGAACTGGCGTGTCGGTCTGCTCGACGCGGATATTTACGGACCGTCCGCGCCGCGCCTCTTCGGCCTGCACGAAAAGCCAAAGGTCGAGGGCGGCAAGCTCGTTCCGCTCGAAGCCTACGGAATCAAGATCATGTCCATGGGCTTCCTCGTCGATGAAAATACGCCCATGGTCTGGCGCGGGCCGATGGTCGCGCAGGCGCTGACGCAGCTTCTCAACGAAGTCGCCTGGGGCGACCTCGACGCGCTCGTCGTGGACATGCCGCCCGGCACGGGCGACGTGCAGCTCACCATGGCGCAGCAGACGCCCATCGCCGGGGCGGTGATCGTCTCGACGCCGCAGGACCTCGCGCTCATCGACGCGCGGCGGGCGGTGGCCATGTTCCAGAAGGTCGAGGCGCCCATTCTCGGCATCATCGAGAACATGAGCTACTTCCTCTGCCCGCATTGCGGCGGCCGCTCGGAGATCTTCTCCCACGGCGGCGCGCGCCATGACGCCGAAAAGCTCGGCGTGCCCTTCCTCGGCGAGGCGCCGCTCGACATGAAGATCCGTGAAACTTCGGATTCGGGGAAACCCGTCGTCGGCGCGGAGCCCAACAGTCCGCAGGCGGCGGTCTATCTCAATCTCGCCGCCAAAGTGAAAACTCTTCTGGAGACGGCGAAACCCCGCGCCGCCCCCAATATCGTCGTGGGCTGAGCGCGGCGGCTTTAGTGGAAAGAGCGGGCAAGCCGGTTTGCAGCCGGGTTGCCCGCGTGACAGTCTAGAAGCGCAGGGGAATGAGCGAATTGTCGCCCTGATCCCATTTGTAGTCGTAGCCGAATGTCAGCTCCCACCCCTGCACCCAGGGCGTGATCGTCGCACGCGGATTGGCCGAGCCTAAGGGCAGGGTCGGCTGTTGGGGAATCCACTCCACGCCCGTGAAGGAATTCTTGAAGCCGTAAACGAAGGCGAAATCGAAGGCGGAATTCTCGGTGAGGGCGTAATTGGCGCCGAGCGCCGCGTGATGGCGGTTGATGATCGGAGCCAGCGCGTTCACCGTCACTGAGCGCCAGCGGAGCGGGTTCGATGTGTAGTGATAGCCGGTTCGCAACGTCAGCGCCGGCGAGTAGCGCCATTCGAGGCCGACGGAGCCCGAGTCGACGTCGGTCCAGTCGAAGCCGGAGCCGTTCGGCGTTCCCATGGATCGGTAGGTGAGCGGATTCGACGGGTTTCCGAGCGAGGGAACGCCCGAATAGAAGACATGCCGCCAGTCGAGCATGGCGGTCAGATTGGGAAGCAGATCATAGGCGACGCCCGCCTGCATCGTGGCCGGAATGTCGAAGCCGCCATGGTCGGTAAGGAGCCCCGCGTATTTTCCGAATTTCGACATCCACATCGGCGTCGAGGCCGAGAAGCCGAAGCGGGCGCTGTCCGTCACGGCCCAGGTGAGGCCCGCGCGCAGGCCGCCGCCCGCTGACCAATCGTAGCCCATGTCCGACAGCCGGTAGGGATTGGAGGAATAGGGCGCGAAAACGCCCGCGCCCTGGATGTTGAGCATCTGCACCGCCAGTGTCGGCGCGACTCCGAGCGTCACGTCTCCGGCAGGCGTCGCGAAGCGGCGCGCGTAGCCGGCGCTGATGAAGGATTGTTGCAGATCGACGCCCGTGAAGCCGCCGCCGAAGAGGCCGCCCCTCGGGGCGTGCCAATTGCCCCAGCCATAGGATGTGTTGACGCCCCCATTGGCGTAGCTCACGACGCTCCAGGCCGAGTCCTCGTCGATCGGCTGGATGTAGCCGCTGTTGGGGACGGGGAACCACGGTCGGCCGCTCTCGACATACCCCGGCGTGATCACGCGCGTCGGCCCACTGGTGTAATAGCCGCGCTCGGCGTTGATGACGGTCATGCCGAGTTGAAATTGGCGCCGCAAGCCGACGATCCCGGCGGGATTGACCGAGAGCGCCATGGCGTCGCGCTGATCGGCGGCGCCCGCGCCCGCGAGCGCCTTCTGGCGCGGACCGTAGCCGATCAGGAAATAGCCGTCGGCGGCGAAAGCGGCCTGCGGACCGGCGGCAAGAATTGCGAGAATAAGCGCGGACGAACGGGAAACATATCTACGCATGGCGGCGGCCGGGGTGAGCGAACTTTATGGTAAAGTTCACCCTAACGCCCCCAGCTTGCGCAAGGCAGTACAGCGGCATGGTCGAAAGAAAACCGCCTTGCGGCTTAGCGGCAACAGTTCAGCTCTTGCGACGCAGCACGTAGCGGAAATGCCCGTTGGCTTCCTCGGCGGTGACCAGTTCGTCGCCGGTCTGACGCGCGAAAGCGGCGAAATCCGCCATGGAGCCGGGATCGGTCGCGAGAACTTCGAGCGTCTCGCCAACGGCCAGTTCTTTCAGCGCCTTTTTTGTACGCAGGATCGGCAGCGGGCAATTGAGGCCGCGGGCGTCTACACTATGGTCGGTCATCCGGAGTCCTTAAACGAAAAGATTGACGTCGGCCTTCACGGCCTCTTCGAGATAAGTCGCGGCGCCGCCGAAGCAGACGCCGTCGATCATGTCTTCCTTTTTGAATTCGAAAAGGTCCATCGTCATCTGGCAGGCGACGAGCTTCACGCCGCTTTCGAGCGCGATGTCGCGCAGCTCTTCGATGCTGGCGACGCCCTTTTTCGCGATCATGTTCTTCATCATCGCCGTGGCGCCGGCGGTGACGCCGGGCAGCGCCGCGACGAGATTGGGCATGCCGAGATGCATCCCGCCCATGGGCATTTTCATCGCCGGATTGCCGAGCGGCGACACGCCGAGATCGAGCTTCTTCTTCAACAGGCCGAGGCCGTAGAAGGTGAAGAAGAGCGTTGCGTCCATATCCATCGCCACCGCAGTCGTCGCCAGGATGAAGGGCGGGTAGGCCCAGTCCAGCGTCCCCTTCGAGACGATGATGGAGAGCGATTTGCGGTTCTGCGCCGTCTCGTTTGTCACGTTGGGTCCATCTGTTGCGCGGTGCCGCGAAGGCATATCAGCCCGCATGACGGGAATGCAAACGTCGCCCGTGGCGTCGCTCTCCGGCCGGGGAAGATTGGATCACGCTCGTCCGACCAGCCGCCGCCACATGCCGTACCAGCCCCCCGCGCTGAGCCCGAGGAGCGCCCCCAGCGCAAGGTCCTCCGGCTGTGGCGGCGCGAAGCGCAGCAGATTTGCGAGGGGCGGGAAAAACAGGCCCGCGGCGACGACCGAGAGCGCCGTCGCCGCGATGGCCCAGAACGGCAGATTGTCCCGCGCGAAAGGCGAGACGCCCCTCGGCAGCGCATCCGACAGGGCGAGCGTCAGATTGCCGATGATCAGCGTCGCGAAGGCGAGGCCGCGCGCCTCGGCGTCGGCGACGGAGAAGCTGGTCGCGAGAATATAGATGCTCAGAACCGCGAGGAAGACGGCAAGGCCCTGCACTGCGCCGAGCAGCAGGTCGCGCGTCCCGAACAGCGGCTCGCTCTGCGGGCGGGGTGGCTTGAGCATGGCGTCCCTCTCGCCGGGCTCCGCCTCGAAGGCGAGCGAGCAGGTCGGGTCGATGATCAGCTCCATCAGCACGACATGGGCGGGCAAAAGCATCGGCGGCAGGCCCATCAGAATGGGTGCAAGCGCAAGGCCGGCGATGGGGATGTGGATCGCGGTGACATAGGTCAGCGCCTTGCGCAGATTGCTGGAGATGCGGCGGCCGAGCTCGATGCCGGCGACGATCGAGGCGAAACGGTCGTCGAGCAGAACGATATGCGCCGCCTCGCGCGCCACGTCGGAGCCGCGCTGACCCATCGCAATGCCGATATGGGCCGCTGCGAGGGCAGGGCCGTCGTTCACGCCGTCGCCGGTCATGGCGACGATATGGCCGTCCGCCTTGAAGGCCTCGACGAGGGCGAGCTTGTTCGTCGGCATGATCCGCGCGAAGACGCGGATGCTTCTAATTTTCTCGGCAACCTCTTCCGGCGCCATCGCGGCGACCTCCGCCCCGGTCAGCGCGCCGGCGCCCGTGTCGATGCCGGCGTCGCGCGCGATGGCGAGCGCCGTTGCGGGATAATCGCCGGTGATCATGGCGACCGAGACGCCCGCCCGCCGCGCCGCCGCCACTGCCTGCGGAACGTCCTCGCGGATCGGGTCCTCGAAGGCGACAAGGCCCCTGAGCCGGTAGGGTGCGGCCTCCACGGCCGTCGTGCCGGGCTCGGTCTCCGCGACCGCGAGGACGCGCATCCCCTCGCGCGCCATCTCTTCGACGACAGCGCCATAGCGGGCGCGCTCGTCGTCCGTCGCATGGGCCAGGCGCAGGACAGCCTCGGGCGCGCCCTTGGCCGCCCGCGTGACGCCGCCCTCGACCCGCCATGTCTGAATGAAGGCCAGAAGCTCGGGGCGGATCGGAAAGCTTTCCGTCACGGCGCCGCCGGCCGGGATTTCGAGCCGTTCCGCCAGCGCATGGACGGCCCGGTCCATGGGATCGACGGGATGTTCGGACGAGGCGCGCAGCGCCGCGCGGATCAGCCGGTGCTGCTCGGCGTCGGGCGCGTCGGGGACCGGCTCGATCGCCCCGCCCGTATAGAGCGCGATCACCGCCATGCGGTTTTCGGTGAGCGTGCCGGTCTTGTCGACGCAGAGCAGCGAAGTGGAGCCCAGCGTCTCCGTCACGGAGGAACGGCGCACCAGCACATTGCGGCGCGCCAGCCGGAAGGCGCCGAGCGCGAGGAAGATCGCCAGCACCATAGGGAATTCTTCCGGCAGCAGGCCGATGGCGAGCGTGATGCCGGCGATGGCGCCCTCGAACCAGTCGCCATGGACGAGCCCATAGGCGACGATGACCAGCGCGCAGAACAGAAGCGCGAAGGCCCCGAGCCGCGCCACGAGCGCGCCCGTGCGCTGTTGCAGCGGGCTCGGCTCTCCCTTTATGGCGGCAAGAGAGGCGCCGAGGCCGCCGACGGCCGTGCGCGCGCCCGTGCGCTCGACATGGGCGACGCCCGAGCCGCGCACGATCATCGCGCCCGCATAGAGGAAGGGCGTGTAATCCCCGCCGGGATCAGGAAAGTCGAGATCCGTTTCGCCGGCGAGCGTTTTGGTGACGGGCGCGGATTCGCCAGTCAGGATCGACTCGTCGACGACGAGCGCGTCGCCCGCCATCAGCAGGGCGTCGGCCGGAATGCGCTGACCCTCGCCGAGAAGGAAGATGTCGCCCGGCACGAGGTCGCGCGCGGGGATGCGCCGCGCCTCGCCATCGCGGCGGGCAAGCGCGGAAGGCTCGGCGAGCCGTTGCAGCGCCTGCAAGGCGCGTTCGCTGCGCAGCTCCTGTATGACGACGAGCGAGATGGAGGCGCCGGCGCCGGCGACCATGAACAGGCCTTCGCCGAGGTCGCCGACGAAAAGATAGATCGTCGCCGCCGCCGCCAGCAGAAAGAACATCGGTTCTTTCAGCGTGCGCAGCGCGATCTGCAAAATGCCGGGCGGGGGCGCCTCGGGCGGCGCGTTGGGACCATATTCGGCGAGGCGCCGGGCGGCTTCCTGCGAGGTGAGGCCTTGGAGGCTGAGCGAAGTCATTCGGGGTCCCGACGGAGAATCTCAGCCTGAAACTATCTCGTTATGTGCACTATGAAACGTGAAGTAGCTCCTTCGGAAAGATGGAAGGACTGGGCCGCGTGCGCGCGCCCGCGGCCAGTCCCCCCGGGGCTTACATCGGTCCGAACGTCTTCGTCTTCCCGTCGTGGGTCTGGATCGTGACCATGCGGACATAGCCGCAGCCAAATCCCGGCACGATGCTGCCTCCCTTGGCGGGGACCGTGAACTTGTCGCCTGCATTGTAGGGGTGGTGGAGAACCTCGGCGTTTTCCGCCACCGGACAGCCGCCGCCATTGACCGTGATCGCGTCGACGACGACCTTGTCCTTCTTGACCTCACATTTCACAGAGCCGTCGTTCTTCTTGGCGCAGTCGACGGCGTCGTCGCTCGCATAGGCGAGGGTGGGCAGCAGCGCGAACAGAAACAGAAATTTCTTCATGACGATTCTCGACCTGGAGGGTTGCAGACGATTGAGCCTCGAGCTCCAGCACACGGCAAAAGCACAGCCATAAAAAGGAAATATGACAGTCCGAAAGCTTTGGCGGCGCCATGAGCCGCCTTGCCCCCGCCTGCCCGACGCGCTAGCTTTGTCGGGTTGGCGAGGGGCGCCGCGCGTCGCGGCTGAGAAGCACCCATCGAACCTGATCCGGGTCATGCCGGCGGAGGGAATGCCAGGGCAGGGCGGTTCGCGCCCTCACAACCCGATTCCGCGCTTCGTCTGCATCCCCCTCAATCCGCTCCCCTTGAAGGAGCGCGATCAATGGAGCGCGACATGAACCTGCACGACAAACGCACGCCCCTGACCGTCACCACCGGCCCCATCGGCAAGTCGCGCAAGGTCTATTCCTCGCCCGAGGGGCGCGATGACATCCGCGTTCCCTTCCGCGAAATCCCGCTCGATCCCTCATCCGGCGAACCGCCGCTGCGCGTCTACGATCAGTCCGGCCCCTACGGCTGCGGGAATTTCACGCCCGACCTCTCGGCGGGCCTGCCGGCGGCGCGGCCCTGGCTCGCGACCCGCGCGGGGCTCGAGACCTATGAGGGACGCGCCGTGAAGCCGGAGGACAATGGCTTCGCCGAGGGCGAGCGGCTCGTGCCGCCGTGCCCGGCCGAGCGCAAGCTCTATCGCGCCGCGGGCGCGGCGCCCGTCACACAGCTGGAATTCGCGCGCGCCGGGACCATCACGGAAGAGATGATCTTCGTGGCGCATCGCGAAAATCTCTGCCGCGCGCGCGCGCTCGACGTGGCGAAAGAGCGCATCGCCGACGGCGAGAGCTTCGGGGCGGAAATTCCGGAATATGTCACGCCCGAATTCGTGCGCGCGGAGATTGCGCGCGGGCGGGCGATCATTCCGGCGAACATCAATCACCCCGAGCTGGAGCCGGTCGTCATTGGCCGCAACTTCCTCGTCAAGGTCAACGCCAATATCGGCAATTCGGCCGTGACTTCTTCGGTGGCGGAAGAGGTGGAGAAGATGGTCTGGGCCTCGCGCTGGGGCGCCGACACGGTCATGGACCTCTCCACGGGGCGCAATATCCATAACATCCGCGACTGGATCATCCGCAACGCCTCCGTGCCGATCGGCACTGTGCCGATCTATCAGGCGCTGGAGAAGGTCGGCGGCGATGCGCTCAAGCTCGATTGGGAGGTGTTCAAGGACACGCTGATCGAGCAGGCGGAGCAGGGCGTCGATTACTTCACAATCCATGCCGGCGTGCGGCTCGCTTATGTCCCGCTCACCGCCAATCGCGTCACGGGCATCGTCTCGCGCGGCGGATCCATCATGGCGCGCTGGTGCCTCTCCAAGCACAAGGAGAGCTTCCTTTACGAACGCTTCGACGAGATTTGCGACATCATGCGCAAATATGACGTCTCCTTCTCGCTCGGCGACGGGCTGCGCCCCGGCTCCAACGCCGACGCCAATGACGCCGCGCAATTCGCCGAGCTGGAGACTCTGGGCGAATTGACGAAGATCGCCTGGGAGAAGGGCTGTCAGGTGATGATCGAAGGCCCCGGCCATGTGCCGATGCACAAGATCAAGGCCAATATGGACAAGCAGCTCAAGGCCTGCGGCGAGGCGCCTTTCTATACGCTCGGGCCGCTCGTGACCGACGTTGCGCCGGGCTACGACCACATCACCTCGGGCATTGGCGCGGCGATGATCGGCTGGTTCGGCACGGCGATGCTCTGCTACGTCACGCCGAAGGAGCATCTGGGCCTGCCCGACCGCGACGACGTGAAGACCGGCGTCATCACCTATCGCATCGCCGCCCATGCCGCCGACCTCGCCAAGGGCCATCCGGCGGCGCGCGAGCGCGACGACGCCATGAGCCGGGCTCGCTTCGATTTCCGCTGGACCGATCAATTCGAGATCGGACTCGATCCCGATACGGCCCGCGACTACCATGACGAAACCATGCCCAAGGAGGCGCACAAGCTCGCGCATTTCTGCTCCATGTGCGGGCCGAAATTCTGCTCCATGCAGATCACCCGCGACCTGCGCGAGGAGGCCGCGGCCATCGCCGAGCGCGAAAAAGGCATGGCCGACAAGGCGGAAGAGTTCGTGGAGAAGGGCGCGGAAATCTATGTCGCGCGGTAAGCGACTGTCCTTCGCGGGGCTCAGCCCGGCGAGGGACTACCTGCTTGCGTAAATCTCCGACAGCGCAAGCGTGAGGCCCGGCGGATCGAGCGACAATATTCCGTCCCGCAGAATATGCGTGAGAATGTCGCCGTCGGGCCGGCGCTGGTGGTGGATGATCAGCGGCGCGTCCGTATCGACGATGAGATAATGGGCGAGGCTCGGCAGGCGGAAATAGTCTGCAAGCTTGCGCCCCTTATCGTTTCGCCCGGTCGTCGGAGAAAGAATTTCCACCACGATGACCGGATTTTCGACGACCATGGAGTCGCCATCCACTTCGCGTCCGCAGTAAACCAACGCGTCAGGCTCGTAAGCGGTCCTCTCATCGATCCTGACAGTCGCGCCATCCGGCACGACATGGCAATCGAGGGACTTGGCTTTCACGGCGTTGAGCAAGGCGACATGCGTCGCGAGCTTGATCGTCCAATGCTTCGCCCGCTCTGACGCCTGAGCCACGACCTCGCCGCCGATGAGTTCGTAGCGGCCGGGACGGCCCGCCGCCCAGACAAGGAATTCGTCGACCGTCATGCGGGGCGGCGTTTGCTTGGGCGTGGTCATGGCGCGTCTGTCGCTTCCGAAAAGTCGATAAGCGGAATCTAGCAGCTCCTCGTCCGGCTCGCCATGAGCGCCGGGGAAAGGCGGCGTGGCGAATTTCGCGCTCCTTTTGACAGGAAATCGGCTGTCGGGGACGCGGCCGGTGCGAAACTATCGTGTCACTGGCGCTCGAAGTTGCGGCGTCTTTCACAGATGCGCCTGATCGAAAAGGGAAACGCCATGGCCAATCATGAATCGAACCTGCCCAAGGACAAATACACCGGCATGCGCAGTTTCGACTTCGCCATCACGCCCAATGTCCTGATCTGCGCTGCGGCCGGCGCGGTGCTCGGCCTTGTCCTCGCGCTTTGGGGCACCTCCGACCTCGGCATCGTTACGGCGACGGTGATCGTCTTCTCAATCCTTTCCGGAATCTTCGGGATGTTTGTCTGAGCTCAAGTCTCCAGGAGTCTCATCAACAGCCGAAGGAGAGGCGCCCGGCCCTTTTGGGACCGGGCGCTTCGCTCTTTTTAAGATCAACCGCCGTTGAGGACCTGCACCAGCACGGGCCCGGTTCCATTGGCGATGAGGCCGATGCGCGTCGCGGCGCCCCGCGAAAGATCGAGGCTTCGACCGGTCCAGGCCGCCGGCCCGCGATCATTCACCCTTACAACGACCGAGCGGCCATGGTGCGTCACGAGCAGCCGCGTGCCGAGCGGCAGCGTGCGATGGGCCGCGGTCAGGCCCCACTGATTGAACCGCTCGCCGCTCGCGGTGTGCGTATTGGGTTCATAGCGACGCGGGCCGCCGCCGTAATAGGACGCCTTGGCCGTGAAGGAATGGGCGCCATCGGGCATGGCATTGCCGGGAACGCCCTGGCTCGCTCTGCCATAATGACCTTCAGGCGCCTGCTGTTGTTGTGGTTCGGCCCCTGGTTCGCGTGCGGCGAGAACATCCGCGGCGGCGGGAATGGTCATGAGACCGAGAAGGGCAACCACAACAGATATACGCTTCATTCGTTAGTCTTCTCCTGTTTTACCCCAATCGTCAGAAGAATACGCATGCGCCATAAGAGTGGACGCATGGATATTTCGATCGAACTGACGATGTGGGGATGAGGCGATAGCCGGTCTAACGGCGAATGATGGCCAAAACGTCCAGACAATTTGACAATTTGTTCAGAAAATGTGGCGTGTATGAACGTTATTCTGTCTGATATTGCGCGGACAGGCCAGAAAAACGTGATTTGCTCTTACTGAGGCAAAAACCGTGGTCGGCAATGTTTTGCACCCATGGCGCTAGGGTTTTGGCGCGCGGATGACTAAATCTCCCTTATTCCAACAGCTGCGTGCGGCTTGCGCATGGATGCGCCGGGCTCCGGCCAGGCGCTGGGAGGTGAATGAATGTCGATTGACGTGGTGGGGGGAGGCGCCGCTCGAGGGGCGCGGTTTGTCGAGCTTTTCATGCCGAAGCTGGTGACGGCGCTGCGGGAGGGCTACGGCCTGGCCCAATTGCGCGCGGACTCCGTCGCAGGGCTGACGGTCGCCATTGTGGCGCTGCCGCTTTCCATGGCGATCGCGATCGCCTCGGGCGCGAGCCCTGCCCAGGGCCTTTACACCGCCATCGTCGGCGGGTTTCTGGTTTCGGCTCTGGGCGGTTCGCGGTTCCAGATCGGCGGCCCAGCCGGCGCCTTCATTGTTCTCGTCTCCACCGTGGTCGCAACGCAGGGGATGGAAGGGCTCGTCATCGCGACTTTCCTCTCCGGGCTCATGATGGCCGCCATGGGGCTGCTGCGCCTCGGGACCTTCATCAAGTTCATTCCGTTTCCCGTGACGGTGGGCTTCACGGCGGGGATTGCGGTCATCATCTTCGCGAGCCAGCTCAGGGAGTTGCTCGGTTTGACCCTGGCCGAGGGCGAGCCGGGGCCGCTTCACGAGAAGATTCCCGTGCTTGTCGCGGCGGCGCCCAGCGTCACGTTGGAGGCGGTCGCCCTGTCGTTCGGGACTGTCGCCGTCATCGTCGCGCTGAAATATGCGCGCCCGCATTGGCCGGGAATGCTGATCGCTGTTGCAGCCGCCGCTGCGGTCGCGGCTGGCCTGCATCTGCCGGTCGCGACGATCGGCTCGAAATTCGGCGGCATCCCAAACATTCTGCCCGCGCCCGTGCTGCCCGATCTCTCGCTCGAGAAAATTCAGGCGGCGCTGCCGGCCGCGGCGTCCTTCGCGCTGCTCGGCTCCATCGAGTCTCTGCTCTCGGCCGTCGTCGCGGATGGCATGACAGGCCGGCGGCACCGCTCCAATTGCGAGTTGGTGGCGCAGGGCGTCGCCAATATGGGCTCGGCCCTGTTCGGAGGCTTCTGCGTCACCGGCACGATCGCCCGCACCGCGACCAACGTCAGGGCCGGCGCCCATGGCCCGGTCGCGGGCATATTGCACGCGCTTTTCCTGTTGCTGTTCATGCTGCTCGCCGCGCCGCTCGCGGCCTATATCCCGCTCGCCGCACTTGCCGGCGTGCTGGTGATCGTCGCCTGGAACATGGTCGAGCGGCCCGCGATTGCGGTGCTGGTGCGGTCGGGATGGGGGGACGCGGCCGTGCTGGCGGCGACCTTCTTCCTCACCATCTTCCGCGAGCTGAGCGAAGCGATCATGGTCGGTTTCGCGATGGGCTCGGTCCTGTTCATCTACCGGATGTCACAGGCGACGGCTGTCCAAAAGAGCCGGCCGCTCGTGCGCGAGGACGCGCCGGACGAGGGCCGGGCCTATGACGAGACGCGCGCCGCCGATCCCGAAGTGGTGGTCTATCGGATCGTCGGGGCCTTCTTCTTCGGCGCGGCGGCGTCGATCGGCTCGGTGCTCGACCGCATTTCCGACAGCTACAAGGCGCTGATCATCGACTTCTCGGAGGCGCCCTTTCTCGACTCGACGGGCGCCAATGTCATGGAGGGGCTCGCGCACAAGGCGCATCGCAAAGGCGTGCAGCTCTTCGTGACGGGCGCCAGCCCGGACATCCGCCGCGCCCTGACGCTGCACGGGCTCGACCCGAAGCAGGTTGGCTATGCGGCGACGGTGGACGAAGCTCTCGCGCAATATGACCAGACGCATCCCGGTCATCGCGCCGCGCATCCAGCCGTCTCGATGGGCTGACAAGCCGCGCGCGAGGCGCCAAAAGGGCGGCGGGAGATCAAACGCATGACCGACACCAGAAGCGAGGCCGTCATCGGCGTCGTCACCGCCTCGGACCGCGCCAGCGCCGGCGTTTACAAGGACGAGAGCGGCCCGGCGATCGAGGCCTATCTTTCCGCCGTCCTCACGACGCCTTTCCGCATCGAGCGGCGCATCATCCCGGACGGGTTCGAGAGCGTGCGCGACACGCTCATCGAGCTCGCCGACGCTGTGGGCTGCGATCTGATCGTCACGACAGGCGGTACCGGCCCGAGCCCGCGCGACCTCACGCCCGAGGCGACGCTCGCGGCCTGTCCGCGCGAACTGCCGGGGTTCGGCGAGCTGATGCGCCAGGTCTCGCTGGCGCAGACGCCCACCGCCATCCTCTCGCGCCAGGTGGCCGCCCATCGCGGCAAATGCCTCGTCATAAACCTGCCCGGCAAACCTGCCGCGATCGAACTCTGCCTCGACGCCGTAATGCCCGCCGTGCCCTATTGCCTCGACCTGATCGGCGCCGCCTATATCGAGACCGATCCTGCCCGCGTCAAAGCCTTCCGGCCCAAGAAGTAGCCGCCCGTACGGGTGGGTCCTGAACGTCGCCGCGACAATTCGAAGGCTTCTCTTAAGCGGCCGCGATCTGTATAGGAGGGTGCGCGTCAGAAGGCCCGAGTCGCCTGTCCGAGCGTTATGAGCTTTTTCAGCCGTAGCGATCCGGTTGGGAAATCGCGTCGAAACAAGGCGCTGGAGCAGGCTTTCCTGATCCGGGCGGCCGGACAGACTCCGGTCAGGGCGCCGCAGGCGAGGGCAGTTGAGATGAGCGAATTGCGTCTGGTCGTGGTAGGCGCGGCGGGCCGCATGGGCCGTATGCTGACGCAGACCATCCCCGACACGCTGGGCGTGCGGCTCGTCGCGGCTCTGGAAGCGGAGGGGTCCTCGGCCATCGGCGCGGACAGCGGCGCCGCCTTCGGACTGCCGCCGACGGGCGTTCCGGTCACCAGCGACATTCCCGCCGCATTGGCCCAGGCCGACGCCGTCATCGATTTTTCGACGCCCGCCGCCACGGCGGCCATGTCCAAAGCGGCGGCGGCGGCGCGCGTCGCCCATGTCATCGGCACGACCGGACTGACGGCCGAGGATCTCGCCCGGATCGCCGAGGAGGCCCGCGACACGGTCGTCGTGCGCTCGGGCAATATGAGCCTCGGCGTCAATCTTCTCGCCGGACTCGTCGAGAAGGCGGCCAAGGCGCTCGGTCCCGGCTGGGACGCCGAGATCGTCGAAATGCACCACAAGCTGAAGGTCGACGCGCCGTCGGGCACGGCCCTGCTGCTCGGCGAGGCCGTGGCGCGGGGCAGGGGAATCGACCTTGCCGAACACAGCGCGCGCGGGCGCGACGGCGTGACCGGCGCCCGCAAGCCTGGCGACATCGGCTTCGCGGCGCTGCGCGGCGGGACGGTCGTGGGCGACCACACGGTGATCTTCGCCGGCATGGGAGAGCGGATCGAGTTCTCGCATCGCGCCGAGGACCGGGGCATTTTCGCACGCGGCGCCCTTGCGGCGGCGCTCTGGACCCGGGGCAAGACGCCGGGCCTCTATTCCATGGCCGACGTTCTCGGCCTCTCTGGCGCCTGAGTCTCGAGTTAGCCCATGAGCATGCACCGCACCCTCGTCCTCGTCCGGCACGGCCAGAGCGAATGGAACGCGAAGAATCTCTTCACGGGCTGGAAGAATCCCGACCTCACGCCGCTGGGCATAGAGGAGGCGCGGCGCGCGGGCCGTGAATTGCGCAAGCTCGATCTCCTTTTCAGCGTCGGCTTCACCTCCGCGCTGCTGCGCGCGCAGCATACGTTGCAGCTCATCTTCGAGGAGCTGGGCCAGTCCAATGTGCCGACGGTGAAGGACCGCGCCCTCAACGAGCGCCATTACGGCGACCTCTCCGGCCTCAACAAGGACGAGGCGCGCGAGCAATGGGGCGAGGAGCAGGTGCGCCTGTGGCGGCGCTCCTATGATGTGCCGCCGCCGGGCGGCGAAAGCCTCAAGGACACTGTCGCGCGCGTCGTGCCGTTCTACGTCCAGCGCATTCTGCCGCCGGTGATGCGCGGCGAGCGCGTGCTGGTCGCGGCTCACGGCAATTCGCTGCGCGCGCTGTGCATGGTGCTGGAGCAGATGACGCCGGAGAGCATCTCCACGCTCGAAATCGCGACCGGCATTCCGATCATCTACAAGCTCAACGCCGATTCGACGGTCGCCTCCAAGACGGTTCTGGAGCCCTGATCCTCGTCCGGCGGAGGCGGTAAGCTTTTGCTCGAACGCGCGCCCGGCGCCTTCCATCATCCCGGCTGGCTCGATTCGGCCGCGCAGGAGCGGCTGGCCGAGGCGATCGCGGATGTGATCGCCCGCGCGCCGCTCTTCGTGTCCCGGATGCCGAAGTCCGGCCTGCCCATGTCGGTGCGCATGACCAATTGCGGGCCGCTCGGCTGGATGAGCGACAAGGACCGCGGCTATCGCTACGAGGCGACGCATCCGGAAACCGGCGCGCCATGGGCGCCGATTCCCGCCATGCTGCTCGACTCCTGGGCGGCGCTCACCGGCTACCCGAAGCCGCCGGAAGCCTGCCTGATCAACGTCTATTCCGACGACGCCAGGATGGGCTTGCATCAGGACCGCGACGAACAGGATTTCGCGGCGCCGATTCTCTCTTTCTCATTGGGAGCGGATTGTCGCTTCAGGCTAGGCGGACAGAAGCGCACAGACAAGACTCTCGCCTTCACGCTATCCGCAGGCGATGCGCTCGTTCTCTCCGGCCCGGCGCGGCGCGCGTTTCACGGCGTGGATCGGATTTTGCCATCGATTCTCACACCGTTGCCTGCGCCGCTCTCCGGCCTTGGCGCGCGGGTGAACCTCACCTTGCGCCGGGTGACGTTTTGAACCATCACAGCGGGCGCTCTCTGACCAGCGTTTCGGGCGGGGTTCAGGCGCTGTTCAGTTCCGGCCCGATAGGTTTGGCGCGTCGGGACGAAAGAGTGGCGTATTGTGTCGGGGCGCACCTTCGTTGTAGTTTCGAAGCCGTCTAAAGTGCGCCGGCAAGGCGCCGACCTTTGGCATGGCGATTTCAAGAAATAGGCGAACGCTCGCATAGCGAACGCCAAGGATGAGGAAAGGATCAAGGATGAAGACGATTTCCCTGCTGACGTTCGCTGCGAGCGTCGCTTTCGCCGCTTCCGCCGGCCAGGCCTTCGCCGCTGGCGACGCCGCCGCGGGCGAAAAGGTCTTCGCCAAGTGCAAAGCCTGCCATCAGGTTGGCGAAGGCGCGAAGAACGCCGTCGCGCCGGAGCTGAATGGCCTGAACGGCCGCAAGGCCGGCTCGGTCGAGGGCTACAACTATTCCGAGCCGATGAAGAGCTCGGGCATCACCTGGGACGAGGCCTCCTTCAAGGAGTTCATCAAGAACCCGAAGGCCAAGGTGCCGGGCACCAAGATGATCTTCCAGGGCCTCGCCAACGACGCCGATCAGGAGAACGTCTGGGCCTACCTCGCCCAGTTCAACGCCGAGGGCAAGAAGTAAGATCAGCCCTGTTGAGACGCCAGGAAAGCGGCCCTGATCCAGGGCCGCTTTTTGTTTCATTTGTGCAACAGTCAAGAAATACTACTATTTTCTAAAAGAGAAATAATTCCAAAAAGGAAGTCTGTCCGACCTGATTCAATACAGGCGGAAAACTTACAAGATTTCCAAGGTCTCGCACCTCGCGTTGACGCGCTTTTCGGCGCTGGAATACTGATCTGCATCCGACTCTGTAAGGAGCCGAAATCGATTGATCGCCGGAGTGTCTCCTTGGTTCGCTTCTTCGCGTCTGGAAAATTGAATCGCCCGCACGTGAGCCTTTGCGCTCTCAGCGCCGCATTCATTTCCGTCGCGCCGTCCACCTTCGCCCAGCAGGCGCTTCCCACGATCGAGGTCGGCAAGGCGCGCAAGACAGTCGCGCGCACCCAGGCCCCGCGCCCGACGCGTCCCGTGCAGGCGGCGCCGGCCGCCGCGGCGCCTGCGCCTGGACCTGCGCAACCCTCCGAGCCCACGCCCTTCGTGCCTTCCGAGCAAGTGCTCGGCTACGGCCCGAGCGGAGTGGTCGGCTATGTCGCGCGCGGCACCTCGACGGCGACCAAGACGAACACGCCGATCATCGACATTCCCCAGTCGATCACGATTCTTACCAAGCAACAGCTTCAGGATCGCAACAGCGTGTCGCTGAATCAGGCGCTCACCTATGTGCCGGGCGTGACGGTGACGGGCGGCGAGGGCAACAAGGACGCGGTCACGATCCGCGGCCAGAGCACCTCGGCCGACTTCTACAGGGACGGCGTGCGTGACGACGCCGAATATTACCGCGACCTCTACAACATACAGGCGGTCGAGGTTCTGAAAGGACCGAGCGCGCTGACCTTCGGTCGCGGCGGCGGTGGCGGCGTCATCAACCGCGTCACCAAGAAGGCCGATGGCGAGACCATCCGCAATATCGAGACGAGTTTCGGCAGCTTCGGCCGCAAGCGCGTGACGGCGGATCTGGGCCAGGCGGTGTCGGACACGCTCGCCGTTCGCCTGAACGCGCTTTACGAGCAGTCCTACGGCTATCGCAATTTCTTTCGGATGGAGCGGTACGGCGTCAATCCGACGCTGACCTGGAAGCCGCTCGAGAAGACCTTCGTGACGCTCGGCTATGAGCATTACCACGACCGGCGCTTCAACGACCGGGGCATTCCGTCGGTCGGCATCGGCTCTTTCGTCGAGGGCTTCCCCGCCGGCCTCGCGGCCTTCGCGCCGGGCTATCCCTCGCCTGCGCCGCGCTGGCAATTCTTCGGCGACGTCAACCCGAGCGCGATGGCGAACAATTACGCCCGCGTGGATGTGAACTCCGTCGATCTCAATATCGAGCACACAACCGATTTTGGCCTCGAAATCCGTAACCACACGGTCTACGCCAACTACCAGAAGCGCTACGCCAATACTTTCCCGGGCGAGAATGTCCTTCTCTTCGAGGGGCCGCCCGGCGGGCAGATGGAAATCGAAGGCTACGTCCACAACACGCCACGGCGCAATGTCTTCAACCAGACAGACCTCGTCTATCGTTTCGAGATGACGCCCGAGATCAAGCACACGCTGCTCATGGGCTCGGAGGTCGGCAATCAGAAATCGGCGAGCGAGCGCAATCTCTCCTGCTTTGGCACGCCGGAGAATAACTTCAATGTCGCCTGCGACGGCAGCGCGGTCGCGGTTGACGCGCCCTTCTTCAACCCGACGATCTATAATCCCATGGTCTACGGCGACGCGCGCGAGCGTCGCTACACGAATCTCGACGTGGCCTCGGGCTATGTTCAGGATCAGATCGCGGTCACGAATTATTTCGACATTCTCGCCGGCGTGCGGTTCGACCATTTCGATCTGACATTCCGCGGCGCGGATTTCCCGCTTCCACCGGGCGCCGATCCGGCGGGGCAGGCGACGGAGCAGGCGGAAGGCGAAATCGTCGACTCGCTCAACCAGACCATTCGCAACGTCACCAACAAATGGTCGCCGCGACTTGGCGTCGTCTTCAAACCGACGCCGGATCTCTCGTATTACTTCGCTTATTCGCGCTCCTTCCTGCCCGCCTCCAGCGATCAGTTCGTCGTGCTGACGCCGTCTCTCGCCGCGCTGTCGCCGCAGGGCTTCGAGAATCTCGAAGTCGGAACGAAATACCAAATCACGCCTCGGTTGCTGCTCACCGGCGCGCTCTATCAGCTCAATCGCTCGAACCAGCCTGTCACGGTCAACGCCTTCAACGCGGTCGCCGCCAATACGCGGACGCGGGGCGGCGAAGTCGGACTCGTCGGCTATGTCACAGACGAGTGGCAGGCCTCGCTTGGCTATGGTTTTCAGTCCGGCCGCGTGCTGAACGCCAGCTATTTTCCAAATCCAGCCGATCCGTGGCTCGTCTATTCGGGCAAGGTGACGCCCAATGTCCCGCGCAACACCTATTCCTTCTGGAACAAGGTCGACATTTCGTCGCTCTTCGACGCCGGGCCGGGGGCGCTGGGTCTTGGCGGCGGCGTCATCTACAACGCCAAATTCTATCCGGCGATTGACAACGCCGTCGTCGTCCCCGGCTACGCCCGCGTCGATGCGGCGGCCTATGTGAAGCTCAGCGAACGGGTCAACGCGCAGCTCAATATCGAAAATCTGCTCGGGGCGCGATATTACGTCGCCGCGACCAACAATAATAATATCATGCCCGGCGCGCCGCGTTCAGCGTTCGTCACAGTAAACGCGAAGTTTTAAACCTCTCGCATTTTGATCGGCGTGAGCTTCGGGCGAGTGTCCAACGACGCTCGCCTATTTGCGTTTCCTTGGTGAAACGCCATTTCGAACTTGAAAAGTTTCTCAATTATTTCAGTATTTATTTGTGGCAATGAACTGGAAATATTAGCGTGAAGGCCAGGATGTTTGCCGGGTTCTGACGACCCGCCGCACTTCAGGACTTTGCGACATGACGAAATCGACCTCCGCGAGATCTCTGCCCCTAACCTGCCTCTGCGCGATCTCGACGGCGTTTTCTTTTGCGGACGTGGCGCTGGCGCAGCAGTCGCTACCCACCATCAATGTGGGAGGCGCCCGGCGTGCGTCTACGGCCTCCGGACCCCGCGCGGTTCGTCCGGTTCAGGCGGCGCCGTCGGTCGTCGCCGCGCCGCAATCCGGCTCGGGCTCGGGGAGCGGAACGGGTTCCTTCATTCCGGCGGGCATGCAGGTCGGGCGCGGTCCGACGGATGTTCACGGCTATTTCGCCGGCGGCACGTCGACCGCGACGAAAACAAACACGCCGATCCTCGACATTCCGCAGTCGATCACGATTCTCACCAAGCAGCAGCTCGAAGATCGCAACAGCCTGACGCTCAATCAGGCGCTCGCCTATGTGCCGGGCGTGACGGTCGCGCAGGGCGAGGGGCAGCGCGACCAGATCACCATCCGCGGTCAGCCGACGACCGCCGATTTCTACACGGACGGCGTGCGCGACGACGCCGAGTATTATCGCGACCTCTACAACATACAGGCGGTCGAGGTGCTGAAAGGCCCGAGCGCGCTGATCTTCGGACGCGGCGGCGGCGGCGGCGTGGTCAATCGCGTCACCAAGAAGGCCGACGGCGTGATGCGCCGCGACATGCAGATCAGCACGGGCAGCTTCGGCCGCAAGCGCATAACGTTCGATGTGGGGCAGGAGATCAACGATCAACTCGCCTTCCGCGTCAACGGCCTCTTCGAGCAATCCTACAGCTACCGCGATTTCTTCAACATGCGTCGCTGGGGCATCAATCCGACTTTCACCTGGAAGCCGCTCGACAAGACTCTCGTCACGCTCAGCTACGAACATTATTTTGATCACCGCTTCCTCGATCGCGGCATACCCTCGGCGAATTTCAACCTGGGGCCCGAAGCCCTGCGCGCGCAGACGCTGGGGCTCGGCTATCTCTTCCCCGGCTATCCATCGCCAGCGGGGCGCTCGACTTTCTTCGGCAATCCGGCGGTCAATTACGCGAAGACCGACGTCGATCGCGCGGTCCTCATGATCGACCACACGACGGACTTCGGCGTCAACATCAAGAACCAGACCGTCTTCGCCAATTACGCTAAGTTCTATCAAAACACCTTCGCCAACAGCGGCGTCATCTTCAACGCCGCCTGCGCGGGAACGCTGCCACCCTGCGTGCAGCTCTCCGGCTACAATAATGAGACGCCGCGGCAGAACATCTTCAACCAGACGGATCTGACCTACACGCTGGTCATGGCGCCGGAGATCAAGCACGTGCTGCTCGGCGGCATGGAGTTCGGCAATCAGAAATCTGACACCAATCGTAATAATGCACGCTGGCTCGATCCCTTCACCGGCTCGGCGAACTTCAATACGTTCTTTGGGGCGCCGACGGTCTATTCGCCGGTCGTGTTCAACAACTCCAATGCGCCGAACGGCTTCCGCCGCCATACGGATCTCGATCTCGCAGCCGGCTATGTTCAGGACCAGATCAGCATCACCAAATATGTCGACATTCTCGCGGGCGTGCGCTTCGACAACTTCAATCTGAAATACGTCAACAATTTCGCAGGCATCAATCCGACCATCGACAATTACCGCGGACAGACGATTTACAGCAACACGAGCCGCTGGTCGCCGCGCGTCGGCCTCGTGGTCAAGCCTCTCGAACACGTCTCTCTTTACGGCGCCTATTCCCGCTCCTTCCTGCCTGCCGCTGGCGATCAGTTCAATACGCTGACGGTGTCATCCGCCAATCTCCAGCCGCAGGGCTTCGAGAATGCCGAAGCCGGCTTCAAGGCGGAGATCACGCCGACGCTGCTGTTCACCGGCGCGCTCTACAATCTCAACCGCACGAACCAGCCCATCGCCATCAATGCGTTCTACAATGTGTTGACGAACACGCGCACGGTCGGTGGCGAACTGGGGCTCGTCGGTTATCTCACGAAGGAATGGGAAATCTCGCTCGGATATGGCAACCAGCACGCCTATGTGACGAGTTCAGACCGAAACGTCGCACTCGCGGGTACGGGCAGCGGCGTGTTCTTTACCGAGAAGGGCAAGAACGTTCCCTCCGTTCCGCAAAACACCTTCTCGTTCTGGAACAAATACGACGTTTCTTCGCTCCTCGGCCTTGCGCCCGGCGTCCTCGGTCTCGGCAGCGGCGTGATCTACAACAGCAAATTCTTCGCCGCGCTCGATAATGCGGTGATCATTCCAGGCTACGCGCGGTGGGATGGCGCCGTCTATGTCAAGCTGACCGACAACATATCTGGCCAGGTCAATGTGGAGAACATTCTGGGCGCCTTTTATTATGCCTCCGCGCACAACAACAACAACATCATGCCCGGCGCGCCGCGTTCGGCTTATGTGACCATCAACGCAAAGTTTTAGATGAAGAGAGGAGGGCGCGCGTTTCGCCTTCCTCCTGCATAAATCAAAAACCAATTTGGAGTGGGCAAGTGCAAATCTCCCGCGAATGGGCGACGCCGCTGACCATCGGCGCATTCAGCCTGATGAGCGTCACGGGCCTGTTGATGTTCTTCCATTGGGACTTGGGTCTGAACAAGCTCGCTCACGAATGGGTCGGGCTGGTGATGATCGGCGGCGTCGCCGCGCACGCGGCGGCGAATTGGCCGGCTTTCAAGCGATATTTCCTGGCAGGCAATCTCGGCCGCGGCATCATTGCCTTCAGTCTTGCCGTGCTGGTCGGCTCCTTCTTTTCATGGACGGGCCAAAAGCGCCTGCCGCCTCCTGTCATGGCGATGCGCGCTATTGTAAACGCGCCGCTCGCCAAGATTGCGCCGCTGTCCGGCCGCTCGACGGAGCAAGCCATCGCCGCTCTCGCAAAAGCCGGCGTTCACGTCGCAAGCGGCGAAATGTCTTTGGAACAGGCGACAAACCGCGACCGAGACATGCAGGCGAAGGCGATTACTGTTTTATTCGGCAAAGGCCATTGAGCGCCCGTCTCCAGGTTTTCGGCTTAATGGATTTTTAAGACGCTACGGCAATGCTCACGGTTGTGAGGGCGTGAGCTATGCTGAAACTAAGTATAATCGTCATGGGGGTCGTTCTGTTCAACGCCTATCTGATCCTCGACAAAAAGGCGTTGCTGCTTACGGAGGGGATGTCGTCGGACGGCTGGCGGCGTTCCTGCACCTATTATCGTCCGTTCCGCAAAATTGTGGTTTCACGGCCGATCCATTTCACCTGCACGAGATTCGAGAGCCTTTCCTGAGGCTCGCGGAAGCGGTTCGGCGTTCGACTCAGGGGCCCCATCCTGAAAGCCCTGCGGCGCTCGCGCTTCGACAGGACGGCGACCGCCCCGGACACGTCACTCACGCTCTTGCGGCCGGCGCCTTTTGCGGCGCTGCGGGATGGGCTATGCGTTTGCCTTCTAGCAAACAGGCCCGATCGTGACGCGTAAACCCGACGAAGTTTCATCCAGTCTGATGCAGCCGCTCGAAACGCTGCCGGTTTTCTACCCCCTCGCGGGCAAGCGGGTGGTGGTGATCGGAGACGGGGAGGGCGCCGCCTGGAAAGTCGACCTTGCCGCCGCGACGGGAGCGCAGGTCGACGTTTTTGCGCGCGACCCGTGCGAGAAGCTGCGCGAGATCGCCAGCGACAGAGATAACGTCGCCATATACGAGCGCGCCGCTGCGCCGGCCGATTTCGAGGGCGCGACGCTCGCCTTCGGCGCGACATTCGACGACGCCGAGGCCGAGGCCGCTCGCAAGGCGGCGGATGCGGCGGGGGTGGCGCTCAATCTCGCCGACCGGCCGGCGATGAGCGATTTCATCATGGGGGCGATCGTCAACCGGTCGCCGCTCGTGATCGGCGTCTCCACGGGCGGCGCGTCGCCGGTCTTCGCCCAGGCCGTGCGCGGGCGCATCGAGTCTCTTGTGCCGGCAACCTTTTCGGCGTGGGCCAAGGCGGCGCAGGAGTGGCGGCCGCAGGTGCTCTCTTCCGGCCTCGACTTCCTGGCTCGGCGCGATTTCTGGCGCCGCTTTACGCGGCTCGCTTTCCGCGACATAGAGCGCGCGCCGACGCAGACGGACCGCGACGCGCTCCTCGCCGAGGCGCGTGCGGCGGGTGACGACGCCGTGCGCGGGCGGGTGACGCTTGTGGGGGCGGGGCCGGGCGACCCCGAGCTTATGACGCTCAAGGGCCTGCGCGCGCTGGCGGGGGCCGACGTGGTGCTCTTCGACGATCTCGTGCCCGCAAGCATTCTCGACTTCGCGCGCCGGGAGGCGACGCGGATCAATGTCGGCAAGCGGGGCTATGCGCCCTCGGTGCGGCAGGAGGAGATCACGACACTGCTGGTCGAACTCGCCCGCGCGGGCAAGAATGTCGTGCGTCTGAAGGGCGGCGACCCTCTGATTTTCGGCCGCGCCAATGAAGAAATCGCCGCACTGCGCGAGGCGGGCTTCGCGATCGAGATTGTGCCCGGCGTCACCGCCGCCTGCGCCGGCGCCGCCGCGCTCGGCGCATCGCTGACCAGCCGAGAGACGGCGCGGCGCGTCCAGTTCATCACCGCGCACACCAAGGACGGCGAGTTCCCCGAGGATTTCGACTGGAGCGCGCTCGCAGACAGGCGCGCGACGACGGCGGTCTATATGGGCAACCGCACGCTTCCGGCGCTCTCCCGTCGCCTGCTCGAAGAGGGCATGGCGCATGACACGCCCGCCTTTGTGATCGAGCGCGCCTCGACGGCCGAGGAGCGGGTCATCCGGGGCACGATTTCCGATCTCCCGGCCAAGGTCGCGCAGGAACGTCTTACGGGGCCCGTCATGGTTCTGATCGGATGGGCGCTGATCGAGAACTAGATCCAGCGACTCGGATTTCTGCCGTTTTAACGGATGTTCGTTCGAACATTTGTTCGTATTCGCCAGATCCTGACGCGTCGCCTCTTGGCGCTCGTGCGGATTAGCCTGACGCTTGCCCTCCCATGCCGCAAGACCGTCCATCGGGGATGGTCATGCCCCGTCCCGACGTGAGGGACGAGGAGTTGTCGGCGCGCCCTAATCGTCTCGTAGATTCGACGCTGAAATTACGACACACGTAAAATACGCATAACGTAAGCCATATTTACGTATCTCGTAATAAGGCGCCCTCCAGGGCGTTGCGCGCCGCCGCAAGCAATCCGGCCTCGTCGGGCTTTGCTGCGACGGCAGGGTTGAGGCCGATGGCGCGCAGGGGTTTTGCGACCTCTTCCGACAAGGCGACATGAGCCATGCGAGAAAGATGGGGGGTGAGCCCGGCGGCCTCGGCGAGCGCGAGGAAGATTTCGGCGCTGCGTCGGGAATAGTGCAGCGCGATGTCGACGGCGCCTTCGCGCATCGAGGCGACCGCCTCGTCGGACAGGCGCTCGGCCGCGCGCGCCTCATAGACCTCCGCGGCCGTGATCGCGTGACCGCCGGCGCGCAGCCCCGCCTCCAGCGCCGCCTGACGATCGCGCCCGGCGAGATAGAGGAAATGGGCGGGGGCTCCATAATGGTCAAGGAGCAGCGGCAGAATGGCCTCGGCGTTCCCCGCGACGATTTCCGGACGCCAGCCCTGGGATTGCGCCGCCGCGGCGGTCTTGGCGCCAACGGCGTGGAACGGAAGAGATTTGTAGGGCTGCGCCTCGGCCCCGGCGCATTCGAGGCCCTTGGCGCTCGAGGCCAGAACGGCGTCATAGGCTCCAGCCGGAATCGGCTCGCCTGTCGCGGCGATTTCCAGCACCGGAGAGAGCAGGGGCTCGTAGCCGAGCTCCCTTAGCTTCGCGGCCGTGCGCGCGGCGTCTTCCCGCGCGCGCAGCACGAGCGCGCGCGTCACATCAGCCCCGCAAGGCCATGCGGCAGCTTCAGCACGATCTCGTTGCCGGCGTCCGCGCCGATCATCGCCGCGTCAATGGCGCGGCCCTTGCGGCGCGCCATCCAGACCTCGCTGCCATCCGATTTGAGCACCTCGCCGTAAAAGGAGAGTTCGCCGCCGTCGACCGTCGCATGGCCGGCGATTGGCGTCCGGCAGGAGCCGTCAAGGGCGGCGAGAAAGGCGCGTTCGGCGGCGAGCGCCAGCGCGGTCGCCTCGTCGAGAATGGGCGCGAGCGCGGCGCGCGTCTTCTTGTCGTCGGCCCGTGCGGTAATGCCGATGGCGCCCTGTCCCACGGCGGGTGGAAAGGCGTCGAGCGGCAGCAGCGCGGTGGCGCGGTCGGCGAGGCCGAGCCGCTTCAGACCCGCCAGCGCCAGCAGGGTGGCGTCCACCTCGCCGCTCTCGACCTTGGCGAGACGCGTATGGACGTTGCCGCGCAGAAGCGTCGTCCGCAGATCGGGACGGCGGCGCTTCACCTGCGCGGCGCGGCGCAGCGACGCCGTGCCGACGACGGCGCCAGAAGGCAAGGCGTCGATGCCCGCGCCGTCTCTGCCGATCCAGGCGTCGCGCACGTCCTCGCGCGGCAGATAGCCGGCGATCACGATCTCCGCGGGGAGATGCGTCGGCAAGTCCTTGGAGGAATGCACAGCAAGGTCGATGCCGCCGGCGATGAGCGCGAGATCCAGCTCTTTCGTGAAGAGCCCCTTGCCGCCGGATTCGGAGAGCGGGCGGTCCTGGATCATGTCGCCGGTCGTCTTGATGATCTCGATGGCGAAATGGTCCTCGGCGACGCCGTGCGCCTTCGCGAGCAGCGCGCGAACCATGTGGGCCTGGGCGAGCGCAAGCGGGCTGCCGCGCGTGCCGATGCGTAGGCTCTCGATCGTCATGGACCTTTCCAGCGTGGGAGGAAGCCGGGACTATAAGGTTCGGGAGGGGAAGGGCAAGCGGTCCTTGCTCGGCCTCTTCGGGACGCGCGAAGCGCCCCACGGCCGCGCCTCCTCGCTCGCCATCCACGCCGCGTCAGTCTGCGCTCGGCAGGCGCCGCATGACGAATTCGATTCGTCCATCCTCGAGCTCACGCCAGAACTCGATTTCGGTCATGTAGGCAGCCTTGGGATAGCGGTCGAACCACTCCCGCGCCTTGGCGCGGGCGTCGGGGCGCGGCAGGGTGAATGTCTCGCGCCGCCAGCCATCGCCCTTGTCGCTCCTTGCTCGGCTTTTCTCGCCAAGCCGGCGCGCAATGTCCCTCGGCGCCCTGGACATGCTCATGACGACACTCCCGAAGATCGTTAGAAGATAACGCGCGGCCGCAGGGAAGGGGAGTCGAATCACAACCCCCCGCTCCCGGCCCGGACCACGCTTTAGGCGACGCGTGTTTAGAGGTGATGAAGGCCGGCGGCGCCGTCAGGCTTCCGGCAGTCGGCCCCATGTGTCCCGCAAATGGCGAAGGCTGCGACTTTCCCCTTTCGCAAAAGCGCGCTATCTCCGCGCCCATGTCTGAGCGCCCCACTTACATGATCACGACCGCCATTCCTTACGCGAATGGCGCGCCCCATATCGGCCACGCCTATGAGCGTATCGCGACGGACGCCTTCGCGCGGTTCAAGCGGCTCGACGGCTTCGACGTGCTCTTCGTCACCGGCATGGACGAGCACGGGCAGAAGATGCAGCGCACGGCCGAAAAGGAGGGGCTGACCCCCCAGGGCCTCGCCGACCGCACGGCCGCCCAATTCGCCCGCATGGGCGAGGCGCTGAACGCCCGGGCCGACGACATCGTGCGCACGACGCAGGAGCGCCACAAGAAGACGGTGCTGGAAATCTGGCGCCGGATGGAGGCGAACGGCGACATTTATCTCTCAAAATATTCCGGCTGGTATTCCGTCCGCGACGAAGCCTATTACGACGAGAGCGAACTCACCGAGCGCGAGGGCAAGAAATTTGCGCCCACCGGCACGCCGGTCGAATGGGTGGAGGAGGAAAGCTGGTTTTTCCGGCTTTCGGCCTATGCGGACAAGCTCCTCGCCTATTACGAGGCGCATCCCGAGTTCATCACGCCCGAGCACTACAGAAACGAGATCGTCGCTTTCGTGAAGCGCGGCCTTTCGGACCTTTCGGTCTCGCGCACGACCTTCGACTGGGGCATTCCGATTCCGCCCAGCCCGCAGACGACCGCCAACCATGTGATGTATGTGTGGGTCGACGCCCTGACCAATTACATCACCGCGACGGGCTGGCTCACGAAAGAGGGCGACAAAACGGGCTTTTGGCCGGCCGACGCCCATGTCATCGGCAAAGACATTACGCGGTTTCACGCCATTTACTGGCCGGCGTTCCTGATGTCGTCAGGCGCGCCGCTGCCGAAGCAGGTCGTCGTGCACGGCTTTCTGTTCTCGCGCGGCGAGAAGATGTCGAAGTCGGTCGGCAATGTCGTCGACCCGATCGAGCTCGCCGAACGCTATGGCGTCGATCAGCTGCGCTATTTCTTCCTTCGCGAAATTCCCTTCGGTCAGGACGGCAACTATTCGCACGAAGGGATCGTCATGCGGATCAACGCCGATCTTGCGAACGATCTCGGCAATCTGGCGCAGCGCTCGCTGTCGATGATCGCCAAGAACTGCGCCGGCGCCGTGCCGAAAAAAGGCGCGCTTAGCGAGGCGGATCAGGACATTCTCGGGCAGGCCGCCTTCGCGCTGGACAAGGCGCGCGCGGCGATGAACGACTATGCCCCGCATCATGCGCTTTCGGAGATTTTCCGCGTGGTCGCGGAGGCCAATCGCTATTTCGCCGGCGAGGAGCCCTGGGCCAAGAAGAAGACCGACCCCGCCCGCATGGAGACGATCCTCTATGTGACGGCCGAGACTTTGCGCCGGCTGGCGATCCCGCTTCAGGCCTTCATCCCGGAAGCCGCGGGCAAGCTCCTCGACCTTCTGGGCGTCGGGCCGGATTCGCGCGATTTCGCCCACGCCGACGCGGCCAATGCCTTGCAGGAAGGCGCGCCCCTGCCGCCGCCCGCTCCCGTGTTTCCGAGATTCGTGGAGCCAGAGGAGGGGGCGGCATGACCGACCCGGCCCGCTTCGTCGGGGACATCCCGCGCCATTACGACCGCGGCCTCGGCCCAATCCTTTTCGACCATTATGCGCGGGACATCGCGCAGCGGGCGGCGCTGCGGGCGCCGCGCGCCGTTCTGGAGATCGCGGCCGGGACGGGCGTCGTGACGCGCAGGCTGCGCGAGGTTTTGCATCCGCAGGCGACGCTCGCTGCAACGGATCTGAACGCGCCCATGCTGGAGGTCGCTCAGGACAAGTTCGAGCCTGGCGAGGTCGAGTTTTCCGTCGCCGATGCGCTGGCCCTGCCGTTTTCCGACGGCGCCTTCGACTGCCTTGTCTGCCAGTTCGGCCACATGTTCTTCCCCGACCGGGACGCGGCGCACCGGGAAGCCTGGCGTGTGCTTGCGCCGCATGGGCGCTACCTCTTCAGCGTATGGGACGCGCCCCGCTACAATCCGTTCTCGCGGATTGGGCTAGAGGCGGCGGCGCAATTCTTCCCGGACGATCCGCCGAAATTCCTCGAGAAGCCATTCTCCTGCCCGCAGATCGATCCCGTGAAAGAGTCGCTGATCGCGGCGGGCTTCACGCATATCGCCGTCTATGTCCTGCCGCATCTCCAGGAAATCCCCGACGTCCCCGCCTTCGCGCGGGGCCTCGTCTTCGGCAGCCCGTTGATCGAAGAGATACGCGCGCGCGGCGGGGTGGAGCCCGAGGCCGTCGTCGAGAGGCTCGCCGAGCGTTTCACCGAGGAATTCGGGAGCCCGGCACGAATGCCGTTGCAGGCCATTCTCTTCGACTCGGTGCGAGGGTGAGGCTCTTTCTCGGTTTGCTCCTCGGAGCCCTTTTGCTGGGCTCCGCGTCCGACGCTGCGAGCTTCCGACCTTATCACAACGACCGATTCGGCGTGACGGCGGACGTGCCCGCCGGCTGGCGCATGGGCGAGGCGCCGGAGAATGACGACGGGCGGGTTTTTTCGTCTCCCGACGGGTCGGCGGAGATCATCGTTTCAGGCAGCTTCGTCGTCCTGCCGATGGCGGAGGAATTCGCTCTGAGGCTGAAGGCAGAAGCGGGCGAAACAATCGACTACACGAGCCGGGGCAGGGACCGGATCGTCGTCGCCGGCCGCAAGGGCGACCGCATCTTTTACCGCAAGTCGGTTTTGAGCTGTGGCGGAACGGTCTGGAACAGCGTCTCGCTCGATTATCCCGCCGCCAGCAAGACGGCCTTCGACCCCATTGTCGCCCGCGTCGCCGGCTCGCTGCGTGGCGGCCGGGGGTATGGAACCGGCGCGTGCAGGTGACGCGTCGACCGGAAAGGCGCTATTTGTCCTTGGAAAATGCGGCGACGATCGGAGGCGAGCGGCCCGGATGCTTCTGCACCACGCCAAAGACATCCTCATCTGCGCTTTTCTTTTTCCCGCCATCGCTCCGGCGCAGGCCGGCTCCGCAACGGCCGCCGTTCCGGCGGGGAACAGCTTCGACGGGCAGTGGGTCATCGACGCCACGACTTCCAGCTTCTTCTGCCCGGTGAAAAAGAAGCGGCTCATCGCGACCATGGCGGGCGGACAAATCGTCAGGCTCACGGGCCTCCCCGCGTCGGCGACCGGGGGCGTCGGCGAGGACGGCGCCGTATCCATGAGCCTCAAGGCCTTTGGCGTCACGGCAATGGTGCGCGGCCGCTTGACGGGTGGGGTCGGCGCGGGCGACTGGTCTTCCAACAGCGTGATCTGCGCCAAGGGCGGCTGGCGCGCGGCGCAATCCGGGAACTAGAAACCACACATGCTCATCGACACCCATTGCCATCTCGACTTTCCCGATTTCGCCCCCGAACAGGCGGACATTGTCGCCAGAGCGCGGGCGCGCGGCGTCGGGCGCATGATCACCATCTCCACCCATCTCTCCCGCTTCGACCGGGTGAAAGCCGTCGCCGAAGCCTATCCGGACGTGTTCTTCACCGTCGGGACGCACCCGCATCATTCGCATGAGGAGGCCGAGCCGACGGTCGAACAGCTCGTCGAGCTCTCGCGCCACCCGAAATGCGTCGGGCTCGGCGAAGCCGGGCTCGATTATCATTACGACCACGCGCCCCATGAAGTGGCGCAGCGCGTCTTTCGCACCCATATCGCGGCCGCGCGCGAGACGGGCCTGCCGCTCGTCATCCATACCCGCGACGCCGACGCCGACTGCGCGGCGATTCTCGAGGAGGAGATGGGGAAGGGCGCCTTCCCGGCCCTGCTCCACTGTTTCACATCGAGCCGCCAACTCGCTGAAACCGCTGTCGGGCTCGGGCTCTACATCTCCTTTTCTGGCGTCGTGACCTTCAAGAATTCGGCGGAGCTGCGCGAGACGGCTAAGGCCGTGCCGCTCGAGCGAATGCTGGTCGAAACCGACGCGCCGTTCCTGGCGCCCGTGCCGCATCGGGGCAAGCGCAACGAGCCGGCCTTCGTCGCGGATACGGCGCGTTTGTTGGCCGAACTCAAGGGCGTATCGGAGGCCGACTTCGCCCGGGCGACGACCGAGAACGCGCTGCGGCTCTTCTCCAAAATGCCGCCGCTGGAGAAAGCGGCGTGACGCTCGCCGTCACGATTCTCGGCTGCGCTTCGTCGGGCGGCGTGCCGCGCGTCGGGCAGGGCTGGGGCAAGTGCAATCCGGACAACCCCAAGAACCGCCGCCGCCGCTGCTCGATTCTGGTCACGCGCGGCCATGCGCAGGACGGGACGCAGGTTCTCGTCGACACCGGTCCCGATCTGCGCGAGCAACTCGTCGCGGCGGATGTCATCCGGCTCGACGCCGTGCTCTACACCCATCCGCACGCCGACCATACGCATGGGATCGACGACGTGCGCGGGCTCGTTATCCGCAACGGCCGGCGCATTCCCGCCTATATGGACGAGCCGACCTCCCGCGACGTCTCCCACAAGTTCGGCTACATCTTCGTCACGCCGCCCGGCAGCTATTATCCGCCGCTGATGACCGAGCACCGGCTGCATACGGGCCGGCCCGTGACCATCGAGGGTCCGGGCGGACCGATTGAGGCGACGCCGTTTCGCCTCGACCACGGCGACATGGACGCGCTCGGCTTCCGCTTCGGGAACATCGCCTATACGCCAGACCTTCACGCCGTTCCGCCGGAAAGCGCGCGCTTTCTAGAGGGTCTCGACCTCTGGATCATCGACGCGCTGCGCTGGCAGCGGCACGGAACCCATCTCTCGGTCGAACAGGCGCTGGCGCTCATCGACCAGTTCCGGCCGCGCCGCGCCATACTAACCGACCTCCATGTCGATCTCGACTACGACGCGCTCGCCGCGACGCTGCCGGCCAATGTCGAGCCGGCCTATGACGGCCTGCGAATCGAGGTGTAATCCTTCGCCAGCCGCCGAGATGTGGAGCGGCGGTTCGTAATCGGCGTTGGCCCCGCGTCCGCCCCCTGGGGTTTGGTTCCATAATATCGATTATACGAATCGTGGGGCCCGGTATCTTCCGCCCTCCAATTTGAGCCCTGCACCGAAATCCCAGGGATCCAGGGGCCATTCCTTCAGGGATCAAATGCGGCGGCTTCGCGCCGGTCGACCTCCTCGTCTGTGGGGCGCGAGCCTGGCCGCATCGAAGCATTTCCTAGGGTTTTTTCGATCGGGCCACGAAATTTTCTGGCCAGATCGGGCCTTTATCTGGTAAAAGGCTTCCCGCGCGGGACTATATGGCATTCAACTGGCAACATCCCATCGTTTCTCGACGGTCGCAGATTGCGCGCCCGATTGAGCACGCCTGGGCGCATGCGTTTGACATAAAAGTCTTGCCGTGATTGGCGGAGACGAGCAGGTAAACATGAGCAAAGGTAGAGACTTCCGGGGACCTCGCAAACGCGGGTTCGATGACGACGGGCCGTATGGCTATGACGCCCCGCGCCCCAGCCGTGCGCCGCGGTCGCCGTTTGGCGGCGGCGGTTTCCCGGATATGGCGCCCCCGATGATGAGCAACGAGCCCGCGGTGGACGCCATTGTGAAATGGTTCAAGGCCGACAAGGGCTTCGGCTTTGTCGAGCTGGGCAATGGCACCGGCGACGCCTTCCTCCACATCGGCGCGGTGCAGGCGGCGGGCTACGACTCGTTGCCGCCGGGCGCCAAGCTGCAGGTGCAGGTGACGAGTTCCGTGAAGGGTCAGCAGGTCGCCCGCATTCTGGATGTCGATCTCGCCGGCGCCGCCGAGCGCGCCCCTCCGCCGCCCCCGCGCGGCGGCGGCTTCGATAGCCCCCGCCCCCGCCGCCAGGCGCCCGACCCGTCGTCGGCCGTGCCGGTCTCCGGCAAGGTGAAATGGTTCGACGAAACCAAGGGCTTCGGCTTCGTCCAGTCGAACGACGGCGGCAAGGACGTCTTCGTGCATATCTCGATTCTCGGCCCCTCCGGCGTGAACCGCCTGCTGGAAGGTCAGCCGGTGACTATGCAGGTCGTCGACACCGCCAAGGGCCGCGAGGCGCTGTCCATTACGCTGGACTGATCGCCCGAGGCGCTTCAAATCGACGCCGCGTTCCCGCGAAGGGCAGCGCGGCGTTTTGCTTTTGTGGGAGAGACATGTCCGGCGATATTTCGCGACTGATCGAGATCATGGCTGCCCTGCGCACGCCGGGGACCGGCTGCCCCTGGGATCTCGAGCAGGATTTCCGCTCCATCGCGCCTTACACGGTGGAAGAAGCCTATGAAGTCGCCGACGCCATCGAACGTGGCGACCTGGAGGATCTTCGGGACGAATTGGGCGATCTGCTGCTTCAGGTCGTTTTCCATGCGCGCATGGCGCAGGAGCAGGGCGCCTTCGCCTTTCCCGATGTCGTCGTGGCAATTTGCGAAAAGCTCATCCGCCGCCATCCGCATGTTTTCGCGCAAGCCGACGCGCTGACCGCCGAGGGCGTCACTGCGCAATGGGATGAGATCAAGGCCTTGGAAAAAGCCGCCAAGGCGCGGCGCGCCTCGGAAGGCCTCGCGCCCGCGAGCCTACTCGACGGCGTTCCGGTCTCCCTGCCCGCCCTTACCCGCGCGGTCAAGCTTCAGAAAAAAGCCTCGAGGGTGGGCTTCGACTGGAACGACGCCAGGCATGTTCTGGGCAAAATCCGCGAGGAGACCGAGGAGGTCGCGGCCGAACTGGAGGATCCGGAGGCGAACGCAAAGGCGCTCGAAGAGGAAATCGGCGATCTTCTCTTCGTCGTGGCCAATCTTGCCCGCCACGCCAACGTCGACCCGGAACAGGCGCTGCGCGGGGCCAACGCCAAATTCGAGCGCCGATTCCACCATATCGAGCGGCGCCTATCGGAACAGGGCTCCACGCCCGAAGCGGCGTCGCTGGACGACATGGAGGCGCTCTGGATCGAGGCCAAGCAATTGGAAAAGAAGAGCGCCTGAGACAAAGCCATAATTTTTGCCCGTCGTCGCGCTAGGGTCAGCCAAACAATATGGAGGCCAAATGACCCACGCCGCGCTTCGCTTCGGCCTACCCACGCAAATCTTCCACTGGCTCACCGTGCTCTGCGTCCTTGCGGCCTGGACGCTCGGCCTGCTCGGCGACGAACTTCCTCGCGGCCCCATCCGCCACGCCGGCGAATTTACACATGTGATTTTGGGCGAGCTTGTCGTGATCTTGCTCGCTTTGCGTGTTGTCTGGCGTTTCGTGGCGCCCGCCCCCGCGCCCGAGCCGACGCGGTTCGGCACGGCGGGCGATATCGCCGCGAAAGCCTTGCAGCTTGCCCTCTATGGCCTGCTTCTCGCCGTACCTGCGGTGGGCCTCGTCACGCTGTTCCATGGCGGCGAGCCGCTGTCGCTGTTCGGCGTGTACGACATCCCCTCGCCCTGGCCGAAGAACCGCGAACTCAAGCATAACTCCAAGGAGATTCACGAGTTTCTCGCCCATCTCCTGGTCGCGCTCGCGATGCTGCACGCAGCAGCCGCGCTGGTCCATCACTATCTGTTCAAGGACGACACGCTGCGGCGGATGCTGCCAGCGGCGGCGCTACCCGGCCGGCGAAGCTAAGCCCCCGCCTTGCCGCCGAATTTAAGGATCACGACGCCGAGCGTGATCAGCACGATCCCGAAAATCTCGGCGGCGCCGAGGCTCTGCTTGTAGTAAATCCAGCCGACGAGGGAGATCAGCGCGAGGCCAACGCCGGACCAGACTGCATAGGCGACGCCGAGCGGGATCTCTTCGAGCGTAAGCGAAAGGAAATAAAACGCCGCGCCATAGCCCGTCACGACAAGCAGCGTCGGGAGCGGATTCCGAAAGCCCCCTGACGCGGGCAGCGCCGATGAAGCAATGACTTCCGAGAGAATCGCGATAGCGAGATAGAGCCAGTGCATGACAGCTTATGCGTCCTTCTGCGCGGGGACGTCCGCGCCGTAGCGCCGCCTGACCTCGTCCGCGCGCTCGGGCGCGACGCGCACCAGGAGGCGGGAGCCGCCGTCTTCACGCGTCTCGCGCGAAAGCACCTCGGCATGGGCATGGAGCCAGGCGAGCCCCTGCCCGTCTTCCGGCGCAAGCTCGAGCGAAAGCGTCAGGCGGCTTTCTGCAAGCAGATTCTCAATGCGCGCAAGGAGATCGTCGAGGCCCTCGCCGGTCAGCGCCGACACCAGAGCCGGCCGGCGTGCAGGCTCATAACCGCGCGCAGCGATCCGCAGCGCATCCAGGCGTTCGAAATCGAGCGAGTCGATCTTGTTCCAGACCTCAATGATCCGGCCTTCGGCCTCTCCCTTGAGGCCAAGCTCCTCGAGGATGGACTCGACGTCGCGCGCCTGCGCCTCCGAGTCTTCATGCGAGACATCCCGGACATGCAGGATCACGTCCGCGAGCGTCACCTCCTCCAGCGTGGCGCGGAAGGCGGAAACGAGCATGGTCGGCAGGTCGGAAATGAAGCCCACCGTATCGGACAGCAGCACCCTCGCGCCGTGTGGCAGGCGAATCTGGCGCAGCGTCGGGTCAAGGGTGGCGAAGAGCATGTCCTGCGCCAGCACCTCGGCCTTGGTTAGCCGATTGAAAAGCGTCGACTTTCCGGCGTTGGTGTAGCCGACGAGGGCGACCACCGGGTAAGGCACGTCGCGCCGCGTCTTACGATGCAGCCCGCGCGTGCGCTTCACCTTGTCGAGGTCGTGCTCGATGCGGCGCATGCGCTCCTCGATGAGGCGGCGATCGGTTTCGATCTGCGTTTCGCCCGGACCGCCAAGAAAGCCGAAGCCGCCGCGCTGGCGCTCGAGATGGGTCCAGGAGCGCACGAGCCGGGATTTCTGATAGGCAAGGTGGGCGAGTTCGACCTGGAGGGCGCCTTCCTTGGTGCGCGCCCGTTGGCCGAAGATTTCGAGAATGAGCCCGGTGCGGTCGATGACCTTGGCGTCCCAGGCTTTTTCAAGGTTGCGTTGCTGCACGGGCGACAGCTGGCAGTCCACGCTGACCAGCCCCGCCTCCTGCTCTTTGACGATCTCCGCGATCTCGTCGACCTTGCCCTTGCCAAGGTAGGTCGCGGGACGCACCTCGCTCAGCGCCACCTGAATTTCGCCGGCAATGTCGAGATCGATCGCCTGCGCAAGGCCCACGGCCTCGCAGAGGCGCGCCTGCGGGTCTCGCGACAGCGCGGCCGCGCCGCGCGCAAGATAGGGTCCAACAACGATCGCGCGCGTCCGGCTTCCGCCCGGCGCAGGGCCATGGTCCGACTGTGTCTCGTTCAAAATATGTTCTACCGCTGCTTCTCCGCAGGCGCTTCGTCTTCGCCTGGCTCGAACATCTGGATCGGATGACCCGGCATGATGGTCGATATGGCGTGCTTATAGACGAGTTGCGAGTGTCCATCGCGCCGAAGGAGCAGGCAGAAATTGTCAAACCAGGTGACAATCCCCTGCAGCTTCACGCCGTTGACGAGGAAGATGGTAAGTGGGACTTTGTTTTTCCGAACGAAATTCAGAAATGTATCCTGAAGATTTTGCGAACGCTCCGACGACATCGGCTTTCCTGTTTGTTTTTTGATTGAGCCGAGCGGTTTGACGCCGCCCCCCGGTTATCTTTATTTTTTGGCCTCCGCAGGCGCGCATTAGACCCCTTCGCTTGACGAAGCGCAAGGCGGAAGTGGGCGGGAGCGTCAGCTCAGCGCCCATTGTGGCTGGGGCCCCCTCTCGATCGGCAGGCTCAGGCGGGACCGGCATGCGCCAACGCCGCAAGAAGCCTAGCAGCCAAGGTCGAGAATAACAACCTTCGCGTGCTTTTCATGCTGCGAGTCAGAAGAAAAAGCCGCCGCGCCCCTCCGGGCGGAAGCCGCCCACGCCGCTGTGGATCTATCCCACTCTGTGTGGGCGCACGCGCCGATGCAAGAGTTTTTATTGCGCCGCAATATCGCGAGCGGATCGAAACCCGCTTTTCGGGCGGACCGCAGGATTGGCGTGCGCCGGACGCCGGGCCGCCCGGAGCGCATGCCGCCTGAGAGCAAATCTCCGAGGACAGTTTTCGGACCGTCTTTCCTCCGATCGCGCGGGCGCCCTTCACCGCGACGGAGGTGAATTCCGCAGCCGCGACCTTTTCCCCACGCGACTGCAGCGAAAGCTTTTTCTCGCCGCGCCTCATCCTCAGAAAGAGGATGAGGTATCAGTCAAAAATTTTTGATTTTGCTAGTCGATCGAGAGCGACTTCAGCTTTCTGTGGAGGGCTGATCGCTCCATGCCGATGAATTCGGCGGTACGCGAAATATTGCCAGAAAAGCGGTTGAGCTGGGCCACCAGATATTCGCGCTCGAAGACCTCGCGCGCCTCGCGGAGCGGCAGGCTCATCAGTTTTTCGCCCCTGACGCCCGCCGGTGTGGCCGGCACGAGCTCCCCGACATCGGCCGGCAACATGTCCGCCGTGATCGCGGCGCCGGGCTCGCCCGCCGTCAGGATCATCAGTCGTTCGACGTTGTTCTTCAACTGACGGATGTTTCCTGGCCAGTCGTGCAACTGGAGGACGGCAAGCGCATCCTCGGCGATTTTGCGCCGCGGCATGCCGGAGGCGAGCGACATGTTCTCCATGAAATACTCGATCAGCGCGGGAATATCCTCCCGCCGCTCGGCCAGCGACGGCACCCGGATCGGCACAACCGCAAGGCGATGGAACAGGTCCTCGCGGAGCGCCCCCTCCTCTATGGCCGAGGCCAGGTCGCGCGCCGAGGAGGAGATCACGCGCACATCGACCTGAACCTTGGTGGAGCCGCCCACGCGCTGGAAGGTCTGGTCGACAAGGACGCGCAGGATCTTGGCCTGCGTATCCTTGGGCATGTCTGCGATCTCGTCGAGAAACAGCGTGCCGCCATGGGCCTCTTCCAGCGCGCCGATCTTGCGCTCGCCATCTGGACCCTCGCGCCCAAACAGCTCGATCTCCATGTTTTCAGGCGTGATCGTGGCGGAATTGATCACGACGAAGGGGCCGCCGGCGCGCTGCGAGGCCTCGTGGATGCAACGGGCGGCGAGTTCCTTGCCCGTGCCGGGGGCGCCGGTGATGAGCACGCGGGAATTCACGGGTGAGACGCGGGCGATCACCTGCTGAAGCTGATTTGCGGCAGGGGACGCGCCGACGATGCGGTCGAAGGCCCCTGCCCGCTGGCGCAGCGCCGAGAGTTCACGGCGAAGCTGATAGGCCTCCAGCGCGCGCTCGGCGACCAGCACGAGCCGATCCGCCTTGAAGGGCTTCTCGATGAAGTCGTATGCGCCGATCTTGATGGCGCTCACGGCGGTCTCGATGTTGCCGTGGCCGGAAATCATGACGACCGGCAGGCCCTTGTGCTGCTTCTGGATCTGCTCCAGCACCTGGAGGCCGTCGAGGCGCGAGCCTTGCAGCCAAATGTCGAGAAAAACGAGATGGGGCCGGCGCGCCGCCACTGCCGCGAGCGCCTCGTCCGCGTCCTTGGCCGTCCGAGTCCCATGGCCTTCGTCGCCCAGAATGCCCGCGACCAGTTCGCGAATGTCCGCTTCGTCGTCGACGATAAGAATGTCGCTCGCCATCAAGCCCCGCTCGTTTCGGATGAAATCGCCGTTTCCGGCTCGCCCCTGTCTTTCTCCGCCAGCGGCAGGATGAGCCGCACGCAGGCGCCGCGGCCGGACGGCGCGTCCAGAAGCTCCAGCCGCCCCCCGTGATCCTCTATGATCTTGGCGACAATAGGCAGACCGAGGCCCGTGCCGTCGGCGCGGGTCGTCATATAGGGCTCGAGCAGCCGCTGCCGGTTCATCGCCGGGAAGCCCTTGCCATTGTCGATCACGTCGATCTCGGCCATGCCGTCGTGCCGCGCGACCCTGATCTCGACCCGGCCCTTCTCGGCGGCGTCCGTCTCCTCGCGGGCGGCGATGCCCTCGGCTGCGTTCTTGATGATGTTGGTGAGAGCCTGGGACAGAAGCCGGCGGTCGAACTGGGCGTAAAGCGGCGTCTCCACATGGGTTTCGACGATGTCCAAGTCGGCGTTGCCGACGCGCATCAGAAAGGCCACCTGCCGCACGCATTCATTGAGATCGTCCCGCTCCGGCCGCGCCTTGGGCATGCGCGCGAAGGAGGAGAACTCGTCCACCATCCGCTTGATGTCGTCCACCTGGCGCACGATCGTGTCCGTGCACTGGTCGAAAATCTCTCGGTCCTGCTGGATGAGCTTGCCATATTTGCGCTTGAGCCGCTCGGCGGAGAGCTGGATCGGCGTCAGCGGATTCTTGATTTCATGGGCGATTCGACGGGCCACATCCGCCCAGGCCGAGGTGCGCTGCGCCATGACGAGGTCGGTAATGTCGTCGAGCGTCACGACGAAGCTCGGATGGCCCTCGCCCGCTCGCCGGGCCGAGGTGACGCGGATGTTGAAGGTCCTTTCCGCCACGCCGCGCTTGATCGTGATCTGGCTCTGGACCGCGCGCGGGAACAATTCCATGGCGTCGGTGAGCAGCGGCGCAATCTCCGGCATGACCTCGGCGATGCTCGCGCCGACCGTCGCCTGCCCCTTGGCGTCGTTGAGCGAAAGCTCCTCCGCCGTACGGTTGAGGATGGTGACGACGCCGTCGGAGTCGACGCCCATGACCGCCGCCGGCACGCCCGCCAGCACGGCTTCGGTGAATTCCCGGCGCTCGTCGTTCAGTCGGTTGGCCTCCAGTAGCCGGCGCTGCTGGAGGTTCAGCTCCGTCGTCATATTGTTGAAGACGTCGCCGAGCCGCGCCAACTCGCCATGCGAGCGGTCGAGCTTCACCCGCACGCCGAGATTGCCCCCCGAGACCTGATCGGTCGCGGCGATGAGCGTTCGGATGGGCGAAACCAGCCGGTCCGCGAAGTCGAGGCCGAACCAGATCGACGATAGCAGCATGATGGTCGTGAGCAGCGCGTACATCTGCACGAAGGCCCGCTGCACGGCGGCGCGGTAGCTGTCGAATTCGTCGTAGCGGCTGATGAGCATGTCGGCCTGTTTGGGAAATTCGACCGCAAAGGGGTCGATCGGCCGGGTCACATAGAGAAAAGTGTTCTCGAAGGCGCTCAGCGCCCTGACCGCCACGAAGCTCTTGCCGTCGTCGATCATCAGGCAGAGCGGTTCGCCCTTGCGGGCATTGTCGAATTCCGATTGCGGCGGCGCGATGATGATGGCCGAGGCGTTTTTGGCGACATCCACGCGGTCGATGATCTCGCCGTTGGACTTGACCAGCGCCGCGACCGAGAAGCCGAGAAAGTTCGCCCGCGAGGCGAAGATCTGATGGAAATAGTTCCGGTCGGTGATGAACAGCACGCGCGCCCGGTCGAGATCCGAGGCCGTGAGCTGCGCCTCCTGCAAAAGCGCCTGACACTGGCTCGACTGGAAGGCCTGCGCCGCCTGGGCGGTGTTGTGGACGAAGACCTTCACGCTCGACATGAAGGACGGGTTGAGCGCCCGCTCCAGAGTCATGGAGCCGGCGATGGCCAAAAGCACCGCGGGAATCAGGGCGATGACCGAGAATACGCCGACGATGCGCACATGCAGCCGCGCGGCCGCCTCGCCCCGCCGCCAGACCCGGTAGAGCCGCGTCGCCTTGACGACCACCATGACGAGCAGGACGCTGACGAGCACGCCATTGGCGATCAGCAGCGGAATGAGCCGATCGTCGGTCGGTGAGACGACCCCGAACTCGGCCGTCGCCAGGAAGGTCGCGAGGGCGCAGCCGACGGCGCCTATGACGATAATCGGACCAAACCAGGCGCGGGGACCCGCAACCTTGCCGCTATCGGTCAGCGCCTGTTCGCCCGCCTGTTCCATGGCCGAAACTATATGCCGGGGGCGTCACTGTGGCAAATCTGCAACGCGTAAAAGCAGCGCTTGCGAATGGGCGGCTCCAGATCGGGCGATATGATGGCCCGTCCCCACGCCGTGGGAGACGGGGCCGTCGCCTTTATCGCAGCCGCGGCCCCGTTGCGACGTCACCGCGGCGAGCGCATCAGCCTGATATCGAGGTCATTGACCTTCTTGCGCAAGGTGTTGCGGTTGAGGCCGAGCAGCTCGGCCGCCTTGATCTGATTGCCGCGCGTCGCCGCCAGCGCGGCGGAGATCAGCGGGATTTCGATCTCGCGGATGACCCGGTGATACAGCCCCGGCGGCGGCAGGCCATCGCCATAATCCCGGAAGAGCTTGGCGAGGTGCTGCTCGACGGATGTCGAGAGCGTCTGGCCGTTCTCCAGCTCGCGCGACGGCTGGCCGGAGCCATTGCCGGCAGGCCTTTCCGCGACCGCCTGGCGCAGCTCATGATCGAGTTCCGCCTCGACGAGCGCATCGGAGATCACCTCCTGCGGATGCAGCGCCGCAAGCCGGCGGATCAGATTCTCTAACTCGCGGATATTGCCCGGCCAGCGGTATTTCTTCATCCGGTCGAGCGCCGCCTGCTCGATATATTTCTGCGGCAGGCCCTCGTTTGCGGCCATCTTGAAGAAGTGATGCACGAGGTCGGGAATGTCCTCGGCGCGCTCGCGCAGCGGCGGCAGCCGCAGCGGCACGACGTTCAGGCGGAAATAGAGGTCCTCGCGGAACAGGCCCTGCTGGATCAGAATGCGCAGGTCCTTGTTGGTCGCCGCAATGATCCGGACATTGGTCTTGATCGGCGTGCGGCCGCCGACCGTCGTATATTCGCCCTGCTGGAGCACGCGCAGCAGCCGGGTCTGCGCCTCCATGGGCATGTCGCCGATCTCGTCGAGAAAGAGCGTGCCGCCCTCCGCCTGCTCAAACCGGCCGGCTGAACGCTGGTTCGCGCCGGTGAAGGCTCCCTTCTCATGGCCGAAGAGTTCGCTCTCGATGAGGTCGCGCGGAATCGCCGCCATGTTGACGGCGACGAAGGGGCCTTTCTTGCGCTTGCCATAATCGTGCAGCGCACGGGCGACCAGCTCCTTGCCGGTGCCAGACTCGCCGTTGATCATGACCGTCAGGTCGGTCTGCATCAGCCGGGCGAGCGCGCGGTAGATCTCCTGCATCGCCGGCGAGCGACCGACGAGCGGCATGCCCTCCATCTCCTCGGGCCGCTCCTCCTCGCCGGATTTCCGCGGCTCGGCCATGGCGCGGCCGACAATGCCGACGAGCTCCTTCAGGTCGAAAGGCTTGGGCAGATAGTCATAGGCGCCCCGCTCCGAGGCGCGGATCGCGGTCATGAAGGTGTTCTGCGCGCTCATCACGATGATCGGCAGCTCGGGCCGAAGCTTCTTGATGCGGGGGAGAAGCTCGAAGGCGTTTTCGTCCGGCATCACCACATCGGTGACGACGAGATCGCCCTCGCCCGACTGCACCCAGCGCCAGAGAGTCGCCGCCGTGCCGGTGGTGCGCACCTCGTAACCCGCGCGCGACAGCGCCTGCGCGACGACGGTGCGGATGGCGGCGTCGTCGTCGGCGACAAGTATCTCGCCTCTCGTCATCAGACCATTCTCCTGCGGGCGCAAAACCTCATGAACGCCTGCCCTCCTGCTGTTCGGCCGGCTTGGCGCGATACATGGGCATCAGAATTCGAAAGGTCGTGCGTCTGGGTAGGGAGTCGCATTCAATAATGCCGCCGTGGTCGTTGACGATCTTGGCCACCAGTGCAAGACCGAGGCCAGTTCCCGAGGCCTTTGTAGTCACAAAGGGATCGAAGAGATGGGCGGCGATGTCGTCCGGCACGCCGGGGCCGTTGTCGCGCACACAGAATTCCAGCGGCAGGCCGACGGGATTCCGCGCCCCCAGCGCGCGTAGGCTGACGCCGGGCCGAAATGCGGTCGAAAGCTCGATCTCGCCGTCGAGCGCATCGCCGCCGATCGCCTCGGCGGCGTTCTTCACGAGATTGAGGAACGCCTGCACGAGCTGGTCCCGATTGGCATGGACCGGTGGGAGCGAGGGATCGTAATTCTCGACGAATCTGATCCGGCGCGCGAAGCCGCTTTGCGCCACCTGCTTCACATGGTCCAGAACCGAGTGAATATTGACGCGCTCGCGCTTGAGCGGTCGGGCGTCGGAGAAGACTTCCATCCGGTCGACGAGGCGGACGATGCGGTCCGTTTCTTCGCAGATCAGCCGCGTCAGCGCGCGATCCGCGTCCGACAGACCGGGCTCCAGGAGTTGCGCCGCGCCGCGGATGCCGGACAGGGGATTCTTGATCTCATGGGCGAGCATGGACGCCAGCCCGGAAACCGAGCGCACCGCCGCGCGGTGGCTGAGCTGCCTGTCTATTTTATCGGCAATTGTTCGTTCTTGCAGCATGACCAGCACCAGGCCCTCGACCTCGGCGAGCGGCGCGCAATGCACGTCGACGCGGCGGTCGCCTTCCTGGCCGGGGCGGCCGAGGTCGATCTTGTACTCGTTGATCGCGGCGCCCCGGTCCCGCACATGCTGGATGAGCGTGATGAGCGGCGAGCCAAAGGGCAGAAGCCGGCCGATTTTCTGGCCGATCAGCAGCGGTTTGCCCAGTTCGAAGAAGGATTCGGCGGCCGCGTTGGCGTCCTCGATCACGCCGTCGCGGGTGACGGTGAAAATGGCGTTGGGCAGGGCCTCGAGCATGCCGCTGCGGCTGCGCTCGTCAATGATCTTGAGCGGGCCCAGCTCCCTGCGACGGGGATCGTCGCGCCCGGAGCGATCCGACAGGCTCATGCGGCAGCCTCTTGCGTCTTTGTGATGAAGATGGCGTCGATCAGCCGAAAAGCCTCCTGCGCGCAATTCGACGTCACCAGCGCGCGGCGAAGATCGGCGACCTCCGGAAAGCCTGCGCCGAAGGCCTCGTCGACATAGGCGGCGAGGTGTTTGCGGGCGTGGCGCAGCCCTGCCCCCGCGCCCATTTGGGTCAAGAGCCCGTCGAGATGCAGGCGCGCCGCCTCTCCCCGCTCCGAAAGCGCCGGCTCGGCCCGCCGCCGGCCGGTCGCGAGATAATGGGCGACGTCGCCCACGAGCCAGGGACGCCCCTGCGCCGCGCGGCCGATCATGACCGCATCGGCGCCCGACGCCTTGAGCATGTCAGCCGCGTCCTCCACGCTCTTGCAGTCGCCATTGGCGACGACCGGGATCGACACCGCCGCCTTGACCTCGGCGATCGCCGCCCAATCGGCCGAGCCCGTATAGAACTGCTGCCGCGTGCGGCCATGAACGGTGACGAGGGCGGCGCCCTCGGCCTCGGCGCGGCGGGCGAGTTCGGGCGCGTTTCGGGCGGCGTCGTCCCAGCCGAGCCGCATTTTCACGCTGAGCGGCGCGCGGATCGCCGCCCGCGCGGCGGCGATGAGCGCGGCGGCCTGGTCGAGATCGCGCATCAGCGCCGCGCCGGCGAGGCCGCCGGTCACCCGCTTGCAGGGACAGCCCATATTGATGTCCACCCAGTCGGCGCCGGCGTCTTCCGCATGTTTGGCGGCGGCGGCGATTCCGGCCGCGTCGCGCGCCGCGATCTGGATCACCCGCGGCGCGGACTCTGTCTTGCGCGCCTGACCGAGCCGCAGCGCGGTCTCCCGGTCGCCGCGCGCAACGCCCGCAGCAGTAATCATCTCGCTCACGGTGACGCTGGCGCCATAATGCTCCGCGATTCGCCGCATGGCCGGGTCGGTGACGCCGGCCATGGGCGCGAGAAAGGCGCGGCCCGAAAGGCTCAGGGGACCAATCCGCAAATTCGCCTGCACGGGCTGCGGGCCTATTTTTTCGGCATTATCCATCTTGCACACAGCATAAGCAGGGCTCTTCGCAGTTGCAACATGACTTTTTGTCACTGCTCCGCTTTTGAGACGGTAGTTTGACGGACGGCGCGAAAAGCGACACAGAGCGGCATGTCCGATCAGACCCTGGTTTCCATCCTCGTCGTCGCCGGCGGGCGGGGCTCCCGCGCCGGTGAAGGTCTACCGAAACAATATCGCAGCCTCGCCGGCGCCAGCGTGCTCGCCCGCACATTGGAGGCGATGCACGCCGCCGCGCCTGCCGCGCGGCTTACGGTCGTGATTCATCCCGACGACCGGGCGCTTTATGCCGCGAGCGTTTCGGAGCTGACCGATTCGGCCCGCGCCGCCCTCGCCGCCCCTGCGCTCGGCGGCGCGCTTCGGCAGGAGAGCGTCCGCAACGGGCTGGAGGCCATTGCGCGAGAGGCCGAGCCCGAGATCGTGCTGATCCACGACGCCGCGCGGCCCTTCGCCGATCCGGCGCTCGTCGCCCGCGCCATTGCCGCCGCCCGCGACCATGGCGCGGCGGTTCCGGGCGTGCCGCTCAATGATACGGTAAAGGAGATCGACGCGGCGGGCTTCGTCGTCGCGACGCCGGATCGCGCGCGCCTGCGCGCGGTGCAAACGCCTCAATCTTTCCGCTTCCCGCTCATCCTCGCCGCGCATCGCGAGGCCGCCGCGGGCGGGCGCGAATACACCGACGACGCCATGATCGCGGAGGCTGCCGGCTGCGCCGTGCATGTCTTTCCGGGCGATGCGCGAAATTTCAAGCTTACGACGCCGGAGGATTTTGCCCGCGCCATGCAACAGCTCGCACCCCCTTCCCTCGCCGCCCTGCCCGATGTGCGCATGGGCCAGGGCTATGACGTGCACGCCTTCGCGGAAGGCGACAAAGTCTGGCTTGGCGGCGTCGCAATCCCGCACAGCCATGCGCTCGCGGGCCATTCCGACGCCGACGTTCTCATGCACGCCATCACCGACGCCGTGCTTGGCGCAATCGCCGAGGGCGACATCGGCGCGCATTTCCCCCCATCCGACCCGCAATGGAAAGGCGCGGCGTCCGAGATTTTCCTCGCCCACGCTTGCAAGCTCGTGCGCGAACGCGGCGGCATGATCGCGCATGTCGACGCGACCGTCGTCTGCGAGGCGCCGAAGGTCGGCCCGCACCGCGAGGCGATCCGCGCCAGCCTGGCGAAAATCATGGGCCTCGACATCGGCCGCGTCGCCATCAAGGCGACCACGACGGAGAATCTCGGATTCACAGGACGCCGCGAAGGCATAGCCGCGCTGGCGATCGCCACGGTGCGGCTGCCGGAAGGCTGACCGGCGATGGTGGCGGGGGCGCTCCATAGGCGGGGCCGATGGAGCTCATCGTATATTTGAATAAGTTACGGATTTCGCGTCTATTTCGTGCCTCCAACCTTGCTGAATGCGCTGCAACATCGCAGTCTGACCCCCGCTATTTTCTAATTAAGGGACAGAGCGATGGGGCGGGCGCTTTCTCATCTGGCATGGCTCGAGGCCGAGGCCATTCACATCATCCGGGAGGCGACCGCCGAGGCGGACAATCCGGTGATGCTGTTTTCCGCGGGAAAGGACTCGACCGTCCTCGCGCATCTGGCGTTGCGCGCCTTCTACCCGAGCAAGCCGCCCTTCCCCCTCCTGCACATCGACTCGACCTGGGAGTTTCGCTCGCTCATCGAATTTCGAGACGATTTCGCGCGCCGCCATGGTTTCGATCTGATCGCGCACGCCAATGAGGAAGGGCGCGCGGCGGGCCTCAATCCCTTTGATTACGGGGACCGTTACACGCTGCTCATGCGCACCGAGCCGCTGAAGGGGGCGCTCGACCGGGGCAAATATGACGTGATCTTCGGCGGGGCGCGGCGCGACGAAGAGCGGTCCCGCGCCAAGGAGCGCATTGTTTCCGTGCGGGAAAACAATCACGTCTGGGATCCCCGCCATCAGCGGCCCGAGTTCTGGCGGCAATTCAATCTGCGGCTCGGGTGCGGCCAGTCCGCGCGCGTCTTCCCGCTCTCGAACTGGACGGAGCAGGACATCTGGGTTTACGCGATGCAGAAGGAGATCGAACTGGCGCCCCTTTATTTCTCGCAGCTTCGCCCTGTCGTGCGGCGCAAGGAGGCGCTCGTGGTCGTGGACGACGAGGCGCGGATGCGTTTCCAGCCGGGCGACGAGATCGAGATGAGGCGGGTGCGGTTCAGAACGCTCGGCTGCTGGCCCGTGACTGGCGCGATCGAATCGGAGGCGACCGACATCGCTTCCGTTCTCGACGAAACGCTGGACGCGCGGGTTTCCGAGCGGCAGGGCCGGATCAGCGACGGCGAGGACGGCGGCTCGCTCGAACAGAAGAAGCGGGAAGGATATTTCTGAGGCGCTCAGGGGTTGCAGAGATCGCAGCACTGCGCATCGGCGCGCAGGGACGGCGGGCGCATATGCCTTTGCGCTTCGAAGCCGCACCCGCGGCAGCGATGCAGCTCCCCGCGGACGATACGGGTCGGCGCGCCGCAGTCGGCGCAGGGCAAGCCGCGCAGCACGGTCTCGACGCCGAAGCCGGGCGCGCCGCACGGCGGTCGAATCGTAGTTCGTCCGCGTCCGTCTCTGGGCGGTGATTTCGAGCCCTCTCTCCCCGTCGAGCAAAACGATGAGCTCCACGCCGGAGGCGAGGAACGGGACGATGGGAGGCGGGCCGAAGGCGCCTTCGCTTCCCAGGCCGATCGGAGCGCCGGAATGCGCCATGGCGAGGCGCGCCTTGGCTCGCGCGGCGTCGAGCATGCTCCCGAAGCGCGAGATCTCTCCGGTAAAGGCGCCCAGGCTGTCGGTATCCACATCGGCGACGAGCGCCACGCTCAAACCCAGGCGGGACAGCGGTTCGCCGATGACGCGGTCCTTGTCGTGCATGGTGGCGATCGCGGCGCGCCGTCCGTGGAAAGGATGTCTCTGCGCCATTTTTCGAGCCGTCGCCTGTCTGCGCGCCTGCCCCTTGTAGCCTTTTTCGCAAGGGCCAGAAATTGCCTGCCGTTGTTCTAACGTTCGTAAAATTATATGGCGTTAGAACGATAGTTATAATCAACGCTCTCGTCTTGACATTCCCCGAGCCGGGGCGCCGATTGATATGAATTTCGCGCAGCGCCCGAAAAGGCTTGGGACCCGCCATGATACGAATCACGCCATTCCTCTGGCTCGAAGACGGGGAAATCACGCTCGAATTCCTGCGCGCTTCCGGCCCCGGCGGACAGAATGTGCAGAAGGTCGAGACCGCCGTCCGCCTGCGCTTCGACGCGCGGCGGTCTCCGAGTCTTCCCGAGGGCGTCCGGGCGCGGCTGGAGCGTCTGGCGGGCGCGCGGCTCACCAAGGATGGCGTGATCATCATCGAGGCGCAGCGCCACCGGACCCAGGAGCGAAACCGCGCCGACGCCATCGAGCGCCTTATCGACCTGATCCGTGAAGCCGCCGCCCCGCCGCCACCCCCGCGGCGCAAGACCAAACCGACGCTCGGTTCGAAAATCCGTCGCCTGGAAGGCAAGAAACTGCGTGGCGGCGTCAAGGCGATGCGCGCCCGACCGGATCATGATTAGCGCTGGAATTACGCTTCCCGTATTTATGCTGTGACGTAAATTACGTGCGACGTAAAGTTTTTACGCTGGACGTAATTCATCAGGAAGGTGAGTTGGACGGTCCGGCGCCGCGATCGCGCGCCGGTGGGGCCTTTCTCCGACGGACAGGTCTTATTTCGGCGCCCGACGCCGGCCATAAACCTCGTCGGCGCGCTTCACGAAGGCGTCGGCGTATTTCTGGAAAGCCTTGTCGAACATGGCGCCCATGACAAGGCCGAGCGCCACGCTCTTGAATTCGTAGGCGATGAAGAAATCAATGATCGAGCGGGGCGCGCCGTCGGGTCCCGGCGCCTCTTCACGGAAGGACCAGCGGTTGTCGAGCTTGCGGAACGGCCCGTCGATGTAGCCGACCCTCACCTCGAGCGTGTTCGAGTCGCAGGTGACGCGGCTCGTATAGCGTTCGCAGATGGCCTTGAAGCCGACCTGCATCTCGGCCACCAGCTCGACGACCCCCGGCGCGACTTCCGCGCGGCGGCGGACTCGCATGGCCTCACAGAGCGGCACGAATTGCGGGTAGGTCTCGACATTGGCGACCAGGGCGAACATGTCAGCGGCGCTGTGGGAGACGTGGCGGCGCGTGCGAAAGCTTTTCATGGGTCCGGGCTTTTAAGCGATTTCCGCCGGGGAGGAAACGTGCTCGTCGACGGCTTCGATAGCGCTGGAGATTACGTCGCCTGTGAAAGGAAGGAAATATGCCGGGGGCGCGCTCATCCGGGAAAGACCAATCCGCGCCCGAAAAAGGCTTCTGGAGCCACGGCGCCCTGCCCGCCCGAGGGTGAGAACGCCGAAGATTACGGGCGGCCCTCGCCCGCTCTGGGCCGGGAGCGCCAGAGCGGGAGGGCGTGCGCTCTCGCGCGTCTCACGGGGGGGGGCACACTCGGAGGGGCGCCGGTGCGGCCATCCGGGAGCTGGGCCTAAAAAACCAGGCGCCGAGCGCATCTCGACCCCTGCCGCTTTGGGCGCAGGGCGCTCGAAGGCTCATGCGCCCCCTGTAGACGAACCTAAAGGTTGCCCGTGACCGCCGCGAAGGTCGTCGAAAGCTTCGTTCCTAGCGCCCTGGTCGACGCAATGATGCCGGTGCAAAGCAGCGCTGTCAGGAGGCCGTATTCGATAGCCGTTGCGCCAGAGTCATCGGCCAAAAACTCCTTGATCTTTCTCATTGCTGGAACTCCGTATCCAAGCCTCCGCCATGCCTTCCACGGCGTCACGCGTCGACAATTATTGTCGACAAGGCTCAGGATCAGGTTAACAGCTCGATCTCGACAGTCGGGCGCTCTTCGCATCCCTAAAAAAGTGACACCACGATACGTCGGAAAGTGTCAGCGTCATTCCGCCGAGCTGTCCATATCGACTCCCGCCGTGCGCGCCTTCCGCAGCCGCTCGAAATCCTCGCCGGCGTGGTGCGACGAGCGCGTGAGCGGCGAGGCGGCGACATGGGCGAAGCCCTTGGCGAAGGCGAGCGCCTTATAGGCGTCGAACTCCTCGGGCGTGACGAAACGGGCTACGGGATGGTGCTTGCGGGTCGGCTGGAGATATTGGCCGAGCGTGATGAAGTCGATGTCGGCCGAGCGCATGTCGTCCATCACCTGCATCACCTCGTTGCGGGTCTCGCCGAGGCCGAGCATGAGGCCGGATTTGGTGAAGAGCCGAGGGTTCAGCTCCTTGACGCGCTGCAAGAGCCGCAGGGAGTGGAAATAGCGGGCGCCGGGGCGCACTGTCACATAGAGAGACGGCACGGTCTCGAGATTGTGGTTGAAGACATCCGGCGCCGCCTCGACCACCTGCTCGAGGGCGCCCTCCTTGCGCAAAAAGTCGGGCGTCAGCACTTCGATCGTCACGCCGGGACATATCTGCCGGATTGCCCGGATCGTCCGCGCGAAATGCTCGGCGCCGCCGTCCGGCAGGTCATCCCGGTCGACCGAAGTGACGACGACATGAGAGAGGCCGAGGGCGTTCGTCGCTTCGGCCACCCTGTCCGGCTCGTCCGGATCAAGCTGCGCCGGAAGACCGGTGGCGACATTGCAGAAGGCGCAGGCCCGCGTGCAGACCTCCCCCATGATCATGAAGGTGGCGTGCTTCTTTTCCCAGCACTCGCCGATATTGGGACAGGCGGCTTCCTGGCAGACCGTGGCGAGGCCGGCGTCCTTCAAGAGCGCGCTGGTCTCGGCCCAGGCTTTGGAGCCCGGCGCCTTCACCCTGATCCACGACGGCTTTCGCAGCACGGGCTGATCGGGCCGGGCCGCTTTCTCAGGGTGGCGCAGCGCGCCCGTTTTCGGGCGCGGGTCGTTGTTCAAGAGGTCGATGACGGGCACAGGGAGCCTCCCCCTGCGCCTTTATCTAGGCGCTGAACCGGCCAAGGGCAATGTGGTCGGGTCGCTCCGATAATGGCGGATGCCGCCGGCGCCACGCATAGGCAAGCGCCGCCGCGCCCAGAAACGCGGCTACGAACTCGGTCGCGCCGCCTCTCGTCGCCCGCCCAATCAGGCAGGCCAGCTCCGCCCCGAGCCAGGCGCCGCAAACGCCCATGATGGCGAGCGTTGGAGACCAGCCTCCCCATCTGCCCGATTGCTGCCCGAGGCCCCACCCCACGGCGAGCCCCATGATCACAAAGGCGGCGAACTGTACGTGCAGGGAGGACGCCGAGGCGCCGAGCGCCGCGTCCAGAAAATCGCCCATGACAGACTCCCCCGACGCCCCTCCGCCAATCGAAGGAGCGCACTGGGTTAACGTCAAATGCGCCGCCATCGTTCCCTTTCCCACGCCGCCATCAACAGGAGCATTTTCCTATCAGCGCTTCGGCTTGCCATTCAGGCCATGTCAGTGGAGCTGGCGCGAGGCGTCTCTCCTCTTGCCGCGCGGGCATGGCATTGAATGAGGAGCCTCAAGGCCGGCGGCCTCAGTCTGGGACTTCCCAGCATGGGTCGAAAACGGGTTCAGCAGTGCTGAGAAAATGGATTAAAAGTGATACATGAAAATTGAAATATTTTAATATCAGTGACTTACAAAATTAAGTTCAACTTGAACTTCAAGTTCAACAAGAACTTCATCACAAATATTCGACCTCCAGCACACCGGGGATTTCCCGCAGCGCGGAGGCGACTTCAGCGTTGACCGGATAGCCGCCCGGCAGGCGTATTTCGATTTCTTCCGGCGCGACATCGCGCCGGACGAGGACCGAAATCTCGCCCTCGCCCTTTCCGGAGATCCTGTCTTTAATCCTATCGATCGGACTTTTGTCCCCGACAACGACTCGCAGGCCGCGATGGGCGCGGGCGGCCGCGGCGGCCAGCGGCTCGACCGTGACGATGCGGGCGCGCACCTCGTCGCCATCGACGCTGGCCGAGAGCGTGACCAGAACGGCGGCGCCCTTCTCCAGTGCGTCGCGATACTGGTTGAGCGCTTCCGAGAAAAGGATGGCCTCATATTGGCCAGTCGTATCGGAGAGCTGGACGATGCCCATCTTGGAGCCGGACTTGGTTCGGCGCTCGGCGCGGTCCAGAACCACCGCCGCGAGGCGGCCGGCGGTGGCGCCGTTCTTCACGTCGGCCACGAATTTGGTCCAGCGCGACACCCTCAATTTGGGTAGGAGGCCGGCATAGGAATCGAGCGGGTGGCCGGAAAGGAAGAATCCCGCCGCCTCATATTCGCGCCTGAGCCTCTCCCCCGCCGGCCATTGCTGGACCTTGGGCAGCGCGAGGTCGTCCGCCTCGGCCTCCCCGAAGAGCGCGTTCTGTCCGGCCTTGCGGTCCTCGGCGTGGCGGTTGGCGGCGGCGAGGATCGGCTCGATGGCGGCGAAGGCGCGGGCGCGATTGGGGTCCAGCTCGTCGAAGGCGCCGCAGGCGGCGAGATTTTCGAGCACCTTCTTGTTCACCTCGCGCGGGTTGAGGCGCCGCGCGAAGTCGGAAAGGCTCGTGAAGGGGCGGTCGCCGCGCGAGCGGACGATCGACTCCGCCTGCCCCTCGCCCACCCCCTTGATGGCCGAAAGCGCATAGCGGATCGTGAGCTTGCCGTCCGCGCCGGGCGCCACGTCGAAATCGACGCCGGAGCGCCGGATCGAGGGCGGCTCAACCGCAATGCCCAGCCGGCGCGCCTCGTCGCGAAACTCGGCCAGCTTGTCGGTCTGGCTCTTGTCGAAGGTCATAGAAGCGGCGAGGAACTCGGCCGGGTAATGCGCCTTGAACCAGGCGGTCTGATAGGCGATCAGCGCATAGGCCGCCGCGTGGGATTTGTTGAAGCCGTAGTCGGCGAATTTCGCCAGCAGGTCGAAGATGAAATTGGCGAGATCGGCCTTCACCTCTCGCTCGATGGCGCCTTTGACGAAGCGCTCGCGCTGGGCGTCCATCTCGGCCTTGATCTTCTTGCCCATGGCGCGGCGGAGCATGTCGGCCTCGCCCAGCGTATAGCCGGAGAGCACCTGGGCGATCTGCATCACCTGTTCCTGATAGATGATGACGCCGAAGGTCTCCTTGAGGATGGGCTCGATCTTGGGGTGGTAGTAATCCGCCTCCTCGTCGCCGTGCTTCACCGCGCAATAGGTCGGGATGTTGGCCATCGGGCCGGGGCGGTAGAGGGCGACGAGGGCGATGATGTCCTCGAAACGGTCGGCGTGCATCTCGACCAGCGCCTTGCGCATGCCGGCGCTTTCGAGCTGGAACACACCCACGGTCTCGCCGCGCCCGAGCATGGCGTATGTGTCCCTGTCGTCGAGCGGAACCTTGGCGAGGTCGAAATCCGGGTCGCGGCGGCGGGCGAGCTTGCCCGCCATGGCGAGCACGGTCAGCGTCTTGAGCCCGAGAAAGTCGAATTTGATCAGCCCGGCCGGCTCCACCCACTTCATGTTGAACTGGGTCGCCGGCATGTCGGACTTCGGGTCGCGGTAGAGCGGCGTCACCTGATGCAGCGGCCGGTCGCCGATGACGACGCCCGCGGCGTGGGTCGAGGCGTTGGAATAGAGCCCTTCGAGCGCCCCAGCGATCTTGAACAGCCGCGCCACGCGCTCGTCCTGCTCGGCGGCCTCCTTCAACTTCTGCTCGCCGGCGACAGCCTCCGCAAGAGTTACGGGCTTGGCCGGGTTCTGCGGCACGAGCTTGGCGAGCTTGTCGACCTGGCCGAGCGGCATTTCCAGCACGCGGCCGACGCTGCGCAGCACGCCGCGCGCGAGAAAGGAGCCGAAGGTGATGATCTGCGCCACGCGGTCCGCGCCGTAGCGGTCGCGAACGTAATCGATCACCTCGCCTCGCCGCGTCTGGCAGAAGTCGATGTCGAAGTCCGGCATCGACACGCGCTCGGGATTGAGGAAGCGTTCGAAGAACAGCCCGAAGCGCAGCGGATCGAGGTCGGTGATGGTCAGGGCGTAGGCGACGAGCGACCCCGCGCCCGAGCCGCGCCCCGGCCCCACCGGAATGCCTTGCGCCTTGGCGTATTTGATGAAGTCCGAGACGATCAGGAAGTAGCCGGGAAAGCCCATCTTCTCGATGGTCGAGAGCTCGAAGTCGAGGCGGGCCGAATAGTCTTCGCGGGTAAAGCCCTCCGCCGGACCATGGGCGGAGAGCCGGGCCTCCAGCCCCTCGGTCGCCTGGCGGCGCAGTTCCTCGGCCTCAACTTCGGTGAGCGGCCGGTCGTCCGGCGCGTCGCGCAGAAAGCGCGGCATGATCGGCTTGCGGGTGCGCGGTCGGTAGCTAACGCGGCGCGCGATTTCGACCGTATTGGCGGTCGCCTCCTCGAGATCGGCGAAGAGCGCCCGCATCTCCGCGCGGGTCTTGAAATAATGCTCCGGCGTGACGCGGCGGCGGTCGGCGACGCCTGTCACCGTGCCCTCGGCGATGCAGAGCAGCGCGTCATGGGCCTCGAAATCGCTGCGCGCGGCGAAATAGGGCTCGTTCGTCGCGACGAGAGGCACGCCCTTTCGATAGGCGAGGTCAAGAAGCTGCGGCTCGACCTCCTGCTCGGAGGGGAGCTTGTGGCGCTGAAGCTCCAGATAGAGCCGGTCCCCGAAGAAGCCGAGCAGCGTCTCCAGTCGCGCCCGCGCGGATTCCGGTTGGCCAGCCGCGAACATGCGGTCGAGCGGCCCATCCGGCCCGCCGGTCAGCGCGATCAGCTCGGCAGCGTCCTCGGCCAGAGCGGCGAGCGTTACATGCGGCTCGTCGCCCTCCTCCGTATCGAGCCAGGCGCGCGAGGCGATCCGCATGAGGTTGAGATAGCCGGTCTCGGATTTGGCGAGGAGGACGATATTGCCCTTGCCCTCGTCGCGCGCCGAGGCGCCGCTGCTCCTCGCGTCGCCGAAATCGACGCGCAGTTGCACGCCGGCGATGGGCTGTATGCCAGCCTTGGCTGCTTTTTCGGAAAATTCCAGCGCGGCGAAGAGATTATTGGTGTCGGTGACGGCGAGCGCCGCCTGTTCGTCGCGCGCGGCGAGGTCGATCAGCTTGCCGATCGTCAGCGCGCCCTCGCGCAGAGAAAAGGCAGTGTGGAGATGGAGGTGGACGAAACCAGCTTTTCCGGCGCTCATGGCCGAAGTTTAATGATTTACAGCCCCCGCCGAAACAGCAGATTGCGGGCGTCCACAAAAGCAAAGCCCGGCGAAGCTTGGCCTCGCCGGGCGAAATCCGTCGCGCCGCCCCGGACGAAAGAGGCGCCGATGGAGCCTTACTCGGCCGGCGTGAAGGTCTTCGTCACCGACTCGAACGGCTTGAAGGCGTCCTTGGCGATCGAGGCGTAAAGCTCGCCGAGCTTGGTCGCCTCGGCGACGAAATCCTCGTAGCTCGTCTTGGCGAAGTCGGTCTGGAGGGCGAAGGCTTCGTCGATCTTCTTCACCGCAATGAGCTTTTCAGCAAGCAGGCGGCTCTTCTCGAAAGACTTCTTGGAATAATCGGTCGTCTCGGCCGCAATGCTCTGCCAGCCCTTCGTGACCGCCGCGGCGGCTGCGGAAACAGCTTCGAACTGCTCTTTTCCGATCTGCTGCACGCTGTCGAAATTGGCGACCATGGGGTTCGTCCTCTATATTGGCGCTGCATCCTGAGATACGCCGCCCCCTGGCGGCGCGGCGTACGCGCCGGCTAACATCCAAAATATATGCGCTGCACAAAAGATCGTCAATAAAAATGTTGCGGCGCAAAAATGCCTGTCAGTTTTGGAAAAAAGCTTAACCCGCAAGTAACCGCATTCTCTTACCCTGAGGAACTGTAGCGTTTTTGCGACTCCTACTTCTGGTTGTCGCCTCCCGAAAGTGCCAGTTTCCGTAAGGGCGCGTATACCCATGTCGAAATCGAGTTTGCTGGACCGCCTGGCTCAGCCCCGCTCCCTCGCCGCGATTTTTGCGGCCATCATGGCTTTCATTGCCATCACGGCGATCCCGGCCGAAGCGCGTCGCCACGGCCATCGCTCCTATCACGCTTTCCATCACCACTTTGTACATCACCGCGCTTACGCGCAGCATGAGCGCAGCCACCGTTTCACCGCCTCGACTGCTGGCGGCGGCGACGCGATCATCGGCGAGCACCGGGGCTTTGCGGCCATTGTCGTCGACGGCAACAGCGGCGAGACACTCTACGCCCGAAATGAGCACGAGCTGCGTCACCCGGCCTCGGTCACCAAGGTGATGACGCTCTACCTGCTCTTCGAGCAGCTCGAAAAGGGCCGTCTGCGGCTCGATACGCCGCTGATGATCTCCTCCCATGCGGCGGCGCAGGCGCCCTCAAAGCTCGGGCTTCAGCCGGGCGAGACCATCAGCGTCGAGAACGCCATCAAGGCCGTGGTGACCAAATCGGCGAACGACATCGCCTGCGCCATCGCCGAGAACATCGGCGGCGACGAGCGGACGTTCGCGCAGATGATGACCCGCAAGGCTCATGCGCTCGGGATGCGGAACACCCATTACGCCAACGCCTCGGGCCTGCCCGATCCCGCCCAGATCACGACCGCCTATGACCTTTCGGTCCTCGGGCGCGCGATTCAAGATCGCTTCCCGCGCTACTATCGTTATTTCTCCATCCACAGCTTCGCCTACAATGGCGCGCTGCACGGCAATCACAACCATCTCCTCGGCCGCGTCGAGGGCATGGACGGGATCAAGACCGGCTACACCCGCGCGTCGGGCTTCAACCTGCTGACCTCCGTGCGCCGGGGCAATCATCACATCGTGGCCGTCGTCATGGGCGGAACCACGGCGGCGGGCCGCGATCGCATCATGGCCAATCTGATCGAGGAGCATATCCGCGGCGGCGCGTCCGTCCGCACGGCGGCCGCAATCACGGAAGACGCTTCGGCGCCGGACGAAGCCGCCGAGGCGCCCTCGGTAGAGCGCGTCGCCGAGTCCCGTGTCGTGGAGCCTCGCGTCGCCGCTCCCGAGCCCGCGATCCAGCCGGCGGTTGCGCGCCAGCCGGAGCGGCTCGCCTACGCCGAGGAGCCCGCGCTCGCCCCCGATCCGGACGAGGCCGCCGCCGCGCCCGCGCCGCTGGCGCTGCGCCGCGCCGTCACCGCTCCGGTTCCTCCCGCCGCGATCCCGGCGCGGGAAAAATCCGAGAAGTCTGTCGAAAAGGCCGCGCAAGTCCGCCCCGCCTTCGTCTCCGGCGTTCAGAAGCGGGTCGCGGAAGAGCCTGCGCCGGCCAAAAAGGCGCACGGCAAGGATTTGCCCAAGCATGAGCTCGCCTCCGTGATCGACGGCTCCACCTCGAGCCGCGCCGCCAGGGGCAAGGAAATCACCGTCGCCACGACGACGCCCTCGGCCATCCGCACGACCAATGTCGCGAAGGCCGACGCCGCGCGGCCGACCAAGCCGGGCTGGATGATTCAGATCGGCGCCGCCGAGGACCCGGAGAAGGCCAATCAGATGCTTTCGCGCGCGCGGAGCCAGCTTCAGGGCTTCCCGCCCACGGCGCGGGCTTTCACCGAGAAAGTGCAGAAGGGCAATGAGACGCTCTGGCGCGCCCGCTTCGCGGGGCTCGAGGAGCAGAGCGCCCAGTCGGCCTGCAAGGCGCTCAAGAAGTCCGGCTTCGCCTGCTTCACGACGAAGAACTGAGAAGGTCGCCCGCCATGTCCGCCACCTGGGATCATGACGAACCCGCGCGGCGCCGCCTAGTGATGGCGCCGCATCAGGACATCCTTGGCTTCATTTACCCGCGCGGCCAGATCCGTCGTCCCGCCAAGATCTGGATGAAGTTTCTTCATCAGATCGCGGTGGGCCCGGGCAATGTCGGCCGCCGCCGCGCCCTTTTTCAGACCGAGAATTTCGTAAGCTTCATCCTCGGTAATCGTGCCCGAGCGGCGCGCGCCCGTCTCGCCGCCGCTCCCCGCGTTTCGGTGCGGATCGCCTGCCGCACGCCATCCGGAAAAGCGGCGGTCCATATACGCCTCTAGCAGGCGGGCGCCCTCCGGATCGTCGCGGAGGCAAATGTTGTAGAGCTGGAGAAGAGCGGGTCTGGTCAGCGCGTCCAGCCGCTTGCCCTCGTCCTTGCCCGCGAGGATCATGCCGCGAATGGCCCCTGTGGCGTGGTCGAGCTCCATCTCGATCATCGCCGAGCGCACCCGAGAGACGCCTCCCCCGCCCGAACCCGCGTTGCGCATCCCGGTCTGAGAGCCAAGGCTCATCAGCCAGAGTCCCGTAGCCCCCAGGCCGATACCGAAGTCGAGGCGCCCGCGCGCCAGCAACAATCCGCCGAGCGCCATCAGCAGAAAACCGCCGCCCCGCCGGAGGAGCCGCGCGAGAAACGCGGGCGACGCCCGAGTATAGGCCTTGAGCGCATAGAGCCCGAGTGCAAGCGCGATTATTCCGACAAGGACAGGCATGGCTTATCGTGACCCCATCTGCGACAGCAGCAGCCGGGCGGCGCCCTCGCCCTGCTCCGCGCGTCTTTCCAGTTCCGGCAGGCCGCCGGCGGCGTAAGCGGCGGCGGCGCCCAGCAATTCAGCGAGACGGCGCGGCGCCGAGAGATCGAAGGCGGCGTAAGCTCCACCCGTGAGGCGCGCGATCTCGCGGAAGGCGGCCCTGGCCGCTGGATCGTCGCCCTCCTGAAACATGAACGCCTTGAGCCCGAGCAGGCCGAGTTCGCCAGCAAGCGACGCCAGATGGTCGGCTTTCTCCTCCATGGCGTCGCCGATATAGACGAGCGCGCCCACGCGCCGCGCGCGCGCCTCGTCGAGCGCATGGCCGAGCACGCGGCCGATCTGGGTCTTGCCGCCCTGGCAGGAAATGCGGCCCATCAGCGCGCCGAGACCCTCGCCCTGCGAAACAAAGCGCGAGGCGCGGCACTCGCCGAAGCCGCGGAAATAGACAAGCTGCACGTCGAGCCCGCCCTGCCGGGCCGTGGCGCGAAACATTTCGCCCTGAATGGACTGCGCCACATCCCAGGTCGGCTGGCGGCTCATGGTCGCGTCGAGGGCAAAAATCAACCGGCCGCGCCCGCCCGCCTCCGCGACGCCGCGCGCCTTTTCGAGGAAGGCGTCGATGGCGCTGTCTTTGCCTGCGGGGCGCGGCGCCGGCGCCTTGTTGCGGTCATCGCCCACTGAGGTTCACGTCGCTTGTTCGTAACGTTATTATAAAATCGGTTTCCTCCGATACAAAACAAGTGCCGCCGCGGCTAGCGTCGGCCGCTCCCGGCGCTGAAACGCAAAGAAAAAAGGGGTTCTGATGGAACGCGACGCCCTGCCGCCCACCCCGATCGCGGCCCTCCCCGCGCAGGAAAGCGAAACGGTGCAGTCGCTGATGCGGCGATTCGCGCTCGAACTGACCGATACGGGCCTGCGCGTCGGCGGCGTCACCCAGATGCGCGGCGCCGACCCCTCGGGCCGCTCGCGGATCTTCCTGCGCGACGTGGCGTCGGAAGCGGAGTTCCTGATCTCGCAGGATCTCGGCCCCGGTTCGGTCGCCTGCAATCTCGACGCCGGAGAGCTGGCGCTGGCCTGCGCGGCGGTCGAACGCGCGGCGCGCGCAGGCGCCGATCTCATCGTCGTGAGCAAATTCGCCAAGCAGGAAGCCGAGCGCGGCGGGCTCTGCGACGCCTTCCGGGCCGCGATGATGGCGCGCATCCCCGTCGTTGCGGCGGTCTCGCCTTATTTCCGCGAGGAATGGCGGCTCTTTGCCGGGCCTCTGGCCGAGGATGTGGCGCCCTCGCGCGAGGCCTTGGCCGAGTGGTGGGCGCGGGCGCAACGACTAGGCTGAGAGCCCCGCGCGAAGCCGGTCGTCATGGCGGGCGCGCGAGCGCGTCAACGGCGCCTCGCTCGGCGGCTGCGGTTTGCAGACGAGCGCGACCATCGCATAGCTGACGATCTGCAACAGGAACCAGGAGCCGAGCTTGCCCAAGCCGACAGGCCTCCAAGCGTTCAACTGATTGGGATAGAGCCAGATATGGCTGTAAGTGCTGGCGTTTTCCGCCAGCCAGATGAAACACGACGCGAGGAACGCGGCCAGCAACAAAGGCATCGTACGCCAGCAATGATGAATGCGGTAGTAAATGGTCGTGCGCCAGAACAATGCCGCGGTCGCGACAAAAAGCGCCGCGCGCATGTCGGCCACATAGTGGTGCGCGAAGAAATTGACGTAGATCGCCACGGCGAGCAGCGAGACCTGCCACATCGGGGGGTGGTTGCGAAACCGAAAGTCGAACAGCTCCCACGCCCGCATCATGTAGCTGCCGACGCAAGCGTACATGAAGCCGGTGAAGAGCGGGACGCCGTCGATGCGAAAAAAGGCGGTCTCGGGATAAACCCAGGCGCCGTGAGCGGTCTTGAACAGCTCCATCACCACGCCCACCAGGTGGAAGAGGAAGATGACGCCCGCCTCTGTCACCGACTCGAAGCGAAGAAGCAGCAGCGCCGCCTGAACGCCCAGAGCGGCTAGAAAGAGGAAGTCGTACCGGCTGAGAGCTGCATCTGGCGGATAGAAGAGCCGCGTCGCCAGCACCAAGGCGAGCATGACGCCGCCGAACAGGCAGGCCCAAGCCTGCTTCAATCCAAACCTGATGAATTCGTAGAAAAATCGTCGGAACGGCCCGCCCTCGACCGCCCATCGGCCGATCCGCGCGTCAATCTCGACGAAACGGCGTAGCGGCGGCCAGAGCTCCGCCGCGCTTTCTCCCCTCAGACCCCTCTCATCTGACCGCTGGCGCATACATCAACCCGCCTTTGTTCCATAGCGCGTTGACGCGCCGCTCCATGTCGAGCGGCGAATTATGCCCAAGGTTGCGCTCGAAGACATCGGCGTAATTTCCGACATGCTTGACAATGCGGTAAGGCCAGTCGCCCGCGAGTGCGAGGCCCGCGCCGCGATCGCCTTCGACTCCCAGCAGATGGCGGATGCGCGGGTCTTCCGATTTCAGCGCGGCGTCGGCGTTGGCGGCCGAGACTGAAAGCTCCTCGGCGTCGATCATCGCAAACAGCGCCCAGCGCAGGATCGTGAGCCATTGATCGTCGCCCTGCCTGACGACGGGGCCGCGCGGCGCCTTGGTGAGAAGGTCGGGGAGAACGTCGTGCTCCTGCGGATCGGTAAGCTTCGCCCGCGCCGCGTAGAGGGTCGAGGCGTCGGCGCTCAGCGCGTCGCACTGGCTCTTGCCGTAACCGGCGGCGGCCTCCTCGAACGTCGGAAAGGACTTCGGCGCGTAGGGCGTCCGGCGGGCGTGAAAGAAATCGGTCAGTTCCAGCTCGCTCGACGTGCCCTGCTGCACGCAGACAGAAACGTCGGCAAGATCGGCGGCGGAGGCAAAGCTGCGCTGGCGGCGCACGAGAAAACTTTGGCCGTCGTGGAAGGAAACGCCGGCATAGACGACGCGCTGCGCGCCATCCCGCGATTGCGTCCAGGGCGCCGCGCTTGCGAGCAGGTCCACCCAGCCCGATTGCAGGGCCGAGACGCGATCCTTTTGACCGAGGCCGAGAAAGCGCACCTTGGCGGGATCGTCGAAGATGGCCGCCGCGACGGCGCGGCAGAAATCCACATCGAAGCCGCGCCACGTTCCCGTTTCGTCGGGCTGGGCGAAGCCCGCGGCCTCGGTGACGCCACAGGACAGATACCCGCGCCGCAGCACTTGCGCGAGGGTCGGACCCGGCTCCGTTTGAGCAAAGGCGCCATGGCTCACGAACGCAAGCATGACTGCTGCGGCGACGGCGCGAAAAAAGCGTCGGGCGATCATCGTCAGGCTCGGCTTTGCATGGCTGTTATACTAGGTTCGATTCCAGCAAGCGCAAACGGCGCGACCGGAACGGCGATGGCGAGCGATAAGGACAAAAAACGGCGAAAAAACAGTATGGCGACGCTGGTGACCCAGGCCGGGCGGGCGCCTTTTGACCATTTCGGATTCGTCAATCCGCCGGTGTACCGCGGCTCGACCGTGCTGTTCCCGACCATGGGCGATTTGGAATTACTGCGCCAGCCCTACACTTACGGCACCAAAGGCACGCCCACGACGCGCGCGCTCGAGGGCGCCTGGAGCGAGATCGCCGGCGCGGCGGAGACGGTGCTCGTCCCCTCGGGGCTCGCGGCCATCGCGCTCGCCTTGCTCACGGCGACCAAGGCCGGCGCGCATCTACTCGTCACCGACTCGGCCTATTCGCCGACCCGCGCCTTTTGCGACGGTTTTCTCGCGCGCTTCGGCGTGACGACGGAATATTACGACCCCGCCGTCGGGGCCGGGATCGCTACACTGATCAGGCCCGAAACGACGGCCGTTCTCGTCGAATCGCCCGGCTCGCAGAGCATGGAGATACAGGACGTTCCGGCCATCTCTGCGGCGGCGCGGGAGAAGGGCGTCTGCATCGTCATCGACAACACCTGGGCGACGCCCCTGCTCTTCCCGCCGCACGAGCGCGGCTGCGATCTGGCCATCGAGGCCGGCACCAAATATCTCTCCGGCCACTCGGACATTCTCATCGGGCTCGTCTCGGCCAACGCCAAATGGGCGAAGCGGCTGCGCCATACCTTCAATCTTTTCGCCATGGGGGCCGGCCCGGACGACGCCGCGCTCGCCTTGCGCGGAATGCGAACCATGGCGCTGCGGCTGAAGGCGCAAGGCCGCGCCGCTCTGGACATTGCGCACTGGCTGGCCGCGCGCCCGGAGGTCGTGCGCGTGCTGCACCCCGCCCTGCCAAGCCATCCGGGCCACGATATATGGAAGCGCGACTTTTCCGGTTCGTCGGGCGTGTTCTCGATCATTTTGAAACCAGCCCCCAAGGAGGCCGTCGAGGCTTTCGTGGACGGGCTGGAGCTCTTCGGCATTGGCTATTCCTGGGGCGGCTATGAAAGCCTTATCCTGCCCTTCGACTGCGCCCCCTACCGGACGGCCACCCGCTGGGCGCCAGAAGGCCCGGCCCTGCGCTTCTCGATCGGGCTCGAGGATGTCGCCGACCTGAAGGACGATCTTGACGCGGGCTTCGCCAGGCTTGGGGACGCCCTCTCCCTCAAGGCTTCACTGATTTCCCGAAGGCCAGAATAATCTCGCGCAGGCCGGGCTCGTCCACCTGTCCCGCCGCGACGGCGAAGGGGAACCAGTAAGTGACGCGCTGCCCCTTCTCCGGCCATTTCTTACGCTGCCGCTCCACACGCAGCGCGTAAACCTCGACCCGACACTCCACGAGGCCGCCGCCCTTCATCCGTTTTTCGTAGTCGAATACGCCAAGACTCGATTTTTCAATCTTGCCGTGAAGCCCCGCCTCCTGCTGCGCCTCTATGGCCGCGACGATGTGGGGCTTGCGGCCCTTCATCGGCCAGCCCTTGGGAATGACCCACCGCTTGGTGTCGCGCGAGGTCGCAAGGAGGATTTCCAGGCCATGCTCCTCGCTCACGCGCCACGGCAAGGCCCCATATTGCAGACGTGGCGTGGAGGGCCGCTCGCTCTTCTTCTTGGCCTTCGGCTCCTTCTTCGCCTGCTTCATCCAAAGAAACTCGCGCCCGTGTAAAAAGCCGCGGCGATGAAGGCCGACATCGGCATGGTTACGATCCAGGCGATGACGATGTCCTTGGCGACGCTCCACCGCACCGCCGAGACCCGCCGCGCCGCGCCGACGCCCACAATGGCGCCGGTGATTGTGTGCGTCGTCGACACCGGAATGCCGAGGCCCGTCGCAAGAAATAGGGTGATCGCGCCGCCTGTCTCGGCGCAAAAGCCCTGCATCGGCGTCAGCCGCGTGATCTTCGAGCCCATGGTGTGAACGATCCGCCAGCCGCCGAAGAGCGTGCCCAGTCCCATCGCCGCCTGGCAGGTCAGCACCACCCAGAACGGCACCTTGAAGTCGCCGCCATAGACGCCATGCGAATAGAGCAGTACGGCGATGACCCCCATCGTCTTCTGCGCATCATTGCCGCCGTGTCCGAGCGAGTAAAGCGAGGCGGAAACGAATTGTAGCGACCGAAACAGCGTATCGACCGCGAGCGGCGTGCGGCGCACAAAAATCCAGGAAACCGCGAGAATCAGCAGCAGCGCCAGAACGAAGCCGAGCGCCGGCGAGAGAACGATCGCCGAGCCGGTCTTGAGGAGGCCGCTCCAGACGATCGCGCTTGTTCCGGTCTTGGCGACGCCGGCGCCGACAAGGCCGCCGACGAGCGCGTGAGAGCTCGACGAGGGGATGCCGAGCGCCCAGGTGATGACGTTCCAGGAGATCGCGCCCATCAGCGCGCCAAAGATGACCTTGTCGTCGACGATCTGCGGCGAGATGATGCCCGAGCCCACTGTCTGCGCCACATGGAGGCCGAAGAACAGAAAGGCCACGAAATTGAAGAAGGCCGCCCAGAAGACGGCGTATTGCGGCCGCAGCACGCGCGTCGAAACGATGGTGGCGATGGAATTGGCGGCGTCGTGCAGGCCGTTCAGGAAGTCGAAGGCCAGCGCGACCGCGATCAACGCGTAAAGGAGAAGCGGTGCGTCGGCCATGCTGAACCTTTCAGCTATGCTCGATGACGATGCCCGTCACCCGGTTGGCGACATCCTCGAAGCCGTCGACCACCTTTTCCAGATGGCCGTAAAGCTCCGACCCCACGACGAAAGCCATCGGGTCACTCGTGCGATGCAGGCGGAAGAGCTCTTTGAGGCCATGATCGTGGATGGCGTCGGCCTCGTCCTCGATGCGGGTGATTTCCTCGCTGAAGGCGTTGAGCTTGGCGGCGTTCTGGCTCATGGCGCGCAGGAGCGGCAGGGCGTTGCGCGTCAGCTCGGCCGACTGGACGATGATGTCGCCGATGCGGCGCATCGAGGCGTCGAACTCCCGAACCTCGTAGAGCTGCGTCGCTTTCGCCGTCTGGTGCATCTGGTCGATCGTGTCGTCCATCGCCACGATGAGGTCGCGAATGTCGCTGCGGTCGAAGGGCGTGATGAAGGTGCGGCGAACGGCCAGCAGCGCCTCGCGGGTGATATCGTCGGCGGCGTGTTCCTGCCGGCGGATTTCCTGGCAGCAGCTCAGATAGCCCTCGCCGCCGTCGAGCATCCGGCGCAGCGCCCCGGCGCCGGCCACGAGCGTCTCGGCATGGCGCTCGAAGAGGTCGAAAAATCCTTCTTCTCGCGGCATCAGGGCCTGGAACCACGACAGCATTTGCGCCCCCCACGTTGAGCCGACGACCCTCGCCTTGTCACAAAAACGTCACGAAAGGCCCCGGCGGGATAGCCGCGCCCCGGCTTTCTGTAAAGCAGGAAATCAAGGCGCCGCCTGTCGCGCGGCCGCAACGCCGGCCTGATCGTCCTTGCTGATCTCGAGAGCCGGCGGCGCCGGCGCGATGGTTCCGGTGAGGACGGGCGGCGTCATCGGGCTGCGGCGCAGCATGGCGCGCAGGCGGTTGCGGAGATTGGACGAGACGGCGGCCTCGCCGAGCGGCACGAGTTTCGAGCCGCTATAGACGAAGGCGCCGTCCGTCTCGACGAGGATGTCGCCGTTTTGCAGCGTGGGGTCGTCTTTCGAGGCGCGTTCGGAATAGGCTTCGGCGCTTCCCGGATCATTGCAGACGCAGTCGCCGGACGCCTTGTCGCGGAAGGCGAAGGCGCGGGGCAAGGCGGAATAGCGCTGGCCCTTGCGGTTCCGGGCGCTCTCGATCGTCGAACCGTCATAGACGTCCATGGCCGCCGAGGGACAGGCAAGCTGACAGGACTGCTGGCGCGTGGCGCGGGTCGATTTGATCAGCGGGAAGAAATAGCCGTCGCAGGTGCGCACGCAAAAGCCGCCGGCGCCGGGATCGGAGGCGAAGCCCGCGCCCGGTCTGGCGCCTCCGGACCCTGGCGCCCCGGCGCGGCGGCTGGGAGCCGATTCGCGCGGACGGGGCGCCGCCTGCTGCGGCGTCGGATCGGGGCCGAAGAGGAATTCGAGCAGGCCCTGCGCCGCGCCCGGCGCGGGTGCAAAAGACAGCGCGAGCCCCAGCGCCAGGAAGACCGCAAGACGGTCCCGCATCCTCGCCCTTCCCTTTCAGCAGCCCGCCCGGCTTTGCCCGAGTTGAGCGCGCGAATATGTCATTTGTGGAGAAGCGCGCGTCGCGCTGGCGACCCCGACAGGATTCGAACCTGTGACCTACCGCTTAGAAGGCGGTTGCTCTATCCAGCTGAGCTACGGGGCCGGACGCCGTCTCTCAGTGCGTCCACAAGCCTATGCGATTCGTGCGGAAATTGTCGGAGTAGGACGCCGTGCGGCGCGAGGCGTTGTCCGGCTTGGGCTCCTCGACCCGGTAGGGAATGCCGGTCCGCTCGGCATAGGCCACGGCCTCTTCCTTGGTGACGAAGCGCAGGCGAATCTGCTGCTTCATGTCCGCAGAGCTGGTCCAGCCCATCAGCGGCTCGATGGAGCGCGGCGATTCGAGATCGAAATCGAGCCGCCAGGGCTTGTCCGATCCCGGTCCCGACTGGGTCACGCTCGGAGACTGGCGATAGATACGAGCCGTCATTTCAACCTCTTGCTTTGTTCGAAAGCGGCGGGCGCCGCCCGGTCTTGCCCCGCCGAGGCGAAAACCCCTCGCCCCCTTCGTAATCGGCCGAGGAGATTTTTCAACCCGATTTTCGCCGCCCAGCCCTGCGCCCGCCTTGCGGCGCGAGGGCCTTGCGCTGGCCGCGAGCCTCCATTGGCCGCGGATCAAGCTTTGGCGATGATGTAAATCTCCGCCCCGATATCGGGATAGCGTTCGCCGAGTTTCATGAAGCTCGACAGCATGGCCTCGCTCCAGCTTGCCTCGATCTGCGCATTCGAGACCGGCTTGATCCAATAGCCGCCGAACACTTCGATCTCCAGGCCGGCCTCATTGAAATCCCGCCTGAAAGTTTCGGGATTGTAAACCCGGCGGTGGCCCTGGCGCGTATCCGATTCATTGAGCGCCTCCTCGAAAGGAAGAAGCCCCATCAAAACAGCCGCCTGCCGATGGAGGGAGCGGCTGTTCGGAACGGCCGCGAGGATCCTGCCGCCGGGCGCAAGCCAGGACCGAGCCTTTTTCAGAATGTCAACCGGATTTTCGACGTGCTCGAGAACATGGCCCATGAGAATGTTGTCGAACTTGTTCTGCGGCGTGAAACCCTCGAACAGCGAATGAACGACCGTCAGGCCAGGATGCCGCGCCCTGATCTGATTGCAGAAAGCCTCCGACCCTTCGACGAGCGTGAGCGGCTGATTCAGCGTGACGAGCAGATCGGTCATTATGCCTTCCGCCGGCCCCAGCTCCAGTATGGAGCCCGGTTTGAAATACCGGCGGACGACGGAGAATGTGTATTCCACCAAGGCGCGGTTGGCGTTGGCGTCCGGCCGCCCAGCGAGAGCGATGTTGTTGAGAGTCCGCAGCTCTGTCTCATGCGCCGATTGTTGCGTGCTCATGGTTCCTCTTCTTACCTGCGATCGTCGATTGCCCAGGGGACAAAGTCGGTAAACTTATCCAGCAACACGTCGGGATCATAGGGCGCCAGGCTCTCGCGACTGAGAAAACCGTTGCTGACGGCGGCCGTTCTCACACCCAGTTTTTTTCCGACCTTCACGTCGTATCCCGTATCGCCGATCAGCCAATCGGCTGGCTCCAGCGCTGCTCCCTCGAGAAGCTCATCCTTGCTTCGCTTGCCGCCCGTGATCAGCAGGCTCTTGAACAAGGACGACCACCCCATCTTTTCCAGCTGGCGCCGGACCATCTCGGGCCTTTGCCTCGCGGTCAAGAGATGAAGGTCGACGCTTTGCGCCAATGTTTCCAGATGAGCGCCGACTCCCTCAAACGGCGTGTCCCGTTCAAGCCAGTCCTCATCCTCGATGCGATCAAGCCACCGTCGCTCGAAATCCCGGATTTCTTCGTCGCTGTAGCCAAAGCGCTCTTTCAGGATGACGGCGTGGCTTTGCTTTGCTCTCTTCAGGTCCCAGTATTGCCGCAGGCTGAGACTGGCGTCGTCACCGATCATCTCGCAGAACAAGCCGTACAGACGACCGCTCGCATCCAGCAGCGTTCCATCGAGATCAATCAGGCAATTCATTCGATAACAGACACCGTTCGCATCTTTGCGACATTGAACACCATGTCGTGGACCGGCGCGTGTTCCACGGCGACCATTGCGCCGTTGATGTGCACAATCATTCTCACGAGCTACGGCGATGCCGGCGCGCCGCCTTTCGGCGGTATTTATCGGGCCAACGCCACCCGGTGTCAACGCCGTAGGAGAGGCGGCGGATGGCCTCCTACAAGCCCCAATGCGCCCCTGACGGGATCATGAATGCCGCCCATAGTCGATCTGGCTATTCAAATCGGCTTCCGTGCAAAGCATTGGCGCGCGGTCCATGCCTCGAAGCCACATGAGCCCGTCCTTCAGGGGAGACCTCACCTTCTCGAGCCGGGGCCTTTCACCAAAGAGCGCCAGATTCGCGAAGATCTCGGGCATATTGAGGCCCGCTTCGGTGAAGAACAGAATCGTCGTGAAGAAACGCGAAATGTTGATCTCGGTCGGATTGGGGACGCCCTCCGCGTCATAGGCGAGATCGACGCCATATATTCCATGCGGCTTCGGATCAACGGCGCGGATTGTGCTCTCGGCGATACGGTCCAGCTCGGGGCTCGAGAATGTTACGCCCACCTTGGTCACGCCGGTAATCCCGGAGACCGCGCGACTGCCGTGAGTCCATCCCTGCCGCGCCCTGCCCTGCGCCACAATGAGTTCGCCTTCGCGCCAAATGGAGAGCCAGGTGACTGTATCCTTGGTGAGCATCTCGGCCGCGACAAAATCGCCCCACCCCTTGTAGTGGTCGATCCAGGCCTTGGCGAATTCGAAGCTCGATGTCGGCAATGCGCCTTTTCCGCCCCCTCCGATTGATGAGGCGCGCAACCATATGTTCCCTTGTTGCTTGCCAAGCGTATCAAACGCCCTTCGCAAATCTTCTTCGTTATGGATGAGAATATTCTCGGGCACTTTGATTCCGGCAGCTTTGAATTTCTGCCAGGATTTGTATTTGTGAACGCAGGCGTCGATCGTTTCGTGGCTTGGCATGAATATTTTCACGCCGGTTTCGACGATCTCATCGCGCAGCAAGGACGCGTGATAAATCTCGAGATCATTCTGGAAATGCACGAGATCGGGCTTCTCGAACCGCAGTATCTCGAGCAAGCGCCCTTTGTACTCAGGGGCGTTCGCGTAAGGAACCCAATATTTGCGCGAGGCGGCCGACAATATCAGGTCGGTGGGCTCGCTACCCATCCCGACAGTCTCGAAGCCGGCTCTGTTCAATGAATGGATCACGCCTTCCGAGGGCGCTCCACCTGCGCCGGCAACCAGTATCTTAGCCGTCCGTCCCATCCTGCACTCTTTCCCTCGCGCCGGGCGCCGCCAGACTGCTTGCGGGCGAGGTCGATCCCGCCCTTTGTTCACCGCGATATTCCAGCGCCGCCCCTGCCCTACTCAGAAAGCGACAGCGCGCAGTTTTGCAAGAAGCCCCTTCTTGTGCGGAATAAATGAACGAGCCAGGGCGGCAAGAGCTTTTTGTTCTTGATCGTCGAGCGGCAGCCTCCGCGCGGAGACGGCAATGTCTTCGAGTTCGCCGGCGAATGTCTCGGCGAAGTCGGGATAGGCATGAAGCCAAGCCCGAATGTTTTCGGCAAGGTAGACATAAGCAGAATAAAGTTCCGAACCTTCGACAATCCCCTCGTCAGCCGCGAGGTCGATAACCTTGCGCCAGTCCATGATCAGATGCGGCCAGTTTCCATTCTTGCCGTGACTGCTGAGGGATCCGGTGTGGATTCGAAAATAAGAGAGCGTGTCCGGCGCCGCGACCGCATTCCCTTTGGCCAAGAGATGCGTGAAAACCGAGACATCGCCAAGCCCGTTGCATGGCTTTCCCCGTATCTTCATGAACTCGATGCTTCCGTCGGGTTCGGCAAGATCCTGCTTCCTGAACAAGACTGTCGTCAATTCTCCGATCGGATTGAGCAAGGTCTTGGCCATTCGCCGGATGATTTCGCGCCCCTCGATCACGGTCGTCGATGTGACGCCAAAGGGGTTGATCAACTCGATCGGATGGTTGTGCTCGTCGATCGTCCGCCGGGGCGAGAAGGCGAGCTTCACATTTCGGTCCGCGGTCGCCTCCAGAGCCTCGACGAGATATTGCGTGCAGAAGGGATGCAATATGTCGTCGTCGAAGAGGAACTTGATGTAATCGCCCTTCGCCGCCGCCATGACGTGATTGACGTTGTTGACCCCCCAGCCGCCCGGATTGGGGTTGCGCAGATAGGTGACCTGCGCGCCGAACTCCGCAACGATGTCCCGGATTGCGTCGGTCGGACAGTCGTCCGAAACGATGATCTCGCGGTTTTCCCACGTCTGCGCGACCGCGCTCGCCAGGCACATCCGGAAATGCGACGGCTTGTAGGCCGGAATGAGAATCGAAACCAGCTTCATCGGCTTTGGCGCCCTTCTTCAGCTTTCCGCAAGCGCCGCACGCACGGCGAAAATAACCCGATCGACATCGGACAGGCTCAGATGCGGGCCCATGGGCAGGCTGAGAACTTCATTCGCAAGCCGATCCGCAATAGGCCATTGCGGCGCAAATTGCGCCATCTCGCCATAAGCCTGCTGCCGAAACGGCGGAATGGGATAATGGACGAGCGTGCCGACGCCGCTCTTCGTGAGACGCTCCTGCAAGGCGTCGCGCTTGGGCGTCGTGACGACATAAAGATGCCAGGCATGGGTCAGGCCCGGCGAGACCGACGGCAGGCCGATGGGCAGGCTGGCGAGGCCCTCTGCATAGCGCCGGGCAATCGCCTGGCGCCGGCCATTCCATTCGTCGATGGAGCGCAGCTTGACCCGAAGGATCGCTGCCTGAAGCGGATCGAGACGGCTGTTCATGCCTTTCTCGACGTTTACATATTTAATCGACGATCCGTAGTTGCGCAGCATGGAGATGCGTTTCGCGAGGCCGGAGTCGTTGGTCGTCACCGCGCCGCCGTCGCCCATCGCGCCGAGGTTCTTGCCAGGGTAGAAGCTCCAGGCGATCACATCGCCGTCGGCGCCGATCCGGCTCTCGCCGATCCGCGCGCCATGCGCCTGTGCGGCGTCCTCGACCATTCGCAGCCGATAGTGCGCGCAAATCTCCTTCAGCCGGGCGAGGTCCGCGGGATGCCCGTAAAGGTGCACGGGACAAAGCGCGCGTGTTCTATCGGTGACGGCGGCGGCGACGCGATCGGGATCGAGGCAGTGCGTGGCAGGATCAGGCTCCACCGGCACTGGCCTGGCGCCACATGCCGAGACCGCCAGCCAGGTCGCTATATAGGTATTGGAGGGGACGATGACTTCGTCGCCCGGACCGATATCCAGCGCCTTGAAGGCAAGCGTCAGCGCATCGAGCCCGTTGCCGACGCCAACGCAATGCGCGGCGCCCGCATAGGCCGCGAATTCCGTCTCAAAGGCTGCGACCTCCTCGCCCAGAATATAATGACCGGAATTGAGGACACGCGCGACGGCGCCGTCGATCTCGTCCTTGAGTTCCGTGTAGGGCGCCTTCACGTCGAGAAACGGTATCACCTGCTCGCGCTCCGCCATTCGGGGAATATCACAGTGTTCCGGATCGTGCTGGCGCCGGAGCCAGGGGCGGAAATTCGACGAGCTGCCGTTCTTCGGGAACCCATTATGCCTCACAGTCTGATGAAGGGCGCCCAGGGTCGGAAGCGGACCCCGGACCACGCAGGCGGCGTCGCCTCCCCCATTCCATTCAAAGGTCGCTCCTATCCCGTCGCAGGGTGGAGGGCGAGCTCCATGAAGCCTAACGTTAGGAGCGAGGTCAAAGTCAAGCTGACCCATCTCGGGCGAAGACCGACCGCGACAATAAGCTCTGTCGGAACATGATCAAGATGGATCGCCGCCCGCGCTTCCGGCGTGTCCCCGCAAGCATGTCATTTTCTTACCTCCCGCATCGGCTCGTCGGCGACCACGGCGGCGGCGAGAACTTGCCTGGCGAGATATTCGGACGCGGCTATTGTCATATGGGCGTCGTCCACCGCGGTGAGACCGGTATTGCGGTCGTCTCCGACGTAAATCTTGCACCCGCTTTCACGGCAGAACTGGTCAATGGCGCTGATGTAGATGAAGCCAGCCTTGTTTCGAAACTTTTCCTTTAGATATCCGTCGTAGAGAATGAATTTGTCTTCCAAATGGGCAAAGCTGTATCTTGGCGTGTCCGGCCAGAGCTTTACTGCGACAATAGCATGCAGATTATGCCGCCAATGCGGGACCGATCCCAAGAAGATCACCTTTTTTGCGCCGAGCTGCTTTAGATGGTCGCCGAGCGCGGTCATCACTTCAGGGCTGTGAACGCTGTCGTGCGCGACGACAACCACTTCCGGCTTCGTTACCGCGATCTGCTCGAGGGCAAACCAGTTGGACTGCTCGCAGTAATTGGTTGCGCTGCCGGCTGACACAATTACGGGGGCGCAGCCTGAACTTGCGACCTGCAGGATCTGCCAGTCTTCGGGAAGAGTCCGTTTAAGACCCGGATGGAGCTGCTGTGCATGGCTGTCCCCCCAAAGGAAGACGGCCATCCTGAATTTTGGGTCGCGCTCGTAGCATTCCTTTGCGATCCCGGCCTTGGGCACTGTGCTGATGAGCCCCGCACGGTGGGAGTCGAAATTGTAGAAGTCGCACTGGAGCCGGAATTCGGACGAAACGTGCTGAGTCGTAAAATAACGCCACTCTGGGGGGTTATTATCGAAACGCGCCAGAAAGTCCCGGCGGGCTTCGTCATATCTCCCATCGAAGCCATTGTTCATCACCGCCGACACGCCGAAAAAAAGCAGAAGAAGGCCGGCCGCAAAGCTGGAAGCAAAGATTTGGGGGCGGGTCAGAAAACGACCCGTTCGGAACGGGCGCTCCACGAAACGCCAGGAAAAATAGGCGATGGGAAAAGTGGCCAGAACGACGACGCTGGCGGAACGCGTTGTGAGGCCTCCAAAATGAACGTTTCGGGCGAATGCCAGCAGGGGCTGGTGCCAGAGATAAGCGCTATAGCTGAGCAGGCCCACGGCGACGAGGGCTCTCGCCCCCAGAAGCTTGCCGATGATCGTGTGGCTTCTCGCGAAGAGGATGATCAGAACCGCGCCAATTGTCGGGGCGAGCGCGTAAAAGCCCGGAAATGGGGTTTGTCTGTCATAAGACATGATGGCGTAAAGGATCAAAAGCAGACCGATCCCGCCGGGAATTTCCCGCCAGCCCTTTCCAGCCAATCGCGGGCCATTTGGATAAAAGGCCGCGAAGGAGCCGAGAAAGAGCTCCCATGCTCTCGTCGGGAGCAGATAAAACGCCGCCGAGGGGTATCGGGGCAACGCCCAGTGCGCCAGCAAAAAGCTGAGAACAGCGAGAGCGATCAGCGCCTGGAGCGCGCGTCTCTCGCTTTTTCTCAGCAACAGGACGAGGAGAAAAGGGAAAAACAGGTAAAACTGTTCTTCGACCGCCAGACTCCACGTATGGAGCAATGGCTTCAGCTCGGAGGCCGAGTCGAAATAGCCGCTGGTCGCGCTGAAAAATATGTTCGAAGTGAAAAGACAGACGGAAACCAGACTTTCGGAGAAGGTTGTCATTTCCTGCGGCGTCAGCAGGGCCCACGCAGCCGGCAGGCAGGCCGCCAGCATGAGAAGCAAAGCCGGAACAATGCGCCGGACCCGCCTCTCGTAGAAATTCACGATAGAGAACGAGCCGGCTCGAGCCTCGCTCATGATGATCGAGGCGATAAGATAGCCGCTGATCACAAAGAATATGTCCACGCCGACGAAGCCGCCCCTGGCGATATCGAAGCCCGCATGGAACAAGATGACGGGAACGACGGCCAGCGCACGGAGCCCGTCGATTTCCGGGCGATATGCCAGGGCGTCATGCCGCTTCGGTCCCGATCCTGCCTCAGCGGAAGCAAACCCCCATGCGATCGATCCCATTATCCGGCGAGAGATCAGACGAGCCTGAGTCGGGAGCGTGGTAATTTTATCCAAATAATGGTCGCCCTGTTACGCAGCACAACCGTAACCGTTCTGCTGGATATTGTTTGACGGACCCGGCCAAAAGCCCGGCTGGATATGGCTAAGCTATAGCTGGGTAATCAAAATTTCCGTAACAATAGAATGAAGCAAAACCCGAGTCAAAAAGGGTCGCGCCTTCAGTATAGCTCTGGCGGTTTGCTTCAGAGCTGGCCAAAGGCTGTCACTGCCGGACGTCCGAAATCGGGACGAGCGAGAATCCGGCGCACGGCAAAGCGGCCGCACGCCGAAACAGAAGGCTAACTCTTTGAAATATCTCTATGGAGCTGGTCGGGGCAGCAGCCCGCAACTATTGCTGTCTATCTATTTGTTTATACATAGCTATATACTTCGATATCGTCACTCCGTCCCCCAGTTTACCCACCAAATTTCTCCGATTAAGCGCGGTCGCCAGTGGACGGAGGCGGACAAACCTGGGCGGGCGCCGAGCCCGCCTATGTTCCGCTCGAAACCGTGATTTTGGGCCATAACTCCGCCTGCGGTCCCCCGTTTAGCCCGCCGCATGTGACGTCCCAGCGGATATATTTTCTTGGCTGGGTGTGGGGTCCGGAAACAACGGTGCAAACGGTGCAAACGGGGCGAAACCGCTCTCTGCGCCCCCGAGTGATTCGCCAAACGGCGACATCCCCTTAAACGCCCCGAATTTGAGACAATTTGAGACAAGGCCGCTCAAAAACTCTTTCATCTCAACCGCTTGCATTGTCTTAAATTAAAAAGCGCAATTCGGGACACGGTAATTTTCAGACATCCCCCAAATCCGTGCTGCAACTGCCTGCGTCCACCGGGAGCCGGGCGGACGGTCGCGAACAAAGAGCCAGCGACCATCCCGGCCCCTTCGAAAACGGAGCAAGGCATGCGCAACATCGAGAGAACCGCCCCGCTTGTTACGGTCGCCGACAAAATTGCGGCCGGCGGCTTCCTGACCATTCAGGAACTAGCCGCGCTCAAGTCGGTTGGGCGGACGACAATCTATGAGGACATCCAGGCCCGCCGGCTGCCTGTCGAGAAGCTTGGGAGAAGCACGCGCATCGCTGGCGCGGTAGCCAAGGCTTACGTCCCCGGTAGGGGCCTGGCCGCCTAAGAAAAAAAGCGCGGCGGCGGGGGCCACACACGCTCTCTGGGTTTCTGTAAGCAAGAATCCATATAGAGCCTTTTCCGATAAACGTAAACCCTCGCCTGCCGCCTTCCGTAACACATAACGGACGGCGCAAATGTCGAATCCTCTCGATCGCTACTCGAATTTAATTCGTCCCTTCCCCGAGCGCGGAGTCTATGACGTTCGGCCGGAACCCGGACTCGCCCGCTCGATCCTCCGCGACACCCCCAAGCAAGGCCGCATCTCTGGCGCGGCGGCGGTCTTCAAGGTCCTCGGCGGCCCCTATCCCGATGGCGCGGCGCCAGAAAAGATGACGCGCGATGGCGGCTACATCGGCCGCGTGATCGACCTCGAGTTTCACGAGGAAAGCCGCCTCTCTTGGCGCGTCGAGCGGGACATCGGGCTCGTGCTGGAGATGGCGCGGGGGCTCGACGTCCAACGCCTACTCTCACCCAACGCGACGCTCGCCGACATCATCAACGCCGTTGCGGGTCGATTGCAACCTACAGTGAAAAACTCCCACCCTCCGCGCCTACTTATGACGGTCGAGTGCAGGGCTGGAAACGACGGACGAAGATATTTCGCCGCAGTCGCGGCGGAGATCGCCGGGCCGTATTCAAAATGAAGGCCGCCGCGCTGAGCCCGTTGGAAATGGAATTTACCGTGCTCACGACCGTTGATGGCCGTTTCGCGGGGAAGAAGCCCCTGGAAGACGAGAACGGAAAACTCACCCTCCGCGCCTATAGCGCGGGGGAGGAGTTTTACTGTCAGACAGGAACTGTTCGCGGGATGCATGGGCTTCATCGTCTCTTGACCCGACTTTCTACTAACGGCTCATCCTTTATTGTCCGCGCGGCGCCGCGCCCGGGGGTCGATTTAACGAAGCCGATCCAGCGCCGTTACACCAACCCCGGCGGCGGAAATGACCTTGTGCCGCGCCCGCGTAATTGGGCCCCGCTCGACCTCGACGACTTTCCTGTGCCGGAGCCCTACGGGAACGGCGAGAATATACGTGCTGCGGCGTTGCACGCCCGCGATAACTTATTGCCCGCCGCATTCCGTGGCGTCGATTGCATCGCGACGCCAACCACGCAGTCGGGATGGCGCGGACCTGATAAGGCCCGCGTGCGCCTATGGTTCGCTATCCACCCGCCGATAGATGACACGCGCCTAGGGGCTTGGGCGACAAGCGTCCAGCTCGTGACGCGCATCGGTCTCGACCCCGCAACGCTGCGAACCGTCCAACCCATCTACACCGCCCGCGCGCCCTACCCCGAAGGCTTTACAGACCCGATCGCGCCCGAAGACCGCGTCATGTTTCTCGAAGGTTCCATAAGCGATCGCGTGTTTCTGGACGTCGACGAGTTCATGGCGCGCGCGGTTGCAATCCAGGCAGAGCTTGACGCGAAGCATCGAGCGGAGCTTGCGGCGCGCCCGACGCCTACAAGCAGCGGCGCGGAGGGGTGGCTCGACTACGGGCGTCAGATCATCGGTCTGGGCGGCCATGTGCGCGAGGCGGCTGTGCGGACGATCGGTCACGCGGTTCTAGCCGGCGCCAGCGATGAAGAGATTGAAGACGGGCTGCTTGATTTGATCGAGCCCTACGGCGGCATGGAGCGCGTCGACTCCTATGGGGGACTCGATGGTTGGCTCCGCCGGACCATCCGCGACATTCGCCTGCGCCAGTCCGCGCAAGATACGCGCGCCAACGACGCTCGGAGTCGTCTTCGTAATTTCCTGAACAATACGGGCCGGAAGGGCTAAGACAATGCAGGCTACTAAGCTCACAATTCTCGATGTTGAGCGTATGCGTATCGAGCGCGACTTCCCGGTCGAGAAAGTCGCCGCCGCGCTTGGGTGGGACGGCCGCGCATACAAGCGTTATCTCGAAAAGGCGCAAACGGGGGGCGCGAAACCCTTGCACGCGGATTTCCAGGCGAAAGCCTCCGCGCTCTTTTCCAATGACAACGCAACCGAATCTCCGGGGCCGGAATTGGATGGCGACCCGGAACTCGCAGCGATGGAAGCGGCCAACCGCTCGAAGGTATATGGGAGTGACAATCCTTTTGTGGGGATGACTCCCGAGCAGCTCACTGAAGCTGCCGAGGGACTGTCCGCCAAGGAATCCGACAAAGCGCGCAACATTATTAACGCCGCCGCGATCGTCGGTCTCGATGCGCTCACGTTCGCGCCGATCAAGGAGGCGATTAATAAGAAATGCGGCGTCGGAAAGCGGGACATCGACAAGCTGTTCGCTAACGCGCGCGCGGCGCACGCGGCGCGAAATGCGAAATCTCCCGAAGAGCTTGCTGCGGAAGCTGCGGAAGCCGCTCGCAAGCGGGCCGAAGAAGAGGTGGAAGCCCGCACCAAGCTGCGCGCTGAGTTGTGGGCGAAGGTCGATAAGCTCGCAACGGACCCCAACTTGATGCAGCGCGTAATCGACTATACGCAAGCCGCGGGGGTTGTCGGCGAAGAGGCGGGAATTGTCGGGGCCTATCTCACGGCAACATCGCGCTTGCTCGACGGCCGCGCGCTGTGTCTGCTTCGTCGGGGCGCGCCGGCAAGCGGGAAAAATTATTTAACGGAGAAAGTGCTGGAAACTTTTCCGATCGAGGATATTATTCGCTTGAACTCCGCTTCGCCAAAAGCGCTGTTTTACTATGGTGGGTTGGATGACGTTCACGCGATCTCCCATAAAATAGTTTACGTGCCCGAAGTTGCAGGGCTTGTGCTCCGCGACGGCAAAGAGCACGAAATCCTCCCAGTCATCCGAAGCATTGTGAGCGACGGGAAGGTTTCTTTCGTGGTTGCAGATCACGAGACGAGGGCGGAGATCAAATTCGAAAAGGAAGGCCCTATCGCGCTAATAATGACGAGCGCGCGTTCGAACGTTGAAGACGAAATGCTTACGCGGCTCCTCCTCGTGGACACTGACGAGTCTCGCGAGATGACGCAGAAGGTCGTCTCGCGCATTTGCGTTACAGCAAACGGCGCGGCGCCTGCGGAAGCGCGCGGCGTCTCCAAAAGCGAGCTTATCGACTTTCAACGCTGGCTTGCAACGGGCGGGCCTTACGACGTTATCATCCCCTTCGCAGACGCGCTGCTCGGGGCGCTGTTGCGTCTCTCTGCGCCGCTCCGCGCGCGGCGCGATGTTGGCAACATCATCGCGGCGGTTGCCGCATCGGCCATCGTCTATTCCGCGCTGCGCGAGCGCGATGCTGAGGGCCGCATCGTTGCGACCATGCAAGATTACGAATGGGCGCATTTTGCTTTTGCCGGCGGCCTTGCGGCCATGTATGCGCCGAGAGCCGACAGGGGAGTAGTGGCGCTTGTCACCGTTCTCGAACGGCTTCACGAAAAGGCGACGGCCCCCGTCCGCGAGGAGCTGGAAGCATGGCGCCGCGCCAACCCCGGCGTCGATCCAAACAGATCCGAGGACGCGCCTACTGTGCCTGACACTGTGCAGGTCTCTCAACGGCAAATCAAATCGGCGTTGGGAATCGACAGTAGCGACGCCGTCCAAACGCGCATCAAGAACGCGGTGGCGGCGGAAATCGTTGAGATAGTTGATCCGCCTTTCGGGAGCAGCCGCGGCCGCGCGGCTCACACCTACCGCGTCAAGATTGGTTCAAAGGACTTGGCGGAGCAGCTCGAAGGCGTCCAGGCCATTCCGACGCCCGAGGCCGTCCGGGACATGGTCGACAACCCGTGGAAGCAGGACCCCGACAACCCCTTCGAATAATTTTCACGGGGTGTCTGGGGGCCAGAACGGACGGTGCAAGCGGTGCAAACGGTGCAGGAGGAATTAGGCGACAAAACCAACCTAAGCGGGATTTGCGCCGCTTGCACCGTTTGCACCGCTTGTTCTCAGCCCCAGACCCTCCAAAGAAAATATATCGCGCCACTCCCGGTGAAAGGCTAGATCATGGCCGTTAATCTCGACACGAAGCTGGGGCCTTCTGGCCGTCCGCTCCTACGACTTTCGAAAGCCGTAAAGTCCCCAACGCGGCCTGCACCTGCGGGGACCCTGCCGCCCCTACCCCCGCGCAACCGCAACCGCGCCCCGACCCGCTGGCCGCTTTGGCGGCTGCCGCCAAGCGCGCGCGGTCCGCAGCACCCCCAGCGCCCGCCAAGGAGCCGAAGCCGGCCTCCGACCCTGCGGGCATCTCACAGGCGCGCAGAGCGCGCACAGAGACCGCCCGCGCGTGGATGACCCGAACTTATCCGTCGGTCTTCGGTCCTGACCCGAAACCGCTCGTCATCGGAATCGCAAGGAGCTACGCGCTGCCGGGCGTGAGGCTGGCCATGGCCTTCTCGCGGTCAAAGGCGCCGTGGGTAGGCACGTCGCGAGCTACGGCTACCTCGTGGCGCTCGCCGCGCCCGGCGCAATGCGTCACGACCTGCGCGGCAACCCGATTAAGCCCGTCTCTGACGAGCATCGACAACGCGCGCAAGAGACGCCCGGGGCGTTGCGCGTGAAGCGTAAAGGAGCTGGGCAGCTTGGCTTTTTAGGTCCGCTCGTCACGTAATATAATCCCTGTCATGCAGGGGTCAGCATAACAGCGGGAAATCGGATATAGGTAGCGGTTGAATGCCGCCCCTTTTCTTAAATTCAAAAAAGCGATCCATTATTTTCCACGATCTAGCGGAAATATCGAGAAGCTTTTCTCCGCTTATATGTGCGGGGTCTCCGTGTCGTGGACCTGTCGAAAGATCAGTTATCGGCCGGACGAAAGTCTCTGCTATTCGAAGGGCGTCACACATCGAGCGCCACCCCTGTTTTCGATTTTTTCCCGGAGCAACGTTATGCCTAATTGCCTCGACGGCTCGCGCACAAACGATAGGAGTTATGTGCGTCTCTCTTAGGCAGTCTGTAAGATCGTGTATGGCTCGAATGATACTCGGGCTCCCAAGAATAATCCGCATGACTGCATCAAAGTCACTTGGGCTTTTCACAGAAAGGCTGAGTTGCTCGACCTGCGGATTATTCAGGATCAGCGGGCTGCTAAGTCCAACTACATTAACGAATGTATCCAAAATAACGTCATATCCGACTCCGGTAGAGAACGCTGCTAAATCGACTGCTGATGTCGCAATATCTAACGCACGCATATAAACCTGAGGGAACAAGTCCTGCGACCATCGCGAAATATCGCATGTGATCCTTACCTGACTTTTCTCTATGTGGAGATTAAAATCCATAGTCAGCCCGAGATCCGGGGAAACCCAATTTATGTTAGGCACATCGGTGATGCTGATTGGCTGAGCGTGAGGATGGACTCTTCCTAGAAACAGTATCCTTGGCATGATCATTGTCCCCGGGGGCCAGCTCGTTTGCGAGCGAGTCTGTCTGCGGCACTCAGAAGAAGCCAGCCCAGAATGATCGACCGAGAGTGAATGCTATATCTTGACGGGGGGGGGTTATTCTTAAGCTTACGCAATGGGGGCCGCGACCGGCGACGGGGCCATCCACAGATTTACGCGCGCGAGAATTAAAACTTCCGGAAATTCAACTTTTAGGCGTTCTTCTTTTGAAACAACGATCTATTCCATTGACTATGGTATTATGTTACCGTGAATAGCTGAGGCATTGAGATGAAAGACGCGAAAATCATAAAGGCGAAAGGCCGTGGAGGGCGGCGGCCTGGAGCCGGACGCCCTAAGCTCGCGGTCACGCTGCAACGGCAGATTGAGAAGCTTTGCATCGCCCCCGAGCAGATCGACCCGGAGAAGATCCTGGCGTCGATTGCACTCGACCCCTCGGCGCCGGCGGCCGCGCGGGTTTCAGCCTGCCGAACGCTGATCGACCTGCGGAAGGAGCCGGCGAAGCCTGACGCCGCGCCGCCGCAGAAGCACGAAATTATCTGGAACAGGAGGCCTGGCGCAGATGCGTGAACCCATTCCTCACATTGGTTTCTATCGTGACGTTCCGATTCACGATTTCCAGAGCCCCGAGCGCATTGAGCGGATTGTCGTCCCGCACATCGATGAGGCCATTGCCGCCGGCGATAACCCCGAGCGCCTCCTAGCCATTCTGCGGCGGATAGACCGCGCGCCGGAGGCGAGAATCTACTGCGGTCGGAAGCTGCTCGAGCCGCTCGAGGCAGCCAAAGACGCGCGGCAAAAGATGAAGGTCGATCTCGACTTGATCAAGGCGCTCATGGTCTGCCGCGCGTATCTCGACGGCCAGCTCGACACGCATTACGCCGCCCGCTTCGATACCTGGGGGCCGAAGATGCAGGGCTACCCCCAGCCCGACGAGCGGCCTGAGCCATTCCGCTCACAGATCCATGAGGCCATCGAGGCCGCGCGGATGCGGCGAAAGGCGCTGGCCGAATGAGCGACGCGCCCGCCGACCCGCTCCCCGTAACGCCGGAGCTGCTCGCGGCGATAGAGGCGCAAGTCCGCGCCTTCAAAACCGGTTGGCGGGCCGCGCTCAAATTGACGCCCGCCGAACGCGCGGAGCAGCTTCTAGTCCTGCGCGACGCCGACATTCGCACCTATGCGAACACGCAATATGAAGGCTACTCACAAAGGCAGAAGGCGGAGAACGTGGCGCGCGATATGCTGCGTCACCGCGACGTGCGCGACGCCCTCGGCGGCGAGGCGCTAAGCGCGGGGCAGATCCGGAAGATTCTCACCGGCGGCCGTTCCTAACGCTGGCCCGTCAGGCCCTATTGTAACGGGCCACGCGGCGCGGTGTTCTGCTCACATGAGCAGGACAGCACTCGCCATGAAACTCACCCCTTCCACCCACCCCACGCCCACGCCCGCGAAAGTCGATCGCGAGCACCTGCTCTCCGCGATCGAGCGCGGCGAGATCGGTGCAAAGATTCGTCAAGAATTGGCGGCGAGCCGACTGCGCGAAAGGCAGGCGTTGCGCCGCGCCCTGGACGAAGCCGACGCCAGCCTCTCGGCGGAGCTGCCTGAGCTCGAAGCCGGAATCGAAAACGCCGTGCGCGCCGTTCGCGAAGCTGAGCTCGCCTTGGCGGATGCGATTTCGAGCGCGCAGATCGCACGCGCCGCGAAGGCGTCCGCGCTTTTTGAACATGATCGGCTTGTGCAGCTTTACGCGGGTCAGCTAACCGAGCACGCAGCGCCGGAAATCGAAGAGTTTGTCCGGTGGCTCCGCGACGAAAATTACGGGTTGCGTAAGCATTTGGTAATCGACCGCAACGTCGAGATGACGATGCTCGGCAAACGCGAGACCGTAAGCTCCAACTCCGAAGCTCTCGCGGCGCGTCAGAGAGCCATCATTCGCATTCTGCAAGAGGAGGTTCCGCTCCTCCAGATCGAACCCGATGACGCCGCCGCCACGGCGAAAATCGCCGCGCTCAAAGAGGCGCTCCCGAAAATCGAAAACACGGTGACGACCGATGACGAAGCCCGTTAATTTTCCCGCCAACCGACGCGGTAGCGCCGCACGCGAAGTATACTCGATCGATGAACTGAAGGAGGTCGCGCGCACGGGCGGCCGGACCGTTTTCGCGAGTTTGGGCGACATGGCCCGCGCCGCGCTCGATTCCGGAATTTTCGAGTCCAATCGCGACCGGCTTACGAGGGCGCCGTTGCAGCGCGCGCCGCAGGGCATGGGCGAAGTCGATCCAGCGAGCGGCGGCTTCCTTTTTGCTCCGGAATACGAGCGGAAGTTTCTGCAATCGCTTTACGACGCAGCGTCGATTTTGAGCCTCTGCACGATTATCGAGAGCAGCGACGGCCGACCGCACAAGTTTCCGCGAATTGATGAAACCTCGCGCGCCGATAACCTTCGTTTCGGCGGAGTCTATTCGGCGTGGGTAGACGAGGGGACGCAGCCGCCGGCCGGCAAGCCTAAAGCGGAAATGATCGAGCTGACGCCGCATAAGGTCATGGCGTTGGCGTGGGCGAGCAATGAATTAGTCGCCGACATCGACGATTTGTTGTCGCCGTTTTTGGAGCGCAGTTTCACCGGCGAGCTCTCCTATAGGATCGAGCATGCGATAGTCCAAGGCCTTGGCGGCGGCCAACCGATGGGCATAATCCACTCCCCGGCGACTATCACAGTCGCGAAGGAAGTCGGGCAGGCTGGGGGAACAATCGTTAAGGAAAATCTCGACAAGCTTTGGGACGCGATTGCATATCCCCTGCGCTCGAAAGCCGTATGGCTGATCGGCGAAGGCGTCGAGCGCCAGCTGAATAAAATTAACGCGGCGAATCCCGGAACCTTTTACTACGCTCGCCCGAGCGAAACGTCGGCCGATTGTTACGCGACGCTTTACGGTCGCCCGGTGATCCCGACCGAACATTGTCCCGCGCTTGGCACCCCCGGCGACATCATCTGTTGCGAGTTGAGCACCTATGTCTGTCTCCGTAATACCGGCATTGCCGTGAGTGGTCACGCTGGCTTCAGCTCGGACCACTCGGTTTTCCGCGCGGTCGCGCGCGTGGATGGAGCGCCGTTGCTCGGAGCGCCGGTGACAGCGACAGATGGCACGCAGCGGTCTGCCTTTTCGATACTGGCGGCGCGCTAGTGTATTTTAGTTTTTCGGCGCGCCTTGGTGTCATACTAGCGCGCTGGAATGGGGGCGGAGCGTATTTGAACGTCAACGTTTGTGCGCTCCGCCCGGCAAGGAATCCGTCGCGTGTGATTCGCCTCCACACGGCGGGATAGGCGCTCTGGCCGCGAACCGGAGTTGACGCGCCTGTTGCCGGCAGGCGCAGAAGGCGGGGGCGGTGGCCTGAGAAACGCCGTCCCCTGCCGCCATATAACTAACGAGGCGCTGCCCGCGTCGCCACTATCGTCAAGGAAAAGAACGCAATGGCCGCCGAGAAAACAGTCGCCGAACTTGAATTAAAAGTTACAGAAACGGGCGTCCAACAAGCGACACGATCACTCGGCGAGCTAGAAAAAGCGCAGATCGGCGTCGCCCGGCAACTCGACCTTACGGCGCGCAAGGTCGATCCTCTTAGTAAGGCGATGGCCGAGGCGGAAAAATATCAACGCTTGCTTACTCGCGCGCAGCAGCAGGGCCTTGAGGGCTCGCGCGCGTATAACGTCGTAGCCGAGCAATTGGCGCGGACGCAAAAGACGCTCGCGCAGGCGCATAATGACAACGCCAAGGCGGTTGGGCTCAACCGCATGCAGATGATGGAGCTCGCCCACGTCAGCCGCTCGCTCTTCGATAGCATGGCCGCGGGCCAAAGCCCGATCCGCGCAGTCGGAATGGAACTCGGCCGGGTTTCTCAGATTGCGGCGTCTGGCCAAGGTGGTCTCGGCGGTCTGCTAAAATCCCTCAGCGCGATATTCACGCCGGGACGCCTGGCCGCAGGCGGAATCGTCGGCGGCCTTCTCGCCATGGAGGCAGCGGCCACGAAGACGCATGAAAGCCTTGCCAAGGTCGCCGGCGACGCCGCGCGCACGGGCTTTTCTGCGTCGAGCATCATTCGAGCGGGCGTCATCGGCGCGGGCGCGGGCGTCGGAGACATGGGCGGCGCGATGTCGACAGCCGGTCACGCGTTCGAACAATATAAGCGCAATACCGGCGACGTTCTCGAGCTGCTCAAGAAATTCGATGCGAGCTTCCTGAAAGTCGCGGACAGCGCCAAGAGCGCAGACGATTGGGTTGCCAAGATAATTGACGAGATCCGTAAACTCCCCTCTGAGCAAGGGCTGAATCTTGCTCAGGCGCTTTTTGGCCAAGACGAGGGGCGCGCCCTGTTCAAGAACATCGGCGGGCTCGCCGGCGCCTTCAGTGACGCGAAATCCCCCATTAACGAAGCCGCCAAAGCCGCCAAGGAAATGGACGACAAAATCGCCGAGGCGGCGAAGCGCGCGGACAGCGAGCTCCTTATCGCATTCCAAAAACTAGGCTCGCCCATCGAGGAATTAAAGCTCGGTTGGTATGGCGTGGTTGAGGCTATCGCTCAGGCCATTCAAAAATCCGAAGGGCTCCAGAAATTTTTCTGGGGCTTCACCCATCCGCTCGCGGCGATTATGGGCGGTCAACCCGAGCCGGGAGGAGCAGCGGGCGCAACCCAACTGCCGCCGATTTCGATAGGCGGAACGCGCCGGACCTATGCCGGCTATGGAGCCAAGAGCAGCCGCGGGGGTAGTTCCGCTGAAGATAATTACACGAAGATCACGCGCGAACTAGAGCAACAAATCAGGCTCGCCTCCGCTATCGGCGACGAGCATAAGAAAATTCAGGAAGCGATCGACAAGGAGAATTGGCTCGCGAAGCTCGGCAAGGACACGTCCGTAGAGCATCGAGATCACGTCGCCGAGCTGGCAGATAAATTAAACGCTGCGAAGGAAGCGCAGGACAAGCTCAACGAGTCGGCGAAGGGCTTCAATGAAGCCTACAACCACATCGGCCAGACCGTATCCGGCGCTCTGAAGGACCTCGTCCACGGCGGCAAGCCGGGTGACGTGCTGAAGAAATTCGGAAGCGGCTTCGGCGACAATATGCTCGACGCCGCTCTGACCGGCTCCGGCCCCTTCGCGAAAATGTTCAAGATGGAAGGGAAAGACGGCGCCATGGGCGGCCTCTTCGGCGGCCTCGCCCAGCTCATTACCGGCGGCAAAAACGTCGGCTCTATGGACGTGAAAGCGGGCGTGGTCAACGTCGCGGGCGCGAGCAGCGATCTTATCGGCAAGGCCGGCAAGGCCCTCGGCGGCCTATTCCCTGGCGCCGGCTCCAGCGATTCCGCCGCGGCCGATTCTGGCGGCGGCTTCTTTTCCGGTATCGGCGACTGGTTCGCCAATACGTTCAAGTTCGCGGACGGCGGGATCATGACGAGCCATGGCGCGCTGCCGCTGCGGCGCTATGCCGCCGGCGGGATCGCCAATAGTCCGCAGCTTGCCTTGTTCGGCGAGGGCTCTGGCCCGGAAGCCTATGTCCCGCTCCGGGACGGCCGGACTATTCCCGTATCGATGCAGGGCATGGGCGGCGGCGCGCGTGTGACCGTGAACAATCACCACGGCGGCGCGCATGTGGAGGCGCGCCAACTGAGCTCCGGCGAAGTGGAGATCCTCGTCAACCGCCGGATCAATCAGGCGATGGCGAAGGTCCCGAGCATGCTCGCCGACCACATGCGGAGGCAGGCATGATCACGAAGCTCATTATCGGAAAAATCCGCGTCATGATCGCGTCGCGCCTTGTTCGGTTGTCGATCGTTCTGACCGACATCGCGCGTTGGCTCATGCCAGTCTGATGGAGGCGAAATAACGGGCGATGGCAGATATAGAAAAGGGCGCTAAAGCGGCTGCAACCGCCCCAGCGCCCAGACAGAAGCTTGACTATCCTTGCGAGACCCAGCCTAGCCCCGACGAGCTCCAAGAACAACGCCGCCGGTATCTCGCCAAGCGCGGCGTCGCCGAGCCGCTGGCCAGCGTCTCCGTCAATCTCGCCTTCCCGGAGCCGCGGCGATGACGGCGCCCAGCGCCCGCTGGGGCTCGATGACAAAAGGCGAGAAAGAGCTGTGGCTTCTTTGCGCGCTAGGTTTCTCCCGCTTGAAGCGCAAGCACTTCCCCCGCGAATGGGTCTCCGGCATTCCGTGGGAAGAGACCGAGGGTGCCGCCGCCGACGCTGCGCTCGGCGGCCTCGAGCTGACGCCAGATGGCGCGGCGATCGTGGACGGTCTGGCGCGTCTGCTCGGTGTCTGACCTGTATCAGCGAAAACCTCGCCCCCGGATTAGGCTAGCGCAGGACAGGCCCTTGCCTGCCTGCTCGCTTGGGCTACCTCATTCAAAGGATGCAGGCGCCCCCTCTCGCGTCTGTCTATCCCGCCGCTGGCCCGACAACCTCCTCCTCGCCAGGGGGCCAGCGGCCGCATCGCGCGTCGCCCGCCGCTGCTCCGCTCGCCATCGCATTCCAGCGGTCTACCTATGCGGAAGGTCACGCCATGGACCTTGGCCGCCGGCTCAACATCAGCCCCATGAGTCGGCGGCCTCTATTTGGCAAGGCGCCTAGGGACAAACGCGCGCCGGCGCATTCGGAGCTCTCGGGAGCGAGGGCTAACAGCTTCTTCGGCTACGTCATCGGCGACATCGAGGCCCGCGCTTTCTTCGCCGTCATTCGGCGCCTTCCTTCAAGCGGTGGCGCCGCTCCTGCGTCCCGATAGGGACAAGGGCCTCGCATGCCTCGCGCGCCTCACGACCCGTGACCGCTACTCCGGTCCCGCCGTTGAATGGCGTCCCGTCCGGCGCGACCTGGACGAACCAGGACCAGGCGCCGGCCTGCGGGCCATAAAGGTAATGATGGATGCGCGCCAATGGGCGGCCGTCTTCGTCGCAGAGGGTCCAATCGTCGGGCGCGGTCTCGACGGTCCCACCGAGCAGGCGAAAGGACGTTCTGCGCCAGTTCCGCTTAACAGTATTTTCCACAGCTATCCCAAAAGGTTGCGCGGCGTAAGCTCCGGCCTGCGCGGATGGATATACTCGCTCGTGATCCTCGCGTGGCGCCTATGCCGACGGGCGCTCGGCTGGCGGTCATCTCAGAGGGGCTGGGTGGCCGCCAGCCTGCGCTCTATCGAGGGCGCGGGAGAAAGCTAGAATGGTCTGCGCCGAGAAGATGAGGGACCGAGGCATTTCCCCAACAGCTCCAGGGCGCCCTCGGCGATCTCCTCCGGATCATCCTGCCCGTTACACGACCCGGTGACCGCGAGCACGGCGCGCGTCAGCGCAGCTTGGTCAATGTCTATCCCGCGATCGGCGGCCATTCGAGTTGCAGCGTCTATGGCCGCGTCGATTAACTCCGGATTCATGCCAGCTCCATTCAGGAAGCTACAGATGGTTTAGACTGGCCGCGTGGCAGCGGCGTGAGGGCGTTTTGGGACAAACGCACGTCTGCGGCAGGCAGGGCAATAGGATGACCCCAGCGCCGCCGGTTCGCCGCAAAACAGCTCCGTGACGGGGGCGCGAAGATCCAGGACATCCCCCAGAGGCCAACGGCATGAGTTGGGCCCGAGCTCCAGGAGGGTGACGCCGCGCCGCGCCGGGCGTGCTGGGGCTGCATCATCGGCGGCGTCCTCCGCGACCTCGATTGCTTCGATGAAATCGACCATACGGCGCTCCCTCCGGTTCAGAGGGGGCTTGCGTATATCACACGCCTTTTTCGTCGTCTTTGTAGGTTTCGTAGAGCTACATAAACTACTGAAAATAAAGCAAAATCTGGCTTGACGAGGCTCAAAGGGTAAGGCAGGCTCGCGAGCGTTTGATAGACGAACGGGAGCTTTGAAAATGGACGTTGAGATCAGAATCATTGGCGATTCCCGCGAGGGCGCGAAGGGGGACCTCCTCTACATCTGCGAGCAGATGGGGCTCGAGCCCCCTTCCCACGTTGAGGTCGAACAAGTCTCGCCCTTTACCTGGATCACGGCGGGCGTCGGATCGACGAGACCGCTGCCTAAGCAGTAGCCTTTGGTATCTTTGGATCTACCTTCCAGCGCCGCCACGGCGCGGGGCACGAAGGGCGCTCTGACCGCGGATGGACCGGCAGGGCGCCTTTCTGCTTTTGGGGGCTTCGCACCGTTTGCACCGCTTGCACCGTCCGTTCCGGCCCCCAGACACCCCCGCAAGAAACTATACGCCCGCGTCCTCTATTCTGATCTCATCGAGGGCGTCGCGGATAGTGGTGCGCGAGACGCGAAATCTCTTCGCCATGTAAGTCTGCTTGTTTTTGGGGTCGAAAGGATCAAAGCCTTCTTCCGCCATGGCGCACCGTATCGCAGCCTTGGTGCTTTCCTTTACGACGGGTGGCTTGCCCCTGCCCCGCTTTTCCGTTGGGGGCGCTTTGGAGAGCGGGGGCCATTTCTTGAACAACTGCTCCCGTTCGACCCCAACCGCGTGATAGGTCCGGTTGGGGTCGCGATAGGAGGCCACGGCATCGGGCGCGGCGGTGGACTCAAGAAAGCGCCATTCCAAGGCCGGTATGTTCACCGTGTCGCCCGAGGGGGAGGCGCCGTTGGCTTGAAGCTGGTTCTCCCGTAGCGCGCGCCAAAGCTGCTCTTTGGCGTCGTAGAAGTTATGCCCTCTCGCGCTTAGATCGCTGAATCGCCAGAAGCTCGCCTCGTAAGCCTTATCGAGATCGCGATAGGCTATCCATGCGACAGCCGCGGTCAGCCCAATATCGACGCCCTCGAAAGCGGCGCGCGCCATGTATTCGAAATCCGGCTCGTTATTCATGCTGCGTCCCCAAATAGTCCGCCCATGCGTCCATAAGCTCGCGTCGCTTTTGGAGCGCGTCGCCGCGCCTGTAGGCAGCTTCAACTTCGCTTCGGATTGAATGGGCCAGCGCGGACTCGGCAACGTCTCTCGGAAATTTCGTGCAGTCGCCGCACCAGTCTCGGAACGTCGATCGGAAGCCGTGCACGGTTACGCCTTCGACCCCCATGCGCCGGATTACATGCGCCATGGCGATATGAGAAAGCGGCTGTCCCCTGTTGCGGCCGGGGAAAACGTAATCCGAAACACGATGGCGCTGCATCTCTTCAAGGATTTCGAGAACGCGAGGGATCAGCGGAACGCGATGCTCCTTTGCCCCCTTCATGCGGCCTTTGGGAATTACCCACAGCTTTTCGTCGAAATCGAACTCCGCCCATTGTGCTCCGAGGGCTTCCCCCGTCCGCGCCGCAGTCAAGATTGTGAACTCCAACGCCCTCGGCGCGACGCCCTCGACGCCGCCGAGCTGAGCGAAGAAGCCCGGCGCGTCTTTGTAGGGAAGCGCCGCGTGGTGGCCGTTGGCGCGTTTGTCATGGCGCGGCAGCAGATGTTCGAGATGGCCGCGCCAGCGGGCCGGGTTATCGCCCTCGCGCAGCTTGTGGACGCTGGCGTAATCCAGAACCGCCTCGATCTTCTCCCGCACACGCCGCGCCGTCTTGGGGGTTTCCAGCCAGAGGGGTCGCAGGACAGACAGAACGGCCTCAGTGTCCACGCGATCGACCGGGAGCGGTCGGATGGCCGCAACAGTTCTGGTCAAGGCGAGCCGTGTCATCTCTCGATATTTGGCGTTGCTGTATTCCGACTGCTTGGCGGCGAAGAAGGCGTCGGCCGCGTCCCCGAACGTCTTGCCGGCTACCCCGGCGCTCTTGCTGGCGCGCTTGGCGTCAATGGGGTTGATCCCCGCTTTCACCTGCCGGCGGGCCTCTAGAGCCGCCTCACGCGCGTCGGCAAGGGAAACGTCGATCAGGCTGCCCAAGCCCATCTCCGGTCGGCGCCCCTGCCACGAAAAACGGTAGATCCAAGACTTGGATCCCGAATCGCTCACGCAAAGGTAGAGCCCGAGACCGTCCGGATAGACGCCCGGTCCCGCCGTTCTGACCTTAGCCGCCGTCAGACGCTGATAGGCCATCCAGTCCCCCAATTTTCCCACCAGGGTGAGCCGGATATAGGGGGACTTTGGCGAACGGTCAAGGACGATTGAGCCGCCAAAACCCTAGGCTTTCTGGGCTTTCCGGACTTCTACGGACCTCTACGGTTAGGGTTTGGTCGGGGCAGCAGGATTCGAACCTGCGACCTGAAGTACCCAAAACTTCCGCGCTACCAGGCTGCGCTATACCCCGCCGGACCTGGAATTGCCATCCGGGCCCTTGTCGCTATCACGCGACGCATACTCCCACAAGGCGGCCTCAATTCCTGAAAGCCGGATGCCTGACCGCATCGCCGGGTTTGAGCCCGATCTTCTTCGTGGCGCCGGCGTTGAGTTCGATCACGGCGTAAGCCTGGCCGCCAGGGATCACCTCTTCCGACATTGGCGTCGTGTCCGCTGCGATACTGGTCACGACCCCCTTCTTCGAAACGAACACCATATCGAGCGGGATATAGGTGTTCTTCATCCACATCATAATGGGAGTTTCCGTGTGGAAATCGAAAAGCATCCCCTGATCCGCCGGCATTGCGCGGCGGAACATCAACCCCTTGGCCCGCTCCTCGGGCGTATCCGCCAATTCAACCTTGAAGACATGCGGTCCGCTGTCCGTCATGAACTCCAGGCGCTGGAGCGCCGTCTCCGCCCTGGTCCCCGTCGCGGCGACGAAGAACAAGAGCGATACAACAAGTCCAGCGAAAGCGGACGCCCCGTCGGCGCGTCCCGTGGCGAAACGCCAAAGTCTCATCAGCGGCTCTCCGGCTGTTTGTCACCATCGCCTATCATAAAAGCCGCCGAAAAACCGCCAGGTCAATGAGAGGGGCTCTTCGCTTCGAGCGGACGCACCTCCGCGGCCATGAGTCCCTTGGGGCCGTCGCCATAGCGAACGAGAACGCTGTCGCCCGGCTTGAGCTCCGTCATGCCGAATCGGCGGACTGTCTCCATATGCAGGAAGATGTCTTCCGTGCCCTCCCCGCGGGTGAGGAAGCCGAAGCCCTTCACGCGGTTGAACCACTTCACGATGGCGATCTCATAGCCGCTCGTCGCCTTGATCTGCACATGGGTCCGGCCGGCGGCAGACTGCGCCGGATGCACGGCCGTGGTTTCATCCATAGCCAGCACGCGGAACACCTGCATGCCCTTGGAGCGCTTCTGCGCCTCGCAGACCACACGCGCGCCTTCGAAGGCGGTTTGCAAACCGCTCCGGCGAAGAATGGTCACGTGCAAGAGCACGTCCGGAGACCCGTCGTCCGGAACGACGAAGCCGTAACCTTTTGCGACGTCGAACCACTTGATGCGGCCCGCAATCTCGACAAGCTCTATAGCCTCATCGCCTTCGGCCGAGGACTCGGCGCCAAACTCATCCTGAAAAGTAACCTTCGCTCCCAACCGACCAACTCCCCCAGTGCTGATCCAGAGCATTCGACCGGCGCAGACAGCGAGCAATCAGAATCTCGAATCGCTGCGTGGCAAATGAATCGCTAAAAAGAAGATAACATCGACGGCGGACCATCCAACCAGAGAATTTTCTCCCAGACGCGAAACGCTGTGGATACACGGGGAGCGAGCAAAGCTCTCCAAGGCTCAGTTTTTCCCCGGGATATGCGCAAGAGATTCAAACCAAAACGCTTTTCGGTCAGTTCCGGATTCGGGCGCCCGTCGGCGCGCCTGCGACGGCCACGGTACGCCGCCAAAGCCCGGAAACCCGATGTGAATTCCCGCCCCGCCACATTTGACAAATCGGCCGGGGCGCGCAATCGAAACGAAGGCGGACCGGGCCGTTCTCGCGCCCGCGCCCGTTTTTCTCGTCCCACGTGGAGCCGCCGCATGACCGATCTGTCGACCGCGCCGTCGAGCGCTTCCGCCGTGAAAAGCGTCGCCCACGCCGATCCTTATGATCTTGCGGCGCTCGTCGCGGCTCGCGAGGACGAACGTTTCGCGCTGCACTCCAAATATCTCAACGAAATGTGGGTGCGGGTTCTCAAGACGATCGGCTACGACGTCGGTTTCACGCGCGGTCTCGGTCCCTATCTGTGGGATCGCAAGGGCGACCGCTACCTCGATCTGCTCAGCGGCTGGGGCGTCTTCGCGGTCGGGCGCAACCATCCTGCCGTCCGCGAGGCGCTCGTCAGCGTGCTCGACGGAGAATTCGCCAATCTGGTGCAGCTCGACGTCTCGACGCTCGCCGGCATCCTCGCCGAGAAGCTCATCGCGCGCGCCCCCTATCTCGAGAAGGTGTTTTTCGCCAATTCCGGCGCGGAGTCGGTAGAGGCCGCCATCAAATTCGCCCGCGCGGCGACGGGGCGTCCCGGCATTCTCCACTGCGCCCATTCCTTCCACGGCCTCACCTATGGCTCGCTGTCGATGAACGGCGACGAGATCTTCAAGAAGGGCTTCGGGCCGCTGCTGCCTCACACGCAGGAGATTCCCTTCGACGACCTTCCGGCCCTCGAACGGGCGCTCGCGGGGCGCGATGTCGCCGCCTTCTTCGTCGAACCCATTCAGGGCAAGGGCGTCAACATTCCCGCCGACGATTATCTCGCCGGCGCACAGGCGCTCTGCCGCAAATACGGGACGCTATTCGTCGCGGACGAAATCCAGACGGGCCTCGGCCGCACCGGCAAATTCTTCGCAATCGACTATTGCCCCGGCGTGGAGCCTGACATGATCGTGGTGGCCAAGGCGCTCTCGGGCGGCCATGTGCCGGTCGGCGCGGTTCTCACGCGCAAGTGGGTCTTCGACAAGGTCTTCGACCGCATGGACCGGGCCGTCGTGCACGGGTCGACCTTCAGCAAGAACGACCTCGCCATGGCGGCGGGCGTCGCCACTCTCGAGGTCATCGAGAACGAACGCGTCATGGAGAACGCCGCCGAGAAGGGCGCGCGCCTGCTCGCCGCTTTCCAGAGAATGGCGGATGGCTATGAGCTCATCTCCGACGTGCGCGGCCGCGGCCTGATGATCGGCGTCGAATTCGGCCCGCCGAAGTCTCTCATGCTGAAAGCGACCTGGAACCTGCTGGAGACGGCGAGCTCCGGCCTCTTCGGACAGCTCATCTGCATTCCGCTCTTCAAGGACCACAAGGTTCTCACCCAGGTCGCCGGCCACGCCAATCCGACGATCAAGCTGCTGCCGCCGCTCAACATCAGCGACTCGGATTGCGACTGGATCGAAAGCGCGTTCGACGCCGTCATCGCCGACGCGCACAAGTCCTCGGCGGTGTGGTCGCTCGGCAAGACGCTTGCGGAACATGCGATCAAGGCGCGCATGAGCGGCTGATCCCGGAACGAAGATTGCCCTTCCTCTCCCGGTGCGACGCTGTCGCGCGGAATTCGAACTGTTCCGACGCAACGCGTCCCGAACTGGTTCGATAAACAGGAGGGCGTCAGTCATGTGTTTCAAATCGGGACTGCGCGCGGCCGCCCTGGCGGGCGCGCTCATGCAGTCGGGCCTTGCCCTCGCGCAGGCTGCCGGCGGCTTTGGCGGAGGGCATCCTGGCGGTGGCGGTCCGCCGCCGCCTTCTGCGCTGCCCGGCGTCGGCGCCGGCGCCTATGCGCCGGGTCAGGGTCCGACCGGCGCGGCCGGCTGGAACGGCGGCTCCTGGCGGGGCTATACGAACGCCTTCGGCCCGTTTTGGGGCGGCGGCTACTCCGGCTACGGCGGCGGCGACAGCGGCGGTTCCGCGGGGGCCGGCGTGTCCGCCAATATCCTTACCTACAACCACTTCGACAATCGTCGTCGCGATGGCGGCTTCTATGGCGGCGGCGGCGTTTTCTACGGCGACGACGGCTACAGCCGCCTGACGCCCGCGCGCGCGCCCGAAGGCGAGGAGTCCCAGCCGCACAAGGCCGCCGATGAGGCGGCCGGAGTCGAGCGGCCTTCGGCGAACATCATCTATTTGCCGGTCGAAAACCAGCGGACGGCGCGCGGCGGCGCGCGGCGCGAGGTCCGCCACTGACCGAAATGTGTAAGAGGAGAAGTAACGTGCGTATCGTCCCGGTTTTTAAATCTTTGCTACTGATCGCAGCCGGCCTTTCCGCGGCGAGCGCGGCTCGGGCGTCCGATCTCGACGAGCCATTTTTCGGCGGCGGTTATGCGCCCCCGCCCGGTTATGTCTACAGCCATGGCTATGGCGCTCGGGCGCCGAATGTCGTGGTTGGCCCCGTCGGTTATGATCAGGCCTATTACTATGGCGGCTACCAGTATCCCGCAGGCGGTTATGGCGGCGGGCCTTACCGCCGCGCAGCCTACAGCGCCGCCGATATCTACGTCAGCCGCGACTATGCGGCGCCGCTTTATTATCCGCAGCCCTACTATGCTTATCGAACCTATGCGCGCGGATATTATGCGCCAGCCTGGCGATCCGGCGGGCTACTATAATGCTGCCTATCGGCCCTATCGCGGCCTGCGGCAGCGATGCCAATGCATCCTCTACTGAAATGTGTCCTCTACTGAAAAGGAAACGGCGGCCCTGTTGGGCCGCCGCTCAAAACGTTTACCTTAGTTCAAAGGATTTCAGGCGTTGACGGCCTTGTCGTAATCCTCGACCAGGGCGCGCGACAGGGCGCCGGGGACGAAATGATAAGGCCCGATCTCGGCGACCGGCGTGACTTCCGCCCCGGTGCCGCAGATGAAGCATTCCTCGAAGCTCGCCAGTTCGTCGGGCATGATGCGCCGCTCGATCACCTCGATGCCTCGCTTCTTGGCGAGATCGATCACGGTGCGGCGCGTGATGCCGTCGAGGAAGCAGTCGGCGATCGGCGTATGCAGCGCGCCGTCCTTCACGAAGAAGACATTGGCGCCGGTGCATTCGGCCACCCTGCCCTGCCAGTCCAGCATCAGCGCGTCCGCATAGCCGCGGCGCTCGGCGCGGTGCTTGGAGATGGTACAGATCATGTAAAGACCCGCCGCCTTGGCCATGGACGGCGCGGTCTGCGGGTCGGGCCGGCGATATTCGGCGATGTCGAGCTTGATGCCCTTCATCTTCGTCGCGATGTCGAACATGCTCGGCCAGTCCCACACCGCGATGGCGACGTTGATGGTGGAATTCTGCGCCGCGACCGCCATCATCTCGCTGCCGCGCCAGGCTACTGGACGAACATAGGAATTGACGAGATTATTGGCCTTGAGCGTCGCGTCCTTGGCGGCGTCCAGCTCGTCGAGCGAGTAGGGAATCTCGAAGTCGAGAATCTGAGCCGAACGCTTGAACCGCTCGGAATGCTCGCGCGACTTGAAGATCTTGCCCCCATAGGCGCGTTCGCCCTCGAAGACGCAAGAGCCATAATGCAGGCCGTGCGAGAGAACATGCAGCTTTGCGTCGCGCCATGGAACGAGCGCGCCGTTGTACCAAATGAATCCGTCGCGCTGATCGAAGGGCGGGACACTCATGGCAGGCTCCGGGAAAGCGGCGCCCTGGGGAGGGCCGAACGGCCGCTTGGACGCTACACGCCAGCACTAGCCATCGGCCGGAAATATGTCAATATAGCTGACGTAAAAGCGTCTCATGAGGATCGGGCCGGAGTCGGCGTTTGAGCGAGCTTCTCCAGCGAAAGACAACCGCGCGGGCGCAGGAGGCGCTGACAGATCTGGCGCCCGCCGAGCCGATGCGCGGCGCCCGCCCGGCCTTGGGCGCCGAGGACGACGCGGAGGCGCTCGACCTCGTGGAGCTGTTTTTCTTCGCCTATCGGGACTTCGTCGGCGACGCCGACCGGCTGCTGGAGAATTACGGCTTCGGCCGCGCCCATCACCGCGTGCTGCATTTTGTCAGCCGACGGCCAGGACTGACCATCGCGTCGCTGCTCGAGATTCTCAAGATCACCAAGCAGAGCCTCAACCGTGTGCTCAAGCAACTCCTTGACGCGGGCTTCGTCGAGGCGCGCGCGGGGGCGGCCGACCGCCGCCAGCGCCTGCTCTATCCGACGCCGCGCGGGGGCCAGCTGGCGCGCGAGCTCGCGGCGCTGCAATCGGCGCGTTTCCGCCGGGTGCTGGAGTCGCTGCCCGGCGAGACGCGCGGCGCGGCGGCCGAATTCCTCTTCGCCATGCTGGACCCCGAGGAGCGCGAGCGCGTGCGCGCGCATCTCGGCCGGCTCGACATCGGCCGGGGCGTGCGATCATGAGCGTCGCCGCCGCTGCCGCTCTGTCCAAAAACGCGCATATCCTCGTCGTTGACGACGACAAGCGCATCCGCATGCTACTCGCGCGCTATCTCGCGGCGGAAGGCTATCTCGTCAGCTCCGCGGCCAGCGCCGAAGAAGCGACGCAGCGGCTGCGCGATTTCGCCTTCGACCTCATCGTGCTCGATGTGATGATGCCGGGCGAGCGCGGCACCGCCTTCGCCGCGCGGCTGCGCGAGGGGCCGGAGCCCCTGCGCTCGGCGCCGATCCTGATGCTCACCGCATTGGCCGAGACCGCGAATCGCGTCGAGGGACTCGAGGCCGGCGTCGACGATTATCTCGCCAAGCCCTTCGATCCGCGTGAATTGTCGCTGCGCATCGCCAGCATTCTGCGCCGCGTGCGGCGCTCCGGGCCGCCGGATCCCTTGGTGCGCTTTGGCCCCTTCGCCTATGATCCCTCGCGGGGCGAACTCACGCGCGCGGGCGAACCCGTGCGGCTCACGACCCGCGAGCGGAACCTGTTGCAGACACTCGTTCATCACGCGGGCGCCATTGTCTCCCGTCAGACTCTGGCCAGTCGGACGTGCGAACACAGAGCGTCCGAGCGGACGGTCGATGTGGAAATCGCCCGCCTGCGCCGCAAGATCGAGACCGATCCCAATGCGCCGCGCCACTTGCAGACGGTGCGCGGCCAAGGCTACCGGCTGCTCGTCGAGTCGCCGTTCAAAATGCAAGGCTAGAGGCGTCAGATGTCGCTTGTGATCAACGAGGTCCTGTCCGCGCCGCGTCAGCTGTGGCGCAATTTTGCCGACTGGCTGCATGCGCGCATGCCCAAGGGTCTCTACGCGCGCGCTTTGCTCATCGTCATCCTGCCTGTCGTGCTGCTGCAATCGGCAGTCGCTTATGTCTTCATGGAACGCCACTGGGAGGTCGTGACCTATCGCCTCTCGGCGGGCGTCGCGCGTCAGGCCGCAGCGGTCGTGGACATTTACCGGACCTTCCCGGACGACGCCGAGCATAGCCAGCTGCGTCGCATCGCGGCGCTGGATCTCAACATGGAGCTGTCGATTCTCCCCAGGGAGCCGCTGCCGCCGCCGTTGACGAAGCCGTCGCTTTTCGCCCTGCTCGACAAGGCGCTGAGCAAGGAATTGTCGCGCAAGCTCATGCAGCCCTATTGGATCAACACCAATGTGCCCGGCAATCTGATCGAGATCCGCGTCGCCCTCGACGACGCGACGCTGCGGATGCTGGTCACGCGCACCCATGCCTACGCCTCGAACTCGTATATTTTCTTCATGTGGATGGCGATTGCCTCGGTCATCATCCTCGCCATCGCCACCTCCTTCCTGCGCAACCAGATCCGCCCCATTCTCAGACTCGCGCAGGCGGCGGAGGAGTTCGGCAAGGGCCGCGACGCGAAATTCAGCCCGCGCGGCGCGCGCGAAGTGCGCCAGGCCGGCGCGGCTTTTCTGGAGATGAAGCGCCGCGTGGAGCGCGCCATCGAGCAGCGCACCACCATGCTCAACGGCGTCTCGCACGATCTGCGCACGATCATCACGCGCTTCAAGCTTTCTCTGGCTCTGATGGGCGACGGCGCCGAGGCGCGCGAGATGCGCAAGGACGTGGATGAGATGGAGCGGATGGTTGAGGCCTATCTCGCCTTCGCGCGCGGAGACGGCGGCGAAGCGTCGGCGCCGACGGACATGCGAATGATTCTGGAGGAGCTGAAGGCCGACACGGAAAGACGCGGCATCGCCGTGGCGCTGAAGGTAGAGGGCGATCCGACGCTCGACGCCCGGCCCGCCGCGATCAAGCGTCTGCTCGCCAATCTCGTGGGCAACGCCCAGCGCTACGGCGCTAAGCTCGAATTCTCGCTGGAGAATGACGGCGAGATGATGATGATCCACATCGACGACGATGGGCCGGGCATTCCGGTCGAACGGCGCGAAGACGCCTTCCGGCCCTTCTACCGCCTGGACGAGGCGCGCAATCAGGATAATGGAAATTCCGGATTGGGCCTCGCCATCGCGCGAGATATCGCACGCTCTCACGGCGGGGACATCAATCTGGACCGCAGCCCCCTTGGCGGCTTGCGGGCGACGGTGACGCTGCCGATCTAACATTCCTGTCTCCTCTCCCGCTGGGCGGGAGAGGGTGTCGGGGGTGGCGCGTTACGCCGCCTCAGGCGTGCGAATGCGGATGGTCGTCGTCCGCCGCATGGGCGTGGCGGCGGCGCATGCCGCCGAATTCGAACAGCCGGTTCGCCATATCCGTGAAGGGCCGGGTGATGCGGGCGAAGTCCTCGACATGCTCGACGTAGCGTTCGCCGCGCGCGATCTCACGGTCGAGCGTCTCGAGCGCAAAAGAGAAGCCGTTCTCGAACCAGGCGTCCAGCACGCGGCCCCAGGCCATTGCGAGGCCCTGGAGCTTCAGCGAGCCGACTGGGCCGTCGCAGTCGATGTCCGCCGCCTCCAGCATGAAGCGCATGGAATTTACCGTCTCACGGTTGAGCGCCGTCGAGGTGATCGGGTCGCGCGCCGCCCAGCGGGCGATGCTCGACAAGGCTTCGTGGTAGGGCTCCAGCGCCTCGAGCCGCTTGCGCAAAACGTCATAGAGACGGTCGCGCGCAGGATCGTGAGAGTTCAGCCCCGAGAATTCATCCAGCACTTGCCGGTCGATGCGCCGGGAAAAGCCGCCGACGATCGCGCCCTTCGAGGGGAACAGGTCGCGCAGATCCGCCAGTGAAAGGTCGGACTCCTTGGCGATGTCGGTCAGGCTGACGTCCCCGAAATCTCGGCGGCCCGCGAGCTTCATCGCGGCGTCGATCACCCTGTTTCGAGTGCTCATCATGATCTCCGATGTCGGTTTTCGTCTTCTTTCGCTAATCTATTGCCGGGCCGCAACCGGGCAAGGCGAAAAAGCGCCGCTTCGACGCCGTTTTCGGCCCACGGCGCATATGTTGAACGAAAAAAGCACGCTAGCCGGACAGCTCCGCAGCGCGTTTCCTGGCGGCGCCCACGGCGCGGGCCATGAGCGGCGCGAGCCCGTCATCCGCCATCAGCACGCCGAGCGCCGCGGCTGTCGTGCCGCCGGGCGAAGTCACGCGCTGGCGCAGCGTTTCGGCGCTGGCCTCAGGCTGACGATGAAGGAGCTCCCCCGCCCCCTCCACAGTGGCGCGCGCCAGCCGCTCGGCCAACTCCTTCGGCAGGCCAGCCTCCACTCCCGCCGCAGCCAGACATTCGACCAGCAGAAAAACATAGGCGGGGCCGGAGCCGGACACCGCCGTCACGGCGTCGATCAGCGCCTCGCTGTCGACCCACTCCACCTGCCCCGCCGCGCGGAGCAGCGCATCGGCCAGAAGCCGCTGGGAATCCTTGGTCCCAGGGCTTGCGAAGGCGCCGGTCATGCCGCGCCCAATAGCGGCGGGCGTGTTCGGCATGGCGCGCACAACGGCCCCAGCCGCGGGCAAACGCGCCGCAATATCCTCGACGCGCTTTCCGGCGAGGATGGACACGACGACAGACCTCTCTCCAACGAAGGGCGCGGCCGCCTCCGCCCCGGCCTCAAGCATTTGCGGCTTGACGGCAAGGATCACGGCGTCGCGCGCCCCGGCCGCGCCGGTCAGAGCGAATCCGTGCACGGCGCAGAGGTCGCGAAGGCGCTGTGAAGGATTGGGCTCGACGACGGCCACCCCTGTGCCGCGGGCGCCTTGGCTGGCCCAGCCCTCCAACATGGCGAGCCCCATGTTTCCGGCCCCGATCAGAGCAATCGAGGCGTTCTTCAACGCGTCGCTCACGCCTCGCCTTTCGTTTCGAAATTTGCGGCGTCCAGCGCCTCGCGCGCGGATTTGCCGGCCCAGAGCACGAACTGAAATGCCTGATAATAACGTTCGCAGGAGGCGAGCGCGTTGTCGAGCAGGGCCGCGCACTGGGACGCGGAAGGCTGCGCGCCGCCGGAGAGGATCAGCCCATGTCGGTGCATCGCGACGCCTTCCTGCGGCCAGAAGTCGAAATGGCCGATCCACATTTGTTCGTTGATCGCATTGACGAGCGACAGGACTTCGGGACGGCGGCGCGCGGGCGCCTTGAGATCGAAGGCGCAGCTGACGTGAAGCGTCTCGAGTTGGGGAAGCCAGGTGAAGGCGACCTGATACTCGGTCCAGGCGCCGGTGACGGCGATCGAAATTTCGTCTTCGTCCTCGCGGTCGAAGCTCCAGTCGTTGGTGGCGGCCAGTTGCTCCACAACATCCACCGGATGCTCGGCGCGTTCCGTTTCTTTTTCTCTAGCGATCAGCATGAGCCAACCTTCATCGGGGTGTCGGCAGGACGCGGCGACTGACGAACTGAGGGACGACGCTACAACGCGATCAACCGGTAACAGGCGCCTCCTTTCACGAAGATTCGCGCCAACGAATCAATCACTCCCGCCAATATACTCCACCTGTTTCAGAAACGCGTGACGGCTCTTGGTGCGAAACACGCGTCGATCGGGCGCAGACTGGGGGATTCGCCCTGCCCCGTCCATGGGCCGGAAGCTTCATTCCACAGATAGACGCAGGCGCGGAGACAAAAACCTTTGGAGAAGTCGCCCTTTACTTCCATCCGGCGCCAGTTGGCTTCCCGGCGCCGGGCCATGACGCTGTGATCAGGGCCGCATCAGCACGGGCGAACCGACGCTCACGCGCTCATAAAGGTCGGCCACGTCCTCGTTCAGCATGCGGATGCAGCCATAGGACGCGGCCGTGCCGATCGAGGCGCGCATCCTGGAGGTGGTGCCATGGATCGCCACGTCGCCCCGATCGAGCGTCAAGGCCGCGACGCCCATCGGATTGCGCGGGGAGCCGCCGGGGATGAAATTCGGAAGCTCCGGGTGATCCGCCTTGACGACCGCAGGCGGAACCCAGTCGGGTTGAACATATTTGCCATCGACGGAAGTGTAGCCCGACCACTCCTTCCCACGCTTGGGCACGGCGACCGGATAGCTGATGGCGACGCCGGGGCTCACGACATAAAAGAGACGGCGCTGGCTGGCGCTGATGACGATCGTGCCGGGCTCGACCTCGGACGAGAAGGCGATCGTGTCGCGAGCCGAAGCGGATTGCGGGAGAGCGGCGAGGCCAAGCGTCGCCGCGGCGGCGAAAAGCGGGACCATGGCCCGGAAAAACGATTTACGCATGGATACACACCTTGGGCTGAACGCAGGTACGGAAAGCTATTGGCGCATTTTAACCTTGGCCCTCAGACTGTCTAAGAGTTCCGCAACTTGCGGTTAGGGTTTAACCTTAAGACTTTCTGACCTGCGCGGAGGGGCGTCCTCCGTGAGTCCGTTATCTGAGTAGATGAAGCGCGCCGATCCGCGACGCCAAGGCGCTTGCCCGTTCGATCCTCGCGCGCAATAGACAAGGCCATGACGAACAAGCTTTCCGCTCCGCGCATCTTCGACCGAGACCTGCTGCACAGACGGCTACGTCGGGCGATTGCGCGCGGCGCCCCGGATTTCCTTCTGGCGCGTGCAGCCGACGACCTGCTCGACAGGCTTCTGACTGTCAAACGCGACTTCCCGCGTTCGCTCGACCTCGGCGCGCCGGGGGAACATTTCTCGGCGGCGATCGTCGCGAGCGGGCGCGCGGCTCCGCTTCGCGCGAGCCGTTATGGCGGGGCGGCGGTCGTTGACGAGGAGACCCTGCCCTTCGCGCCGGCCTCCTTCGACCTTGTCGTCTGCGGCATGGCGCTGCAATGGGTAAACGACCTGCCGGGCGTCCTCGCTCAGGTGCGCCGCGTCCTCGCGCCCGACGGACTGTTTCTGGCCTGCCTCCCCGGCGGGACGAGCTTGGTGGAGCTGCGCGTCGCGCTGGCGCAGGCCGAGGAAGAGATAACGGGCGGCGCCAGTCCACGCGTCTCACCCTTTGTCGACGTGCGGGACATGGGCGGGCTCCTGCAACGGGCGGGCTTCGCTCTGCCCGTCGCGGATGTGGACAGCTTCACTCTCCGCTACGACTCGGCGCTCGCGCTGATGGCCGATCTGCGCGCCATGGGCGCGGCCAATGTTCTCGTGAAGCGCGCGTCTCGGCCGCTCCGCCGGGACGTGCTGGCGCGCGCCGCGCAGATTTACGCCGAGCGTTTTTCCGACGCCGACGGGCGCGTGCGGGCCAGCTTCGAGATCGTCTGGATTTCCGGCTGGGCGCCGCATGAAAGCCAGCAGAAACCCGCCAGACCCGGCTCGGCGACCGTGCGGCTGGAGGATGCAATGAAGTCGGCGCGCCGCACGTCGGATTGAAGCTACGTATTTCTCCCAAGGCATCTATTGAAAAAATAATAAAAAATAAGTTTTCATCATCATTGTTTTTAATCTCCGCCCAGCTATATTAAAGAAATCGGGTTTCGGCCGGACGATCTTACTTTCTCTCACGCCCTTGGCGCGTCGGCTTGTGTCTTCCTCTCCAGAACTTCGATCTATCGCGCGGCGACGATCTCGCAGCCGCACAACCGCTCCTGGAAAGGACACCCCAATGCAAACAGGCACCGTAAAGTGGTTCAACGCCAACAAGGGCTTCGGATTCATTCAGCCGGAAGCCGGCGGTCCCGACGTCTTCGTTCATGTCAGCGCGATCGAGCGCGCCGGCATTTCTTCCCTCATCGAGGGCCAGAAGGTCGGCTACGAGCTCTTCGTCGACAAGCGCAGCGGCAAGTTTTCCGCCGACATGTTGCAACTGCAAGGTTAGGCCGTCGCGTCTGAAGGCTGTCCCTGAAAAGGGAAAGGGAGCGGCGGCGATACTGCCGCTTCCGGACGTCTCCGACAGAAATGGGACGACGGATATGGCCAAAGGTCAGCGCCGCAGCAACCGCGAAGCGAAGAAACCAAAAAAAGAGAAGCCGGCGGTCGCCCCCGCGTCCGGCGCGGCGGCCCCTTGGTCGACGATCGAAAGAATCAAGTCCCAGGACCGCGCCAAGAAGTGACGATCGGGGCTTACAGTCTGAAAAGAGGCGGCCAATGACGACGGACAGCATCAACGCGCGGGAGCGGCATCGGCGGGCGAGACCCGTCGCGACGCCCACGCATAAATTCCAGGTTGGCGTCATCGTCGCCTATCGCCCCAACCCCTCGGGGGAGCGTGGCCACTTTCGGGTGACGCGCCAGCTGCCGGACGGCGGACAGGGCCTTCAGTACCGCATCCGCTCGGAACGTGACGGTCAGGAGCGTGTCGTCGTGGAAGCCGCCCTGGAACGGGCTGGCTGATTTACCCGGGAGGCCGTGATGGAGATGAGCGCTTATTTCGAGCAGGCCTCGCTCTATTACGCCAAGAGCCCCCATAGGCGGCGGAAGGCCCTCGTCTTCCGGCGATTCGAACAGGCCGCGGAGGCCATACGTTTCGCCGTCGAAGAGCTGGCGCCGGAAATTCTGAAGGGCTCGACGCTCGAAATCAACGACACGCATTACTTCGGGGATCAAATCCGCCCGCTTTACGACGACGGCGCGTTCCCCCTGCGCCGGCGGGGCAAATAAACTCTATCTGAAGATTTCGATCCGGATCTCTCGCGTCTCCGCTGGTGCTGGCTCCCAGGGGCGTTGATAGACGAAACGAATCGACGCCTGTCCCAACTTCTGGGCGCGGATAGACCAGACATGAACGCCCGGCGCGCCGGGGAGTGGTTTGCCCGGCGTGTGCCCGCGGTCCGCGATGCCGATGAGATCGAGCCCCTTGCTTGCGCCCTCGTCGATGCGCCATGAGTATCCGGTCGACGGAGTCTCCGGGAGCCGAACGGACGCGCTGGCGCCGAGTTTCAGTCGCAGCGCATCTTGCGCTGTCGCGTGCGAGCCGAGCAGAACGGCCAGAACGATAGCCCCCCTCAGCATGAAGCCCATTCTCTCCCGGCGCCTTGACCGACCAGCGCCGCGATCCGCACCGCCGCTACGCCAGCGCCGTCCTCTCTCCTGACGAGGCCCGCCACTTTCTCCGCCTGCGCCGCGCAATCGTGGTCGAGGCGGGAGAGCGCCCGCCACAGCGCGTCAGCGGTCGCGGTCTTGCCGTCGACCACCTGCGCCACGCCGAGCCGCGCGAGCCGCTCCGCGTTGTCGAACTGATCGCCAAGGAAGGGCGTGACGACCTGCGGCCGGCCGGCGCGAAGCGCCTGCCCGACTGTGCCAATCCCCCGTGGTGCACAATCGCCGCCGCGCGCGGGAAGATTTGCGAATGCGGTATGTAGGCGGCGGCGAAAACCCCGTCCGGCAGGTCGTCGCCGATCTCGTCGACCTCGTCCGCATGGGCGAGCAGGACGGCGCGCCGACCAAGCCGCTCGGCGACGCGGGCGCAGTCGCGATAGTAATCCTTCCGGGCCAAAGTGACGAAGCTGCCGAGCGTAAAAACGACGGGCGCCTCTCCGCCGTCCAGGAACTCCTCAAGCTCCGCGGCGAGCGCGCCGCCGTCGAGATAGCGGTCGTGGAACGTATGCCCGGCGATGAGCGTCCGGGAGCCGTGATCGGGCTGCGACGGGGCCAGCGCCGGGCTGAACAGGCCGATGACGGCGGTCGAGGATTTAGATCCCAGCAGCAGGTCCAGCCCGTAACGCGGCCGCAGTCCCAGCTCGCGGCGCAGCCGACGCAGCGGCTCGGCCCAAAGGCCCACGGCCTGCGCCAGCGACCACAAGAGAAGCCGGTTGTAGGCGATCTCGATCGGCCAGACCGGCGCGCGGCGCAGCGGAACTCGTGAAGCGAGCGGCGGATCGAAGGCCGAATAGAGCATTAACGGCGAGAGCAGCACGGTCACGAGCGGCAGGCCCTTCGTCTCGGCCACGAGGCGCGCCGCGAAGGCGAGGCTGTGCGAAACCACGACTTCCGCCCCCTCGGCGGCGGCCAGAAGGTCGTCGTAGCTCTCGCGAAGATGCGGAAAGATAAGCGTATCAAAGAGAAACTTGTCATCTTCCGCCATCTTGCGGGCGATTTCGCCGAGATCCATGCCGAGCCGCGCCATGAGATCCTCGGCATCCGGCCGGATGGGCGCGAAGCCGAGCCCCTCGCCGCGAATATGGTCCGCATAGACGGCGCTCGTCGCGATCACGGGCGCGAAGCCTTCCCGCGCCAGCGCCTGGCCCAGCGCAACGAAAGGATGGATGTCGCCAAGCGACCCGAAGGTCGCTATGAGGATTTTGCGCGCGGACAGTTTCGCCTGGTCCTTGCTCTGGATAAAATGGGCGGAAATGCGCATCTCTTGGGCGCGGGCTCGCCCGGCCGCCAGCGCCAGACCCAATTAGAGCGCCAAGCTCCAGGGATCGAATATGACTTTGTCACACACCGCCGCCGCCGACAAACCATCGCTCGCCGGCATGACGCGCTCCGGCATGGCGGACTCCTTGCGCGCGCTCGGCCTACCGGAACGCGAGATCCGAATGCGCGTGGCGCAGCTTTGGCACTGGGTCTATTTCCGCGGTGCGCGCGGATTCGAGGAAATGCTCAATATTTCCAAGGCGTTGCGCGCGACGCTCGACGACGCCTTCGAACTTCGCCTGCCGGAGATCGTCGAGGAGCAGATTTCCGTCGACGGCACCCGCAAATGGCTCTTGCGCCTCGCCCCCGTCGACGCCCTCGACAAGGGCGCGGAAGTCGAGTGCGTCTACATTCCCGAAAGCGACCGCGGCACGCTCTGCGTCTCCTCACAGGTCGGCTGCACGCTCAACTGCAGCTTCTGCCACACCGGGACGCAGAAGCTCGTGCGCAATCTGACGACGGCGGAAATCGTCGGCCAGCTTCTCGTGGCGCGGCAGCGGCTCGGCGACTTTCCCGACCGGGAGCGCCCCACCGACGGCCTCGTCCCCTCGGGGGAAGGCGTGCGCGCCGTCTCCAACATCGTCTTCATGGGCATGGGCGAACCGCTCTACAATATCGAGAACGTCATGGCGGCCGTCGATATCATGGCCGATGGCGACGGGCTCTCCCTCTCCAAGCGGCGCATCACGGTCTCGACATCGGGCGTCGTGCCGCAGATCGAGCGGCTCGGCGCGGATTGCGGGCCGGCGCTGGCCATCTCGCTCCACGCCGTGCGCGACGATCTGCGCGACGTGCTCGTGCCGTTGAACAAGAAATATCCAATCAAGGAACTGTTGCAGGCCTGCCGCGACTATCCCGGCGCAAGCAACGCCCGCCGCATCACCTTCGAATATGTGATGCTCAAGGGCGTCAACGACAGCCCGGCCGAGGCGCGCGAACTGGTGCGGCTGCTCAAGGGCGTGCCGGCGAAGATCAATCTCATTCCCTTCAACCCTTGGCCCGGCGCGCCTTACGAGTGCTCGGACTGGGAGACGATCGAACGCTTCTCCGATATCGTCTTCAACGCGGGCTACGCGAGCCCCGTGCGCACGCCGCGCGGCCGCGACATTCTCGCCGCCTGCGGCCAGCTGAAAAGCGAGACGGAGAAACTGCGGGCTCGGGCGCGCCTCGCCGCGGAAAGCGCGTAACGCCTACGGCTCGGCGCAGGGCGTGCGGACCGCCTTGCGCATGGGGTCTTTGCGGCGGCTTCGGCCCGCGCCCTATATTCCTCGCAGGACAACAGGGACGCAGGGTGGCACCTCAATGGCGCATCTCGCGCTCGTCGGCGACTCCATCTTCGACAACGCGGCCTATACGGTAGGCGGACCGGCTGTCATCAAGCAGGTGAGGAAGCATATTCCGATTGGCTGGCGGGCCACGCTCGGGGCTGTCGATGGCGCCCGGATCGACGAGGTCGCCCCGCAACTCGCGAAACTCCCGGCCGATGTGGACAAGCTTGTCGTCAGCGTGGGCGGCAATGACGTGCTCGAGCTTGCTCCGCTGCTCGACGCGCCGGTGACCAAGAGTGCGCAGGCCGTCGCGATGATCGGCGACGCCGCGCGCGCGTTCGAGGCGGCCTATCGCGCCATGCTCGAGGGCTGTCTGCACATCGACAGGCACTCGGCAATCTGCACGATCTATTGGGGGAATTTCCCTGACCAGATATTCCAGAATATCGCCAGAACGGCGCTCGCGCCTTTCAACGACGCCATTATCCGAATCGGCGTCGAGCATGGCCTCACCATCATCGATCTGCGCCTTGTCGTGAACGCGCCCGCAGATTACGCCAATCCTATCGAGCCCTCGTCGGCCGGGGGCGAGAAGATCGCAAAGGCCATCATCCGTGCGGCCACGGGCGATGGCGGTTGGGAGCGCAGCGCGCGGATCATCGGCTAGCGGGATCGGGCGCCCATGGCGGCGAGCGCCCCGAGCGCCCCCGTGATCAGCACGTTCCAGTTCGCAAGCGTGAGGCCCAGCACGAAAAGCGTGGGTTCGTCGCAACGCACGACCTTCACGGTCTTGAGCTGCTTCATGAAGTCGTCCATCGAGCCGGCCGCGCTCAGCGCGCCGGAGCAATCCGAAGGACCGGCAAAGATCTTCCATTCGACGCCCGAATGATAGATCGAGAGGCCGGCGTCCGCGACAAATAGCGCCGCCATCAGCAGAAATGCCCCGCGGGCGAGGCCCGCCCTGCCCGTCTGCGCGGCGAAGGCGGCGAGCGGCGCCAGCGCGAAGGCGACGTAATAGGGAATGCGCTCCTTGTAGCAGAGCTCGCAGGGCAGATAGCCGAGCGCCTCATAGGCCCAGGCGCCGCCGATCGTCGCGGCGGACAGGGCGAAGATGAACGTCGCGATAAGGCGCGGGCTCATGTCCGCAAGGAGAGCCTTCACGATCAGAACATCTTGGCCGCAAGGGCGAAGCCCGCGACCACGACCACGGCCAGAGACCCTACGAAGAGGCCGAAATGGCTTTCGAGCTTGTCGCGGATCGGCTCGCCGAAGCGGTTGATCGCGGCCGCCAGCACGAAGAAGCGCGCGCCCCGCGTGATGAAGGAGAGCGCGATGAACAGCGGGAAATTATAGCCCAGCAGGCCGGACACGATGGTCACGAGCTTGTAGGGGATCGGCGTGAAGCCCTTCACCAAAATGAAGATCGCGCCCCATTGGGCATAGAAGGCGCGCAGCGCCTCCATCTTCGAGCCATAGCCGTAGAAATTGATCAGCCACTGCCCGATCGTATCGTAGAAGAGCGACCCAAAGGCATAGCCAAGCGCCCCGCCCGCGACGGACGCGATGGTGCACAGCGCCGCGTAATACCAGGCCTTCCTGGGCTCGGCGAGGGTCATCGGCACCAGGATCACGTCCGGCGGCACGGGGAAGAACGAGCTTTCCGCGAAAGCGATGGCCCCGAGCGCGAAGGGCGCGTGCTTGCTGGCCGCAAGCGACATGGTCCAGTCGTAAAGCTTTTTCATCTTCCCTCGTCGAGGCCGTCTGGCGGGATGGCAGGCCATAGCACGAAAAGTTTAACCTAAAGAAGGCGGCCACGCGGCTTGACGCGCCCTGCCGCCTCGCTAATATCCGCCCCGCTGACGGACGGTTTCGATGAAGCCGACGCTCGGGCCCCTGTGGCGGAATTGGTAGACGCGCTCGACTCAAAATCGAGTTCCGCAAGGAGTGCTGGTTCGACTCCGGCCAGGGGCACCAATTCCCCTTTTGTTCTCCTTCCCGCCCCTCCCCGCCGCTCCCCGTAGCTCCCCGCTAAATCCTCGTTTTCTCTAGGCATTTCGCCGGTTTTCCGCCCCCCTCAGACCCGCCGCGCCCCGCCGCTCCCCGTGGCTAACCACGCGGATTTCCTGTAAAGTCGTCTGTAACGCGCGCGCTTTACAGGAAATTACAGAAATGGCTTTGACCGATCCGGAGATCAAAAACGCCAAGCCCGATCCCGCTCGCCCGATCAAGCTCTTAGACGGCCGCGGCCTGCAGTTGTGGGTGTCTCCCAAGGGCCTCAAAACCTGGCGGCTCTATGTCTCGGCCAAAGGCCGCGAGATCGGCAAGACGCTCGGCCATTATCCAAAATTAAGCTTGCGCGACGCTCGGATCGCCGCCGATCGCGTCCGGCTCAACATCCTTCAAGCCGTCGAGGCCGAGGCGACAGCGCCCACGCCGGCTGAGACCTTCGGCGAGGTGAAGGCGCGCTGGCTCGATCAAGTCGAGCGCTCGCACGCCTCGGCCTCGACAAAAGAAAAGGCGCAATGGCTCTGCTCCAATATGGCCGCGCTCGATCCGCTTCCCCTCGCCGAGATCAAGGCCCCGACCATTCTCGCTTTGCTCAAGCCGTGGGAGGCCTATGGCAAGCACGAGACGGCGGCTCGGCTCAAATCGACCATTTCGCGCATCTTCCGCTACGCGGCGGCGCATGGCCTTGTCGAGCATGATCCGACGGCGCTTCTAAAGGGCGCCCTGATCGCGCCCAAGCCCAAAGGCCGCGCCGCCCTCGTCGAGCGCGACAGCTTCGCACGGCTGATGCGGGCCATTGCCGGCTATGGCGGCGACAAGCCCTCGATCCTGCGCGACGGGCTCATGTTGCTGGCCTTAACCGCCGCCCGGCCGGGCGAGCTGCGCCTCGCCGAATGGGAGGAATTCGATCTCGACCGCGCTGAATGGACGCTTCCGCCCGGCCGCATGAAAATGCGCCAGCCGCATCGCGCGCCGCTGTCGGCGGCTTCTGTGCAAATTTTGCACAGATTGGCCCAAGAAAACGGGACTGTGCGGCCGGCCTCTCCCTTTATCCTCCCCGGCCCGCGCGCCGGCCGGGCGCTCTCTGAAAACGCCTTTAACGCCGCGCTGCGCGCCATGGGCTTCGGCAAGGACGAAATGAGCGCCCATGGCTTTCGCTCGTCGTTTTCGACGCTCGCCAATCAATCGGGGCTCTGGGCCTATGACGCGATCGAGCGCCAGCTCGCCCATGTCGACGCGTCCGACGTGCGCCGTGCCTATCATCGGGCGGATTATTTCGACGAGCGACGCCGGCTCATGGATTGGTGGGGGCGCGAGATCGGGGCAATGATTGCGGCCTAAGCGGGTTAAGTTGTCGGCCTCGGCCTCGATCATCCGACGCGCAAGCGATCCCCCGGGGCGGCACAATACTGAAAAGGCTGGGAACTCAGGGCATCGCAACGATTATGAAATTTTTTCGCTCGATTTACGAAACAGAAAGGTGTATGGCCTGATTATCGAAATCAGCGCGAGTCGCCATCTTGACTTACCCCACCGCCGACGACGTGTACCATCTTCTCGAACGCTATGAGCAGCCGTTAATGTCCGCGCACTTGAAGGCGTGGGATCGGTTGGTATCAAACACCGCTTGGCCGACGCTGACCTTCCAGCGCACCGCGTCCAGTATGATGCACGACTTCATCGTGCAGGAGGCTGGCATAGTTCTCGACGAGCTCCCGGGCATACGCCGCATCCCCCACGACAAGAGCGTCCGCTATCTGGTCGAGGACAAGCTGCTTTTCCGCTTTAAGCGCGGCACAAGAAAAGGGCTCGGTAGCAACATCGACACCCAAGCCAACCATGACTTCATCGACGCTGAGGTCAACCTGCTCGGCGTTTCGCCGATCTGGAAAGTCGAGTTACTTTGGTACCCGAACCGATTCCAGACCAAATTGGATCGCGTCGAAGTGAGTGCCCGTGACGGAAAGCGCCGCCTATGGGCCTATACGATTGGCAACGAACCCGACATCGCAGCGCTGCCGCTCGACCTGCCGATCGGCCCGGCCGCTCCAGCGCAGGGGCTAATCACGATCAAGCCAAAGCCGAAGACCGCAGAGAACGAGGGCGAAGAGTAGTAAATGTCATTCACTGGAGCGATGCTGCGACTCGCGAGGCAGAGAAGAGGTGTTCGCCAGAACGAGGCGGCCAAGAAGCTAGGCGTCTCCCCCACTGATCTGTCCCGCATTGAGAACGACGCCAAGGAGCCGCCGGCTGACCTTCTCGCGAAGGCCGCCAGCGAATTCGCGGTGCCCGTCGAATTCTTCGCATTGACCGATCGTATCTACGGCGCACCGGTTTCCGTTCACCCTATGTGGCGCAAGAAGGCCGATGTGACCGCTGGCGAGATGGATGCTGTGATCGCGGAGCTAAACGTACGCGTCATGCACCTTCGCCGCTTGCTGCACTCAACCGACCTAAATCCGATCCGCACAATCCCTAAGCTTGACATCGAGCAGTACGGCAGCCCGGCCAAGATCGCCGCGCTGTTGCGTGCCCACTGGATGCTGCCGGCCGGGCCCATTCAAAATCTGACCCAGATTCTGGAGGAGGCTGGCGTCGTCATTGTGCATTCGCGCATGGGGGGGTCGTCGATCTCAGGAGTAACTTTCCGCGTTCCTGGCCTGCCGCCGCTGATCGTGCTCAACAACGACCAACCGGCTGATCGGATGCGCTTCACCTTGAGCCACGAATTGGCGCATATCGTCATGCACCAGTTCCCGACGCCGGCGATGGAGCAGGAGGCGAATGAGTTCGCAAGTTGCTTTTTGGTGCCAACCAAGGACGTTGCACCGCATTTCGGGCCCGGTCGCGTGGACCTGCCGAAGCTTGCCGCGCTGAAACGCATTTGGAAGGTTTCAATGGCGAGCCTGGTGTTTGCCGCCGACCGAGCGGGCAAGCTGACGACGTCGCAGAAGAATTATCTTTGGCAGCAATTTTCGATGGCTGGCATCCGCATTTCCGAACCGCCGGAGTTAGACTTTCTTGCCGAGCAGCCGGCCATCGTGGCGAGTCTTCTCCGCATCCATGTTGAGAGCCTTGGCTACACAATCGCCGATCTGGCCAAGATATTGACCATCACTGAGGCCGAGCTCCTTGACCTATACGACATAGCTGACTTGCCAGGGACAAAACCGAACCATCCGAAGGGCCTGCGCGTCGTCAAGTAATTCGCGCATGGTGACTGCCAGCCATCGGCTTACCTCCCTTTCATCGCCGCGAGCTCGGCGCGCAGTGCGTCGAGCTGTTTGGACACCGCCAAATTAGTCCGGATCAATTCCTCGGCGAAGGCGTCGTCGCCGGCCGCTTCCGCCGCGAGGCGCTCGGCAGCGAGGGCGCGGCGCTCGGCGACCTCGGCGCGGTTCAAGGAAACCTCGAAATCGTGCTCCTGCTGACATTAAACCGCCGCGCGAGGTCGGCTTGCGTCGCGCTGCCTTCGGCGAGCGCCGCAAACGCCTCCTCGCGCTGGTGGCGGGTGAGGGCAGGAGGTCGCCCCATGTGAACGCCCCGCGCCTTGGCGCGGCTGCGCCCCTCGCCAATGCCGGCGCGCATTAGCTCGCGCTCGAACTCGGCGAAGGTTGCGATTTTTCGAGCAAAGCGAGCTGTCACTATGCAGGGACTCCTGCCTTTTGCAGCCACTCGTCGAACAACTCTGGCGTCAACGTAAGCGCCCGAAAGAACAGGTCTCGCTCGGTCAGGAATACGCTAGCACCGTCTTTGCTGCCCTCCATGTCTGCCCTCCCGCTGCTAGGATGACCTTCGAAAATAATTCCCACAGGAAAGAGTTCTTCATCTTCAACTTGGCGCTCTGCATGTCCCTCCACAGCATATACGGGGCCGCCGCTCATTCCGCTGAAATAATAGCCGTGCGCCTTGTCGAGAAGGCTCGACAGCGTAATTTGCCGCTCCGACCGTGCAAGCCGTGAGCTTACCTCGGCGACAACGACAAAGAGTTGGCTACTGACCTTTTCTGCTCCGCCAGTGGTTACCTTTGTTTTTTTCTCGTCAGGGTACCCCGCAGCGAGGCAATATTTGACGGCATCCCACTTCGGTTCACGCCAGTTATCGAGGTCGATCGCCATCTTGTTTTTCTTGCTGGTCAGCAGCCCCCAATAACTGCCGTCTATCGGCGCTATAGCAACGTCAATTTCTTCGCGCTTGGTCTCTGCGTGTGGCGCACCCACGCCCAGCGACAGTCCCTTCGCAGTAAAATAGGACAAGTTCAGCACAGCCCTATCTATGTGAATGGCGATGGTTGGGAACCTTGCCCCCGGCACCATCTTTGGGTCTGAAATCGCTTCCATTACATGTCGGCAGGTGACGGCATAATGCCTGTTGCGTCGTTTGATAAAGGTAAAGGTTGCGCTTCTTGTAGTTTCGTCGTGCCCTGTCTCCAGAAAATGGTCTTGCAGCCAAGCGGGGTCCGTTTGCCGGCGTGGTAGGCTTTCAGGTCTTTGTTCGTCCATGCTGTTCATGCTGTTCATGCTGCTCAATGCTCCTCGCGCATTTCTCAAACGGGTGCGATTTTTCGAGCAACCCGCGTTGCGGAAATGTTGATTTATGCACCACGGCCCCACGCGATCGGCTCGCTGAGAGAGCGAACATGGTAATCATAGCGCAACAGCCGCATCACGCCGTGAATATGCCCTTTTTTAGCGAGGTGATTTCTCCCAAGTAGGAGCGATCATTCGAATATACCTGATCATAACACGCGGAATAGATGGCGTAATTGTAGTTTTCAACCTCAAGAACACTGACATTACGTTCTTTAGGTGACAACTTGCTTGCATCCTTCGTCAACAACATTGCTCGCTTCGGAGACAAAGGATAAAATAACTCAACATCCGTATCCTTGTGAGTTTTCATATTGATCACAGGCTGATCCCCCGTTATGAATGGGACGCGCCCGTTATTCACCAAAAAGATGATTCCATAATTATTCCTTTCTAGGAAAAGACCTGCTCCGACATTTGCCGCATAAATGTGGCACTCGACGACACCCGTCCTGACCAAATCGAGGCCAGGAAGTGGGTTCGGAATGCTCTCGAACAGGGCGCGCATTCTAGGCGTGCGGAAATATTGGTTTGTCAAAAAATACATAAAAACTGAGCATTGAGAAGAATCTGAGTAAAAGCTGTCGTCGCCTCTCCTAAGCGAATCTAGTATATGCTGAGCATTCCTTTCGATATTTGCGTGATATGATTCCCCTACGGTCTTCTCGATAACTCTGAGCTGCTCACATAGTTTTTCGTTCTCTTGCTCGGAGATGGCTGAATTTTTGATACGTTCACGCATAAGGAAACTTAACTGAAATAGCTGCACAAAGCGCCGGTTGATATCCTGAAGTCCCTTATGAGAAGCTTTGCCAATCAGCCCTTTGAGATAATCAACATCTACCGGGGACAACTCAAACGTTTCATAGAAATATTTTTCGCTCGCAACTGATTTTGCTATCGTTTCAAACAAATTCTTAGCCCGGCAGCGATAGCAAAAGAGCTTCCCCCCTGTAGCCCACGCCTCAAGGTGGTAGCGCCAGACATAATGCTGATTTTTCTGAACAGTGCTCACGCGCCCTCGCCTCCTTGCTGCGAGCGAGCGCGGCGCTCGCTCACAACGCTTTTTTCGCGCACGAGCTGCGCGAATCCGGCACCCAATGATTCACACGTGCCAATCCCATAACGCTCAATTCTCTAAAACACAGAGACCGCTCTGGGCGGCCCTTTCTCCTTGCGCCCGTCTCAAAAGCTTTGACTTGTGCACAAGCAATCCGCCTTGCCGGGTGCAAAAATCGTGGATAATGGTGAGTATATTAGCACCATCTGGAGTCGCATGGATGAGCATTGTCGCAGCCCCACCTCCACGTGCAGCTCCACCTCCACGTCAGGCAGGTCCACATTGGTGGTGGCCGTTCGGAAAGCAACCGCAAGCCCGACCGAGTGACATGCCAGATAATCTAGCAGACCTCCTTAGTGAACTTGAGGAGTGGGCTGCAGGAAACGAAAAAGATGCTAAAAGAGATGCTTTAGCGTTTTGGTTTCTAAAAATACCAGCAATAATTTCGTCCGCGCTTGCTGCGTTATTGGCTTATTTTCACCAAGAAATACCAACAATGGTATTAAGCGCAATCGCAAGTGGCTGCGTCTCTGTTGATAGTATTAATCCAAGAGGACTGCTTAGAAATGTCCATGTGCGCGCGGTTCATGACTTAAGGATACTCTCAATGAGAATTGTGAATCGTTGGCGTGCGCGTGATCCATCGTCGGATAAGGCGATTATCGCGGCACAGATCATCCATGATTCAGAAGGCGAACGAGATCGAATTGCAATTTACATACGGGACGCAGAAAGTGCCCTAAAACCTCACAATAGTGGGCCGGTGTAAATCCAACTTCTGGTCACCCAGGCCGCTGCGGCCGGGACGTTATTAAGCTTGTAAACGGGCTGATTGGCACCATGGTCGCACTGATCTTGGGCCTGCTCATTGCATCTGCGAACAGCACTTACAACGAGCTGAGGTTGATTTCCGCAATGCTGTTTGGCTTGATCGGAAACTAGCGAGGTGCCGCGCGCTGCGCCTCAGTTAAAGCCAGCCATTCGCCACACTGCAGACTCTTCAGCGGTTACGTAGTTTCCACAGCTAGCTAAACAATGGATATTAAACATTGTTTTATCAGCCGGCGGGAAGTAGCGAGTGAGGATTTTAGAATGCAAAAATTCAAATCTCCGTATGAAAAACCGGCTGTTCGTGTGCTCAGCCAAAAGGAAGTAGCGGAAGTTCATCAAACATTCGCGGCTCTTATTGCAGAAAAAAAAATTCCAAGCCGAGAGCTGAGCCAGGACAATTTCGATCTCCAGCGTCCCGAGCCCACGCGAAAGACTCAAAGGATAGAGGCTGAGGTGGATTAGTCTCACTCGATTCAATCGGCGCCTGCCACAAGCGGAGGCACAACCGTGCTGGCGATATCGGACGAATGCTCGCCATACCGAAATTTGTAATTTTTATGTAGGCGCACCAGAAACGAAAGCAAAATCAACAGGTGGCGACTCCGGCCAGGGGGGCACCGCTCTCAAACGCCTTACGCACCTTGAACGCCCCCGAGTTCGTTATGACGCCCAAAGCGTCGCCCCCTCCGGCCGGGCTAGCGTCTGAGCATCAGCGCCGCGTGTGCTCCAGAATTTGCAGAACCCGAAATGCTGGATTGTTAGCGTCTGCTGTGGAGGTTCTCGCCAATTCGCGTAACTGCTTGATCGCGTTGCTATAGCCATGGTTGATGAAGAGTTCGAAGCCAGTGAGAGTTTTGAGCTGCTCCACAAGACCAGTTCTCACAATCGGAGACCAGAACATAAAGCGCGGTGTGAAACCATTCAAAAACCTCGCGGCATACTCTTGCTGACGACGATGCTTATCCGAAAGTTTCTTTATGGTGGCGTCGGTGCCTTTGCCTATGAGCAACCCATCCAAGTGAGTCGTCACCTCGCAGAGGTATGCGTTCCGGTTAAGGAGATCGAACCCGATGACATCGAGCTCCCCCAGACCTTGAAGGCCGCCACCCGGTGGGCGCGCGTTGTAATCAACGACGCTGCATTTTAGCACCAGTTTTAAGTAAGCTCCGACGAGATATTCTCCCATTTCAGTTGACATGGTCGCCCCACATCTTCGCTGTATTGCTCATGGCACGAGCCTCGAAACATGCTCCGCGCCGCCGCGCAAGGGCGGCCTGCGTCGCCTTGCCCTTGGCAAAGTCACGCAAGGCCTCACCGCGCTGATGCGGCGTGAGACAAAGCCGCAATCTGAGCGCCAACGCTCTGGCCGTCGGTCGAAACGCGGGCGTAGCCGAAAATCACGCTGGCAGCGTGCCGGAAAGCCGAAACTTTCGCAATAAACTTTTGCATACGCCAAGACCCTGATTTTCAAGGGCTCGACGTGTGCTTGCAAAACTCTAAAGTTTTGCACACCGACCATTTCAAGAAACGCACACGGATAACAGGCGGAACCGTTAGTGGGTTTTGCGAATTTTGCTAGGCACCGCATTACGCCCGTATGCGGCGCTTCAAAGCGAAATTATCGTGCTTGCCGGATACATGAGGGGAATTGGTGATGCGAAACCTACGCTTGACAGCGTTCGCTCGGCATTCAGCCTTGGTCGCATTAATTGGCTATAGTTTGATGTTGCTGGGAGGAGAAGCGCTTGCCTGTAGCCCGCGAGGAGCAACTTGCAAAACCGAATGTAACCATTGGGGAACTTGCACAAAATATTGGTGTAATGGAGCGGCGTGGGAGAGCCAAGGCCTGTGCAATCCCGGCTTTTGCCCGCCGAACAATTGTCCTTCTGAGCTCCGGAAGCGCCGCCATTAGCCCCTAGTTCCGATTTGACGTGTGGAAGGCGCAAGGCGGCTTCGGTGCCGCAACCGTTCGGGCCGCGGAGCGCTCAAACACCGAGCTGCTGGCGGCGCGCTTAGCCCGTAAATCTTTTGGGAATCCCTTATCCCGCTCACGCAAGAATGAATACGACCGTCCGAATAGCGCTCACTGGCGCGTCCCATATCCATGCCTTGGCAACCTACTGGGTGAACTCGCCGCGAAGTGCGGGCTCCAGACATGGATGGTCGAGGTTTCTACCACAAGCCGTATTTCTTCCAGCTGCTGGATGAACAGGAGGTAGGTGATCTGCTCGATGACAGAGAGCGGATTGGAGACGCCGCCGGACCAGAAGGCGTCCCATATCTTGTCGACCTGATTGCGGATTTCGCCGGTGAGCATGGGGTTGGCGCAATTCCCTGATCAAAGAAGCCAAATCGAAGCCCGGGGGCTTCGGCGCACTATGGGTAAAGCCATCGCTGACGACCGGCAAGCGGGTTCACGGCCGCGCATCCGGACCCGCGCCCATGCCGCCGACGCCATACTTCTCCAGCCAATTCGCGAGGGTCTGATAACTCGGCAGGCTGAGCATGGCTGCGGCGCGGGTCTTGTTGCCCTGCGCGGCCGCCATGGCGCGGGTGAGATAGTGCCGCGCGACATCGGCCAGCAGCTCCGGCAGATCGACGCCGGGCTCCAGCGCGCGGTTCAGCACGGCGTCGCCGCGGGGCGTCGCGCGCGGGAGCAGCGCATCGGCGACATCGGCGGCGTCGATGGTCTCACCGTCGCACCACACGACCGCGCGGCGTAGCGTGTTCTCCAGCTCGCGGACGTTACCGGGCCAGGTCTGGCGCATCAGCTGTTTCTTCGCCTCCGCCGAGATGCTTCTCGGCGTGAAACCGGGCTCCTGCGCGCTCTGCTGGTTAATCCGCGCGAGCAGGCCGTCGATAAGGGGCTCGAGGTCCCCTTCCCTCTCCCGCAGCGGCGGCATGCGCAGGACAAGGACGGCGAGCCGGTAGAACAAATCTTCGCGAAATCGCCCGCCAGCGACCTCGGCCGCAAGCTCGCGATTGGTGGCGGCGATGATGCGCACATCGACCTGGAGCGTCCTGTCGTCGCCCACGCGGCGGATTTCGCCCTCCTGTATCGCGCGCAGCAGCTTCACTTGCGCGGAGAGCGGCAACTCGCCGATCTCGTCCAGAAACAGCGTGCCGCCATGCGCCGATTCGAAATGGCCGACGCGATCCCGGATCGCGCCCGTGAAGGCGCCCTTCACATGGCCGAAGAGCTCCGACTCCAGGAGCTCGCCCGGAATGGCGCCGCAGTTCACCACCTGAAACGCCTTGCGCCGCCGCGCGCTCGCTCGATGAATGGCGCGGGCGAGCAGCTCCTTGCCCGTGCCCGACTCGCCCTCGATGAGGATCGGCACAGAGCGCGGCGCGGCCTTCATCGCCCGCGCGATCAGCCGCTGCATCGCCAGCCCGCGGTAGATGATGTCGCCGAATCTGACCCCCGCCTCCACGGCGCCCGCGCTCGCCTGTTCAAGCCGGCGATCCGGAAGACGCAGCGCGTCCGTCACAAATTCGGGAGAGAGCGAAATATCGAACGGAACCGAGGCCGTCTCGACGCCCTTCTGACGCGAGGCCTGCAATAGCTCGGCTCGATACTTGGTTTTGCCGAGAATGACCCACGTCGCCGCCATGGCCGGCGTGCCGGAGCTCAGATTGAAGCAAAGCTGCGGCCGCTCCGGGAGAGCCCGCAGCTCTTGATCGACGTTGTGCGTGACCGCCGAGTAGATCTCTTCGAAATTCGTCGGGCTTGAGAGCTCGACGCGCGCGATCGAGAGGTCAACGCGCTTCTTGGCGCCGAGCCGCGCCCGCAGCCAGCCCTCATATTTCCGGACGCGCTTTTGGTCCTGATCGGCGATCAGCAGCACACGGTCGAATTCGCGCGCCGCAAGCGTCGAGGCGACCGGACCAATGTCGGTCTTGTCCTCGGCCTCGGGCGACTTCAGATCGGCGGCGCCGAGCCATGAGACCAGGATACGCATCTCGAATGCGTATAAGATTGTTTATGTTAGCACAAGATATCTCGTGTTTTTGAGCGCCCTCGTCACGGCGCGGCTTGCGGCGCTGAAGGCATTTTTAGATTTTGATTCATATATTTGCATGCAATTAGCCACCGAGCGGGTCCGCCGATGGCGGCCCGGCATCATCATTGCGCCACGCGTGGCATGAGAACGCGACGACCTCAGCGGAAACCCTCCCATAAAGCGATTGCCGTCTGCTTCGGCCGACGGCGCCTGTAAAGGCCGGAACAGCCAGCCAGCTTCGCCAGGCGGCGCAGCAATCTACGCGGCGCATCTCCGCCTCCGCGCTTATGCGACCCCAGGCGGGTCACTCACATCCCCTTTTTATTCCAAGCAACCCGAGAACGACGATGAGACCATTCGAATATCCGCTCCGCGAACTGCGCGATGGAGCCATCGGACTGTGCCCGGATGGGTCCGTTGTGGATCTGGCGACAGCCACGTGCATCGAACTGTGTTCGACGCATCAAGCCGCTGTAACGGTGACTGTTACGCGTTTTTTCCGCAGCGTCGAACCTATGCCCATCAAGGCCGCGGTTCCAATTCTGTCGCCTCCCAACGCAATTATCCGGCGCCTCACTGTCCGGGTGGGAAAATGCATCCTGGATTGCGCGCCAGCGCCCGGCCAGGACAACGCGCATGCGAGCCTCGCGAAACCACGTCAAGGGCTTCATGTCATCACATTCCCTGCCTTCCCCGCACAGGAGGAAGCCCAAATTACAGCCGAACTGGCTGTGCCTCTGTCGATTTCCGGCGCAGAGCCGCGTCTGAAATTGCCGACGAAAATATCACACGTTCTCGATCCGTCGGCTGGCGAAACGATCTCCGAGGCGAGCGCCGCGCCGACAGCCATGATGGTTGTCTCCGACCGCGTCGGGATCGTCCTGCTACACGGGCGACCCATTGGGGAAGGGCCGATCATGATCTCGGCGAGGGGTCCGATCGAACTGCATTTTCCGGGAGTCGCGCAGGATTTTCAAAAGCGAAAACTGCCACATGAGCAACACACTTATTGAGGCTATCGCGGATCACATGCTCGCGGTTCGGGCCTTCCGCTACGCATGTAAGGAGAATCCCGGCACGACAAAAGAGTACGACGCTTTCGAGGCCGAGCGCCTCGCCATGATGGCGCTTCTCTCATTTCCGCCCGAAACAATAGAGCAAGCGCGCGTCCGCGCCGCCTATCTGATGACGACGCGATTTCCGCACGGTCTCAACGCGGAGGGCTTCGCCTTTTTGCAATCATTCACAACCAAAACGGAGTCTCCGGATGCAGACTGACTTACTCACGGCCGAACCCATTTATGCGACGTTGGACGCCGCTATTGGCCGCCGCGCGACGCTCGTCGACCAGTCGGCAATTTGACCTTTCCCAGCGGCCCAGCGCGTTCGTGCGAGCAGCTCGTTTCGGTGGATTTGTCGAGTCAAATTGACTTACGTAAAAAGGAATTAGACATGAATAAGCTTGCGCTCTGCTTTGGCCTCGTCACTTCAACGGCAATGGCGGGCTGCGCGACCATGACGCGCGGAACAACTCAAACAGTGGCCATCAACACACCCGGCGCACCCGGCGCCGTATGCACGCTTATTTCCCCATCCATCGGCACGCAGACGGTGACGACGCCCGGCGTCGTCACCCTCGCCAAGGGCTCAAGCGCTGTCTCCATCCGATGCAGCAAGGAATGCTACAGCGATGGAACCGGCGTCCTTGCATCGAACATGGACGGGATGACGGCGGGAAATGTGGTCGTCGGCGGAGTCATTGGACTCGGGGTGGACGCCGCCACTGGCGCAATGAACCAGTATGCTCCGCAAGCAGACATCGTGATGACTCCAGACGGTTCCTGCACAGCGCCGGCAGCGCCTTTTTTACGCCGAAGCCGGCGGTGATCACTACCACTCGCCTTGTGATCCTGCGCAGCGACTCACGTCTGTAGAATTTCCCCGCCTGCCTTTCGCGAACGCGATCCGCCTCGATCCGGAACGCCGCGAGGCTATGCAAGACTGGTGCGCGGGCTCGCGAGAACTACTCGCCAAACTGCGCCCGCTCGGGCTATGGACCTCTCTGCAATAAGCGTAATGGATTACTTCTGCACAATAAGTGGTTGCAGGGTGTATTTTAACGGAGATAAAAAATCAGGTATCACAAGCTGGGATTACGGCCAGTTTAACGCCGATAGCCTCCACGCATTTTGCGAAGGACGTGCTCACGCCGCTGCTGATTGGCGAAGTGGACAGCCCACGCAATTTCTCCCGCTTTCCTTGAGAACGCAAGCTTCGTCCAAAAGATGGGCGAGCATCTTGGCGGCAAAAGGATCCTTGCCGCCAAGGGCTCGCTCGCGCGAGACGCTTCATCTTCAGGCGATTACCAGCCGTAGCCGTAGCCCCAGCCAGGGTAGGCGCAGACGTTTACCCATCTTTGCGCCCAGCCCCAGCCTGTCCAGACAGGGCGCAGGCGGTAGCAGCCATTGTAGCCTCCCCAGTAGTAGCCGACAGGTCTGTAAAAGTTGCGCCGGTAACCCCAGCCGTAGCCGACGTAACGAGGGCCGCCCCAGTAGCGCGGGCGTCCGAAGCCGCCGCCCCAGCCGTGGCCTCGCCATCCCGCGAAGCCGCCGCCCCAGCCGCCGCGACCGCCCCAGCCGCCGCCGTGACCGAAACCGCCGCCCCACCCGCCGTGACCGGCAAAACCGCCGCCATGGCCAAAGCCTCCGCCCCAACCACCGCGCCCCCAGGCAAGGGTTTCCGATGGAAGGACCGTGGCGATTGCCAAAGCGCCTAACAGAGCGATCTTGTGACGCATTTCAACGCGCTCCTTTTCGAAAGACGCCCCTCCCTCTCGAAATTAGGCGTTGGCTTTGGCGCGCGTGTGTCGGGATTGTTGCCGGGCTGTGGCGCGACTGAATGGATTCTGCGCCCGCCGCTTTTTACTCAGGCGACGAGATTCTCATAGTCGAAAAGCCGCTCCGGGTCGGCGGCGGGCGCGGGCAACCGGTCTGCTTCCGCGACGAACGCCTCTATGGCGGCCTCGAGGATATCCGGGAAGGCGCCGTGCTCGGACGCGATCATGCCGGCGAGCGTGTCCTCCAGGGCGACGATGAAACAGCCGAGAAACTCTTCCTGACGTTCGGGCGCGACCTCGCGGCGCCTTTCGACATAATCTCGAGCGGTCCCGCGCCCAAGGCGCATGGCCATGTCGTAAGCGGCGTTCAGATTGCGCAGGCCCGGCATGTCGGTCAACTTCAGCTAAATGCCCGCCCCTCTTTGCAGGATTGGCTTTGCGAGCCGCGCTGCGCGTTCAGGGGATCGATTACATGGTTAATCCCCTCAGAGTTAAGGAAGGGTTGAGGACCGCGGACCTGGCGCGAGGAGGGACAGGCCGCCCCTCCCGCCCCCGGCCCTTCCCTTATTTCGCCGGCCCGACCTTGCCCGGCAGGCTCAAATTACCCGAGGTCACCTTGAACACATTCGCGACGCAGAGCAGCGGCGATGCGAGATCGGCGTTGACCCGCAGGCCGGCGGTGACGCCGTCGAAGGATGCGGACGGCAGCGCCCCGATCTTGTCCAGCGGGACTTTCACCTCGACCGTGTCGCCGGATACCTCTGTCTGATAATCCGGGCTGTCGATCAGGATCGGCGCGCCGGGCCAGCCCTCCGGCGTCTTCGGATGCGCGTCTTTTGGAATATCGCGCACTTTCAGTCCGCCGCCGCAAGATTTATCGTCGGCCAGCACGACCCAGTGCGGATGCCAATGATCGCGATTTTTGCCGCCCTTGGCCGCGTCGTCGAAATCCGGATGGAAGGTGACGGCAAGCGCGACAATGCCCTGGTCCTTGTCGAAACCCACGTCGGCGCTATTGAGCGACGTCGGCCAGACATAGGCGTAAACGCCCGAGCCCTGGAATTTGCCCGTCGCGTCGGGTCGCGCCTTGCCGGCGTCGCCGCGCACCCTCGTCTCGAAGACAGCATAGCCATTCTTTGTCGAGACTTTCGTTTCGACAATGTCGAATGGCGCGAGGACCTTGGCGTCGCTCGGGGCCTTGATCTCATTGCCCCAGGCGCCGCCAGCAAGGCACGAGAAAAGCCCGGCAAGGAAGCCGAGGCCACTCAATTTTTTGCTATTCATAGCTCGAAGCTCCTCGATGTGATGGTCTTTTGCGTTTTCCGGAGAGCGGCAGAAGAAGACCCCAGGAAACCTGAAAGCCTGGATTGGCTTCGTTCAAGCGCCACACCATCCCGCCTCGATGGGGCCAGCGACCCCGCCCCGAGGGACGACGCTTCCATTGAAGGAACTTTTACGCCGGGCCGCCGTCTTGTCGCGAGACGGCGCAAAAACCATTGAGGACGAGCGTCCTGACGAGATCCAGTTTACCCGCCGCCTCCGGGGGGCCGGGCAATTCCTGAATCTGAAACCTTGCGGTTTGCAGCGCAAAAATCAGGCCGGAAAGAACGGAAGGATCGAAGGAGACCGCAACGCCCTGCCCCATCAGCCTTATAGCGTCCGGGCCCGTCTCGATCGAATAGAGCAGGTCCTTTCGGACCTCGATCCAGCTGTTTTGGGAAAGCGCATGAGCCTGTCCGACGCTTTCTCTCGGATTTTCGATCCACGGAGATCGGCTCGAGAGCAGCTCATTCCAGATCGAGCGCAGGCCGAGCTCGAGGCGCGCCGTTTCCGCAAGCCTGTTGATCAGACGCGAGAACGCTTCTTCCAGGTCCGCACGATCGGCGCCGAGAAAACCCATGGGGAGACTCGCACGGAAAGCTGCATCCTTTCTCAGGGCATCCGCTACCGAGCGTTGGAGAACATCGACCCAAGTGTAGGGGAAACTGTAAAGGGAGATATGTAAGGAGGGCTGATCCGCCGCGCAGACAAGGTGCGGGAAGCCTCGGGGAACGTAAAGCATGTCGCCGGCGTTGAGCGCATATTGCGCCAGCGGATTTTCGTCGGCTAAAGCATCATAGCAATGCTCATCTCGCAGCGGCAACGTCTGCGAAGGATAGACGCGCCATTGCTTCGAGCCGGAGATTTGCAGCGCGAAGACATTATTGGCGTCGTAGTGAACAGGAAAAGCCCGCCCCCCCGCCGGAGCCCAGTACGCATTGGCGGAAAACGGCGAGTTGAAATATTTCTCCATTGAACGGCAGAGCGTCGCAACGGAGGCGCAATAGGCGTCGACGTTTCTGTGAACGATCGTTGCGCCCTCTTCAAAAAGCTCGAACAGACGCAACGCATCGACCTCGCCGCGCGCGTCTGCATATTCGTCGGTCGCGATCTTCCTTCGGCTGTCGATGGCAAAAACTTGCGTGTACTGTGGACGCGACAGGAGATGGAGCCTGTCCATGTCCTCCAGACGAAAGAGCGACGCGTGATAACTGGCGGATGACCTCTGCAGAAAAAGCGGTTTCTTTTCGAAATGCTCCAGCGCAAATGCGCGCGCGCCGACCGGGCGCAGCAATTCTTCGAGACCGAAATCCGGCATCGATCAATCCGCTCGAGTGCGAAAAAAAGGCGGGCTCGCTCGGCTAAGCCCGCGAGCCCTCTTTACTAGAAAACCCACCACGGCGCCGAAGAAATCGGATTTTGCGGCCCGGGTATAACGGCGACGCCGTGGAATCCCTTCAATCCCGGATCGCCCTTGGCCGGCCCCGGCAGAACGGATACGCCGTGAAACCCATGCACGCCAGGGTCTCCAGTCGGCGGGCCAGGCTGAACGGCCACGCCGTGGAATCCGACTCCGGGCGGCGCAAGGACTGGTGGCCCGAGAAACGCCGGTGGCGCTGCGCTTACCGGATGCGCCATGGCGCTCGCCGCGAGCGTCACGACAGATAAAGTTACACGTCTGTTCATGATGCCTCTCCCTCTTGGCATGAGAGTTCAGCGAAACATGTTTTGGCGGTCGCGCCTAGTTGTACTTTCGGATACAAAGCTGACCCTTGAGCACATGCCGCTTCAAGGGCGCGCGCTCTTCGTTCGGCTCGCTGGGAGAGACGATGATAACAAATCATTCGATCATTCGCCTTGTGGCGCTGGCGCTGTTGGCATGGTCCGCGCCGGCGTGCGCTGCGGGCTGTGGGCGTACAGCGGAAGGATTTCCTGCGTGGGTGCAGGAGTTCAGGCGCGCCGCGGCGGTCGCAGGGCTTTCTGAAGGAACGATAGATGCGTCGCTCGGCGATGTCGTCTACGACCGCGTCGTTATCTCCCGCGACCGGAGCCAGAAGGTCTTTCGCTTGAGCTTCGAGGCTTTCGCAGCCCGGCTGATCACGCCGAGGCGCCTCGGTCAGGGGCGCGAACTCATGCGCCGTCACGCCGCCCTGTTGCGCCAGATCGAGGCCCGTTACGGCGTCCCGCCGCCCGTGCTCGTTTCCATCTGGGGCCTCGAGACTGGCTTTGGCGCCGACAACGGCCGTTTCAAGACGATGCAGGCCCTTGCGACGCTCGCCTACGACTGCCGGCGCGGCGCGCATTTCACGCAAGAGCTGACGGACGCGCTGCGAATTGTCGAACGCGGAGACATGACTGCGACGCAAATGCGCGGCGACTGGGCTGGTGAAATCGGCCAGACGCAATTCATGCCCTCGTCCTATCTCAACTACGCCGTTGACTTCGACGGCGACGGCCGCCGCGATCTCGTTCATTCGACCAGCGACGCATTGGCGTCCACGGCGAACTTTCTCAAGAGCAAGGGTTGGCAAGCGGGCGCTGGCTTTGCAGAAGGCGAACCCAATTATCCCGTCTTTCTGGAATGGAACCAGGCGCGGGTCTACGCCAGAACGCTCGCCTATTTCGCCGGCAAGCTCGCCGCAGCGCAGTAACGTCCATCAGGAGGCGCAAGATGCGACAAATCTGGATCACGAAGGCGGGGCGGCCCGAAGTCCTCCAGGTGAAGGAAGCACCCGATCCCGCGACGCAAGCGGGCGAGCTGCGCATCCGCGTCGAGGCGAGCGGCGTCAATTTCGCCGATATTCTTGCGCGACTCGGCATCTATCCGGATCTGCCCGGCCTTCCGGCCGTCGTGGGCTATGAAGTGGCCGGGTCGGTCGACGCCGTCGGCCCCGGCGCCGATCCGCATTGGCTTGGACGCGATGTCTTCGCGGCCACGCGCTTTGGCGGATATTCGGACCTCGTCTGCGCGCCGGAAAGTCAGGTCTTCCTGCGCCCGGCCGGCATGTCGGCGCAGCAGGGCGCCGCGCTGCCCGTGAATTATCTCACCGCGTGGCAATTGGTCGTCGTCATGGGCGGGCTGAAGGCGGGCGAGACGATGCTGGTGCATTCGGCGGGCGGCGGCGTCGGCATCGCGGCGACTCAGATCGCGAAACATATCGGCGCGCGCGTGATCGGCGTCGCCTCCGCGTGGAAACACGCCGAACTCGAGAAGCTAGGCGCCGATCACCTTCTCGATGTGCAAGGCGATCTCGAAGAAAGTGTTCGCGACTTGACCGGGGGACGTGGCGTCGAGCTTGTGCTCGATCCGATCGCAGGCTCCTCATTCAAGCGCAGTTTTCGAATGCTCTCCGCCACCGGCCGCCTTGGCATGTTTGGCGTCTCCTCCTTCGCAAACGCCAAGGAGCGCGACCTCTTCAACGTGGTGAAATCTCTCTTCGGCACACCCCTGTTCCAGTTCATGCCGATGACGCTCATCAACGCGAACAAGGGCGCCTTCGGCGTCAATCTCGGGCGCATGTGGGGCGAGACGGATCGTATGCGTCTCTGGGCGGAGGACTTGCGCGCCCTTTGGGCAAAAGGCGCGATCAAGCCGCGCATCGACCGGACGTTCAGCTTCGACGAGGCGCCGCTCGCGCATCATCATCTTCAGGACCGCAAGAACATTGGAAAGGTGCTGCTGACGCCGTAGCGGTAGCCTGGCAATGAGAAGCGATGCCTTAATTTGTCCATGCGGTTTGGATTATTGATTGCCTCTCTGATCCATCGACAAGCAACGGAGGCGCTCGGTTTGTCGGAAGAAGTCGAAAAAACAACGATGTCCAACGAGGCTGTCCAAGACCTGATCGACTCTGCGGAAATTCTGAAGCAGCTGCACGACGAGATTTTGGCTCAGATCGAGAAATTCGACGAACTCGCCGAGAAAATTTCATCCATGAAAGGGTCGGCTTCCTGAAAGCGGCCGGTCATCCCTTCACCGCGGAAAGAATGACGCTTTTGGGGTTCGACAAGGTCGCGCGCCAAAACTCCTCGCCGAATTCGAGAATACCTTCAGGCGTCACCTCGAAGCGTATCCATTCGATCTGAGAAAAGCCGTTGCGTGCGAGGACCATTTCATAGATTTCCCGATCCCATTGCATGCAGTCGATCGAAAATTCAGACTCCCCGTAGAAATGCATCCTGAAGCGCGCGCCCGTCTCGTTACGCTGCAATTCTTCGATGAAGTAGCCATAAGGCAATGTGTCCTTACGGCCGTTTACGAAATCTGGACTGGGCACGACTGCGAGAAGCCGACCATTATCCGACAGATTGTCGGATACATTTGAAACCATGCTTTCGAGCGTCTCGATATCTTCCGCATAATTGAATAGAAATACTGCGGTCGCAATGTCGAAGGTTCCAAACTTCCTTTTCACCGAGGCATCGCCCACGAAGTAACTTACGCCCAAAGGCGCGTGATCCTCCTCCCTGCGCGCGAGCTCGATCATCTGCGGCGAGAGATCCACTCCCACCACAACCGGAGCGCCAAGCCTTTTCAGAATTCTCGAATAAAAACCCTCTCCGCAGGCGAAGTCGATCGCGCGCTTGCCGTCCAACCGGCCAATCGCTTTGATGACGGATGGCGCTTCCAGAAAGAGCGATGTCGGCGCTTGCCTCGCCCCTTGATAGGCCGCGCCAATGTCCTCGTATTGATCGTCCATTCGGAGCTCTTTGGTTCACATCGAATGTGTCGCCGGATGTCCAGCGTGCTGATGGTGGTGTGGCGCAAGCTGACGGGGCGACGCGGGTCTCGTCAAGCCGCCCTGCTCGATCCATCTGCGCGTCGACAGGGTCGCCCGCGAGATCAGGCTTTCGGCCTGCGAGAAATCATAAGGCGATACGTTGAGCGGGCAGAGCGCCGGCGCCATGCGCACTTCGATTTCTTCGGGCAATCGTTCGATGTCGCGCATCAATTGCCACGCGATGAGCAAAGTGATGGCGTGCAGCGCCCGCGCCACGGCGCCCGACGGGGGGCCCTCGAGATCGCAGGCGTAGCCGGTCGGCAAAATGAATACCCGCCGTGCGCCGAGGGCAGCCGCGAGGCTGAGCGGCGTATTGGCGGCGACCGCGCCATCCATCAATGAAACGTCGTCGATCTCGACAGGCGGAAAGACGCCGGGCACGGCGGCGCTCGCCATGATCGCTTCTACGGCGTCTCCCTGCGACAGCGGCACGGCGATGCCCTGCATGTCCGTCGCGACGAGATGAACCGGCAGAGGCGCCTCCTCGAGCCGCCGAAACGGGAGCGTTTTCTCGACGAGGCGTCTGAGCGGCGCTGGATCGACGAGATAGTCGCGTCCCTTGAGCACGGCCAGAGCCGTGGTCATGCTGAACGGAAACACATCCCTGCGGCGCAGGCCGAACCAGATGGTCGCCAGAGCCTCGACGCCTTCGGCGTGCGGATAGGCCGCGAAATAGCTGGCGTTCAAGGCGCCCACGGAGGAGCCGACGACAAAATCCGGCGCCACGCCCGCCGCAAGCAAAGCGCGCAGCATCCCGACCTGCACACAACCGAGACTGCCGCCGCCGGCGAGGACAAAGGCTGTCTTCCCTGCGCTCATGATCCCGCCTCCGCTCGGCGAGAAGGTAGCGCGCGGCTAGATCAGGTCCATATCGGCGAGCGAGATGAAAACCAGCGAGAGCCCGAGCATGCCGATGAAGCGGAAGGCCGGCTCCTGCAAGTTGTACACGCCTGCGCGCCACATCTGGAACCATTCGCCGCCAACGGTCATGAAGCCGAAGGAATAAAGCAGGAAGCCCAGCGCGACGCCGGCGATTGCGGTCTTTTTCGTCGTATTGAAGATGCCGGCGCCCCCTGCCCGCGCCCCCCACAGCAGCCACGCGCCGTAGAGCGCGAGCGCGCCCGACGCAAACTCGACGACGATGATGAAGACATAGAAAAGATGGTGCAGCGCCGGGCTGGCGATGGCGCGCCATTTGAATGGACTTGGCGGGACCATGTCCATCGAAAGAATATGCTGCACGACGTCGAAATTCGTCCCGTAATCGAGAACGTTGTCGAGCGCGACGATGAGCATCAACACGCCCATCGCCGCGGCGACCGCCATCTTTGCAATTCGCACGACCACGATGCGGCTCCCTCTTTCTGCAATGCCCGAAGCCTAGCGCGAATGCGCGCGAATGAGAATGCGGAGCGCGATTCGATACGCCCTGCGACCGCCTCATATGAAAACAGGAGGCGGAATTGGAATGCAGACGGCGCCCCGCGGCCACATCATCCACTCCCGCACGGCCCTCGGACTGTCCGCAAGATTGCGCTTGGGAGCCAAGGGTTTGCGCTACGGCTACCGACGTCTGGCCGAGGCGTCGGAGCCACAATAGCCACGCTTATGCCTGGGCGCCTATCGACAAGTTCGAGCCACAGTGGGAAAGAACGTGCGGACGGCCGGAAGGAGCGCTGAATGATCGACCTGTATTACTGGCCCACGCCCAACGGCCATAAAATCACGATCCTTCTGGAAGAGACGGGCCTCGCCTACCGGATCAGACCCGTCGACATCGGCAAGGGCGATCAGTTCAAGCCTGAGTTTCTCGCGATTTCGCCGAACAACCGCATGCCCGCGATCGTCGACCACGCGCCCGCCGACGGCGGGGCCGAAGTCGCAATCTTCGAATCCGGGGCCATACTGCTCTATCTCGCCGAGAAAACCGGCCGGCTGCTTCCGCAGGACCTGCGCGGGCGCATGCGCGCGCTGCAATGGCTGTTCTGGCAGGTCGGCGGCCTCGGGCCCATGGCCGGGCAGAATCACCATTTCGCCAAATACGCTCCGGCCCGCATCCCCTACGCCATCGAACGCTACCGCAACGAGACCGCCCGCCTCTATGGCGTGCTCGATCGGGCGCTGGCGCAATCGCCCTATGTCGCGGGCGACTATTCCATCGCCGACATCGCCTGCTACCCCTGGATCGTCCCGCATGAGGACCAGGGACAGGACCTCGACGACTTCCCGCGCCTCAAGCGCTGGTTCGAATCGATCAGGGCGCGGCCCGCTGTCGCCCGCGCCTATGCCGCCGGCGCGCCCTACGAGCGACGCCGCATGGATTTCACGGCGCTGGAGCGGGAGATTCTCTTCGGCCAGACGGCCGCGCGCCCGGACGAAAAATAGGTTATGGCTGCTCGACGCAACCAACAGGGAGCCTTGCCTCTTTCATGTCCAACGACCGTCAATTCGCCGCGCAAGAGACCGCCAAGGCGCTGATCGAAGTGCAGGCAGTGCTCGTCAATACGCAGAAGCCCTTCATCACGACGGCGGGCTGGGCGTCGCCGGTCTATATCGACATGCGCAAGATCATCAGCTACCCGCGCCTGCGCCGGCGGCTTGTGGACTTCGCGACCCGCGCCATCGAGCGCGACATCGGCTATGAGTCGCTCGATGTAGTGGCCGGCGGCGAGACGGCCGGCATCCCCTTCGCGGCCTGGATCTCGGACAGCCTGATGCTGCCGATGCAATATGTGCGCAAGAAGCCCAAGGGCTTCGGCCGCAATGCGCGCATCGAAGGTGATCTGCACGAGAACGGCCGCGCCCTGCTTGTCGAAGACCTCGCCACCGACGGCGGCTCCAAGAAAGATTTCGTGCAGGCGCTGCGCGACTCGGGCCAACGCTGCGACAACGTCTTCGTTTTCTTCTTCTACGACATTTTCGCCGGCGCACGCGAAGACCTCGGCAAGCTTGGCATCAACATGCACTACCTCGCCACCTGGCGCGACGTGCTCGCGGTCGCGCGCGCGCATCGCTATTTCCCCGAGGATGCGCTGAATGAGGTCGAGTCCTTCATCGCCGACCCGATCGCCTGGTCGGCGGCGCATGGCGGGGCGGACAAGCCCAAGGGGTAAAGGAGCCGCCGTCTCGACCAAGCGAACGCGCCCCTCCCGGCTGGCCGAGGGAGGGGCGATGAGCGCCCCGCATTCGCTCAGTAGCAGCTGATGAACTCACGATAGACCCAGCCGAGCGTCCTGCCGGCCGGCGTCATGACGAGCGCCCACGGTTTTCCCTCGTTGTCCTCTCCTACCCGGCGGACAACGACGATTCGGCCGTTCGGAATTGTGCCGATGATATTCTTCTGCTGATCGCGGATATTGAGCGGCGTGCCCGTTGGATCGGTGACCATGCAGCGGTCCGCCGCGCCTGCGGGACTGGCGAAAGCAGCGCCCAGGCCCAGCGCCCCGATGAAAAGACCCTTAGTTAAATTCCCTGACATTGGAACCTCCGCAAAATGCGGCATCAGATATACTTCTCGCTCCTTGTCTCCCGATTTGCGCCCGCGCACATGGATTTTCGAAATGAACAGAAAAGCCTTCCTCGCCGGCTCGCTTCTCTTCGCCGCCGCCGCGCACGCCGAGCCGCCGCCGGGTTTCTCGCGCCTTGCCGACGTCGCACCCGATATCAGTCAAGACATGCGCTATGCGGGCCGCAACAATTTCACCGGCCACCCCGTTCCCGGCTATGACGCGCCGCAATGCTGGTTGAGGACGGAAGCGGCCAAGGCGCTCGCCGCTGCGCAGGCCGAGGCGAAGACCAAGGGCTTCTCGCTCGTGGTTTATGATTGCTACCGCCCCAGGCGCGCCGTCTCGGCCTTTGTGGACTGGTCGCGACGCGCCGATCAAACCACCAAGCCCAACTATTATCCGCGCCTCGACAAGAGCCAGCTCTTCCCGCAGGGCTATATTGCGGCGCAATCCACCCACTCTACCGGCCTTGCGGTCGATCTGGGCGTCGCCGGGTGGAATTTCGGCACGCCATTCGATTTTTTCGATCCGCGCTCGTGGACGAAATCGAGGACGACCGGCGACGCCCGCGCGCATCGTGACGTGCTCGTCGCGCTCATGCGGCGCCATGGGTTTGAAAATTACCCGCGCGAATGGTGGCATTATACATTCAAGGGCGCCGAGAACGCCGAAAGTTACGACGCGCCGGTCAACTGAATCGGGACCGGGACGAAGGACGCGCCAGCTCGCCTGCGATGGCGACGACCGGTCCCGCGGCTTTGCTGCTACCGTCGAGACGGTAAAATGTGAGCCCGCACCCATGCCGCGAGCGCCTCCTCGTCGATCTCCCGATGAGCGAACTGCGCGAGGACGAGGAAGCATTCTTCGTCGCTGGCCGCAAGAGCGTAACCATTGTCAGCCAGAAACAGCTCGAGCGCGACGAGCGCCACACGTTTCTTGCCCTGCACGAAGGGATGGCTGCGGATAAAGCCGCCGGCGCAGGCGGCCGCAAGGCGCGCCGCGTCACAGCCGGGATTAGCGCGCGCAACATCCAGCGGTCGCCGCAGCGCGGCCGTCAGGGCGTCCTCGCTGATCAATCCCACGGCGCCGCCGTGCGCGGCCAGCGCTTCCTCGTGAATGGCGAGCGCAATTGCACGATCGAGGAAGCGCCAGCCTCCCGCTGCGTCGGTCTTCATGGCTGAACCGGGCAAGCGGCCATAGAGCTTCCCGTCGCCGTCACTGCCTGGGCGTAAACCCGGCGGCGGCGCCGCGAAGCTGGATGGTTCCGGCGCTTGGCCCCGCGTCCGAACTACTGGCGCAAGCGGCTAAGGCGAGGGCGAGAAGGAGACAGGCGAGCCTTGCCATTTCATACCTCCTATTTGCGTGCGGCGCACCCGCGCGTCGCGCCGCCGAGAATCATCATCCGAGCTTCGACAACTCGCGCAGCGCGTTATGTCTTTTGCTCATGATGCGTTTCGCCAACACCACGCGGCGCTCGAACTCAGGGTCGCTTTTCGTCAGGCGATAGCCCTCGGGCGAGCGGGTGAGAAAAACCCTGTCGCCCTTCTCGACAGCAAGATCGGCGACGATCTCCCGCGGCAGAACGACGCCCAGCGAATTGCCGATGCGTATGACCTTCAACACGCCATAGGCTTCAATCGGATCAGTGTCGCTCATTGTTGGAACAGCCGTTTCAATCTTCCATGTGCAAACGGAGGTTATAACAGCGTTCGGGAAGCCGCAATATGGCGACCGCCAGCCAGGGCCGCGTCCACAGGCCGGCAGACGCGCCCGTGCATGGCGTCGTTGCTTTCGATGGGAGACCCCGCCGCAGCGCCGCGGCGGGGATATTGGCTGACGAGTTACAAAGCCTTCAGGAAGGCGACCAGATCGCGCTTTTGCTGCTCAGAGAAACCGATATTGAAGCGAACGTCGTAGAAGTTCACGACGTCGAGCAGAGTAGAAGCCGAACCATTGTGAAAATACGGCGCGCGTGCCGCAAGGCCACGAAGAATCGGCCCCTTGAACTTGCCGATGTCGGCGCACTTCCCAGAAATCAGCGCGCGGCCTGGATCCGTCGTTCTGAATGTTTTCCCAGCCAATGGCCCGCTATTACAGGCCAGGTTGAATACTGGTAGACCCGTGGCGTCGATCACACCCGGCGGCAAATCCACCGGCGCGTTGGCCACACCGATATTCAACGGCATTTTGACAGAATGATTTCCGACATTGGGCGAGTCGTGGCACGTTCCGCAAAAGCCGGAGATCGACGCAATGCCGAGTTCATCGTTCAGCCCGCCAACTTTGGTAATAGCGAATTTCGTGTTGTTGAACAGCGCCTCGCCACGGGCGACCGCGGCCTGATCGGACGTGAGTCCGGCGCCGCCGAGCATACCTTCCCAGGATGCGTAGGTTTTGAATATGAGTGAGGTGAATGGCGTGCCTTTTGGATTCAGACCGATTGGATCGTTCACCCCTGGATAAAACTCGGATAGCTGTTGTTGCAACGGCGCGGGGCCGCCTGCGACGCCATTTGCCCCGGTTAAATTCTTCGCTTTGCTGTCATATGCCTGTGCTGTGAAAATACCGGTCTCAAAGCTCACGATCTGGTTCAACTGATCATTGTTTGGCGAACCGTTTGCCTGGGCGTGTCCAAGCGTTGCGTCATTCGCCTGGCTCGCAAGGCTCGGCTCTCGCCCGTCCCACATGATCGTTGGGTTCAGCCGTTTATCGGCGCTAGTAAAATCAACCCCCAGAAAGCCCAGGTTCGTCGATGGCAGCGGGCGCCGATAAATCGAGACAATCCCCGTCGCGACGCCCGTGCGAGGATCCGTGTTGCAACCAAAATCATCGCTCGCTACGGATAGGGAAAATTCAGCATTGTTGGGAATTGGCAACCCGATTCGTATCAGGCCCTTGCTCAACAAGAGACTGTAGGCATTGAGCTTCGCGTCGATCGACGAAACGTCGGCGGTCGGACAGGTTGCGCCGTCGACCAAACGAAAAATCGGGTCGTTGCCAAAGCTGACGGCAAAACGAGTTTGCACACTCGTCGCGCTGATTGTCCAGCCATTTTCTGGCGCGTGACAGGTTAGGCATGTACGTCCGTTCGTTCCGAGATTACGAAAAAAGGCGTTTTCTGAAGTTTGCGTCGGACCCTTTGGCTGAAACGTCGCAATCATGCCCGAGGGATCGAAATCCAGCCTGTTGACCGGGATCGTTTTGGGTGTGGGCTGTTGTCCCGTCACCATGTCGCGAAACATGCGCATTTTCTGCGCATGCGCGATCGCACGCGCCTGCCATGCATGATTTGCCGGATCGTCACCAGGATTTTGCGCCATCAAGGGGCTGGGCGCGTAGAATACGCAGCACAGCAGGAGCCGAGTCCAGTTCCGTGCCGGCAGCGTTCGCCCATTTCTTGTCGCCTGCATAAGCTCTCCCCCCACCAATTCTGATTAATCTGATCCCGGCGTTAAAAAAGGCCACGTCGAGAGCTCGTTACAGCAATACTTAGTGGAGATCTCCACTAGTCACTATTTGCTGAAAGCTCGATCAGATTCACCGATTCGGTGGAAAGCGCAAAACATTACTCATGCGGCAGTAATCTTAGCTATCTGTTATTGTAAAGCATACGTTTGTGATTTTATCGTTGTTAAAAGAGCGTGGTTATCGTCGCTTATTTTGTGAACGATAATTATCGTAACAATATTATCAACAATATGAACATGCGTATAAATACGTAGAACTATTGCAGTCGCAGGCGCGTGGGACTAACCAGCGAAAATCTCAGGAAGTGGTTCACCTGGGCAAAATGTGACCTTTGCGCGGATCAGCCACGCGAGCGGCCCGGCGCCGGATCTTCGGCGTCGCTTTCGAGCGGCGAGACACCCTCCTGAGCCCGGCGCGGCCGGTTTCGCAGACGAAGCAATACTCGCCAAACCGTGCTAGGACGCTCCACAGAGAATCCGATGCGTCCCGACATACTCACCCCGCTTTTTGGCCGGGCAACCGCCCTCCCCGGCGTCGGCCCGAAGACTGCCCCGCTTTTCGACCGTCTGCTCGCCAGGCCGGGAGCGCAGGCGCGCGTCGTCGATCTGCTTTTTCACCTGCCCGTCAATATCATAGACCGTAGCCAGCGCCCGACCATCGCCGCGGCGCCCCTTGATATGCAGGTCGTCATCAAGGCGCGCGTCGTCGACCATCGTCGACCGCAGGGGCGCTATGGCAAGCAACCCTATCGCGTCATGGTCGAGGACGAGACGGGCGACGTCGAGCTCGTCTTCTTCCTCGCCAACGCCGACTGGATCGAGCGCAGCCTGCCGCTTGGCGCAACCCGCTGGATTTCTGGCCGCATCGAGCTCTATGACGGCCGCCGTCAAATGGTGCATCCGGACCGCGTGCTCGACGAAGCGGGGATCGCGCGGCTTCCGCCATGCGAACCTGTCTATGGGCTGACGGAAGGGCTTCAACCGCGTTTTGTTTTACGCGCAACGGAAGAGGCGCTGGCGCGCCTTCCCGATCTGCCCGAATGGCTGGAGCCCTCCGTGCGCGCCGCGAGCAACCTCCCGGCTTTCGCCGAAGCCCTGCGCGCTGCGCATCGGCCGGAAAGCCTCAAGGCGCTGTCGCCGCAGCATCCCGCGCGTCAGCGGCTCGCGCTCGACGAACTGCTTGCGAGTCAACTGGCGTTGAGATTGACGCGCGCGAAAATGCGCCGCCTGCCGGGTCGCGAGAACAAGGGCGACGGCCGCATCTCGTCCGCGATCGAGGTGGCTCTGCCGTTCCGGCTCACGGGCGCGCAGCGGCGCGCGCTTGAGGACATCCGCGCCGACCTCGGGTCCGACATGCGCATGCTGCGTCTCGTGCAGGGCGACGTGGGCTCAGGCAAGACGGTGGTCGCCGCGCTGGCCATGGCCAGCGTCGTCGAATGCGGGCGGCAGGCGGCCCTGATGGCGCCGACCGAAATTCTCGCGCGGCAGCATTATGAGCGTCTCGTGCCGCTCCTCGAGCCCTCGGGCGTGCGCGCCGCGCTGCTCACCGGGCGGCTCAAGCCCAGCGAACGCGCGGCGGCCCACGCGGCCATTGCGGCAGGCGCGGTCGACATCGTCGTCGGCACCCATGCGCTGGTTCAGGGCGATCTCGCCTTCCATGATCTCGGGCTTGCCGTGGTCGACGAGCAGCACCGCTTCGGCGTACAGCAGAGATTGGCGCTCGGCGCCAAGGGCGAGGCGGTGGACGTGCTCGTCATGACGGCGACGCCCATCCCCCGCACGCTGGCGCTGACCGCCTTCGGCGACATGGACGTTTCCGCGCTGGATGAAAAGCCGCCTGGCCGCACGCCCATTTCGACCCGCGCGCTCCCTGCCTCACGCATCGGCGAGGTCGTGGCGGGTCTGCGGCGCGCAGTGGCGGCGGGCGCCCGCGCGTATTGGGTCTGTCCGCTCGTCGAGGAGAACGAGGATCTCGACCTCGCAGCCGCCGAGGCGCGCGCCGACGATCTTCGGCACTATTTCGGCGAGGCCGTGGGCCTGCTGCATGGGCGCATGAAGGGGCTCGAGAAGGACGCCGCCATGGAGGCGTTCCAGCGCGGCGAGACGAAAGTCCTCGTCGCCACCACTGTGGTGGAAGTGGGCGTGGACGTGCCCGAGGCGACAATCATGGTCATCGAGCACGCAGAGCGTTTCGGCCTCGCGCAGCTTCACCAACTGCGCGGTCGGGTCGGACGCGGCGCGGGAGAATCGAGCTGTCTTCTCCTCTACAAGGGGCCGCTCAGCGAAGCCGCCAAGGCGCGGCTGATGATCTTACGCCAGACGGAAGACGGATTCCGTATAGCGGAAGAAGACCTGCGCCTACGTGGTGAGGGCGAATTGCTCGGCACGCGCCAGGCTGGCCTTCCCGGCTTCCGCCTCGCCGATCTTGCCGCCCATGCCCGCCTTCTCGCCATCGCACGCGACGACGCGGAGCTCATCCTGCGCCGGGACCCAGACCTGTCGAGCGAGCGCGGGCAAGCACTGCGCGTCCTACTCTATCTGTTCGAGAGAGACGAGGCGATCCGGTTGCTTCGCGCCGGATGAGCGATCAGGCCGCTGACGCCTGCTAGCGATATTCGAGCGCGGTCGCGAAGAAAGCTTCTCGGAGTCAGCGCGACTCCAAAAAAGCCCTCACTCTCGGGCTGAGATTCACCACCATTTTCGCGCCGGGATTTCTGGCGCAGGCATATTTCAGCCTGTGATAGCCGTTCCATAGCCGGAGGGCTGTTTCTGAGCCAAGCTCCGTCCGGGCGTCATAGTAAAGAAAATCAGCCTCGGAACTGCTTACATTGAGAATGTCGGAGCATGAGGCGGCATAACGATCGGCGGCGGCGGGCGTCGAAACGCTGAACAAGAATGCCGCCAGGAGGTGAGCGAAAACAACGTGCTTTAGTTTCATCAGCCAACCCTACGCACATGAAACCCTTTCGACATGAAAGAGAGCCGGAGATTATGGCCGGAGTATGCGCCCCGCCCCGTTGTCCCGGATCGTGACGACCGGGAGCGAGAGAGGTCCGTGACCAGCCGTTTGCGCACGATAAGCGATCAGGCTGCTGGCCGCCTCCCAGCCCCGAAGTTGGGGATGAAGCCGCGGATATCTTCGAACGGAATGCGCCGGTCGTAACTGAGCGTGTGCGCGTCCTGGTCGATCAGCTTCCGCGGCGCAAGCAGCACTGTTTCGAAATCAGTATAGCCCGCGAGAGATTCCTGATCTCTCATGGATTGAGCGGATGTCTGGCGGAGGGCGTTCTTGGAGGCTGCGAGATTGCCAACATCGGCGGCAATCGCCGTATGCAACGCAAAGCGCAACTGCGTGGGCTCGACTTCAAAAATGAAAAGCATTTCGGTTGCATGGCGGCCGTTTCCGCGCCAGTTCTCCCACCAGGGGACCTGCCCCCGCCATTCCTGCTGCTCTTGGTGAAGGAGACGCGCGAGAGGCCAAAGTCGGCCAAATTTGGTGCGGGCCAGAAACCACGCCCGGAAGTCGGTGGACGCGACCAGATTGATCGCGAAAAGCTGCTGCAACCCAGTGCTGAAGTCATTGTCCTGCATGTCCCGCCTCGGAAGATGGCCGTGATCCCGCCAAAACAGCGTTGTGGCGCACGCCCTGGCGGCTCGTTGTGAGCGTCGCGGGACCGGTCTCCAGTCGGCCTCCGACGCATCCGCGGTCAGAATCTCAAATACCTGATTGTCAGATTTGACTAGACCAGGACAATAGCCAAGGTCAAGCACGGCGTGCAAGAACGATGCGGTTGCTGTTGACGCCCTTGGCGTTGTTGGCGACGCCCCAGCAATTGCTGGTCTTGGTGAATTTCTGCTGATTGACCATGACGCCCAGGCGCTCGAAGGGCAGGCCCGCCATGGCGTCCCAGACGAGCCGCTCCAGCAGCACGCCGCCGCCGCGCACCTCCCCGACCTCGTAAGCCACATGGCCGCCGGGCCGCAGGATGCGGGCGAGTTCCTCAAAGACGCCTCGCGTCATGCGCGTCCAGGCGGCGAGGCCGCGCAATTGAGAAATCGCGATCGTCTCGGTCTCCACGCCTGCGAACCAGTTGCGCAGCCAATTGTCGCCGCGATAATCGACAACGTCGAGAAAGGGCGGCGAGGTGACGACCAGATCGGCGCTGTTGTCGGCAAGATGCGAAAGCCGCGCGGCGTCAGCTACGGCCAGATTTGCGGGCGGCGACGGCGGCGGCGGACCGTCGGCGAGAAGGGCGCGCGATTTCTTGAGGATCAGCCGAGCGATGTCCCGCATCGGCGGCGTCTGCGCGCGGCGGGCGTTGATCTTGAGCTGCGCCTTCACGCTCACCGCCTGGTTGGGCGGCATGGTGTAAACAGAGAAAAACCCCGGCGAGTGACCCGTCAGCCGGTTGAGCGCCACCATCCTGATCCAGTCGTCGACGCGGTCGGGCGTCGCGCCAGAGAGGCGGGCGGCGAGCCAATCGCGCAGCGCGCAGATCTGGCGCAGCGTCTCAGGGTGGTAGAAGGCGAGAAGATCCTCCCGAAGGATGTCGCCTGACGACAGCGGCGCCTCGGCCAGCCTTTCTGCGACGGCGTCGAGCGCCGGCGGCCCCAGCCGGGGACGCGTCAACATCACCGAGAGCGGATTGGCGTCGGAGCCGACAGCGCGGCGTCCCATCAGAGCGGCCTGAAGCGGCGTCGTGCCGCGTCCCATGAAGGGATCGCAAACAGTCTCGCCCGGCGTCGTCAACCGCTCAATGAAGAAGGCGGGAAGCTGCGGCTTGAAACAGGCGCGATAGCTGATCTCGTGCAGCGAATGAGCGGAACGCTGCGCGGAGGTCCAATATTCGTTTACGTAATAGGTAAGACCGCCCTCCTCCACGACTTGCGTCGGCGCGCCGAAGGCGTCGAAGGCGCGTATCGCCGCGAAGAAGCCCTCGACCCGTGGCGCCGGCTTACGAAACGCGGTCGGCAAGGCGGGGCAGCCTCTTCACTTTGACGCCCACTTCGTGACGCGCCACGGCCAGCTCATATTCGAGTTGCAGGCCGAGCCAATCCTCGGGATCGACGCCGAACCAGTGACCGAGGCGTAGCGCCGTATCCGCGGTCACGCCGCGCTGCCCGTTGATGATCGCCGTCACCCGATTGACGGGCACGTCAATGTCTCGGGCAAGGTCGGAAGCAGTCAGGCCGAGATCGGCGAGATGCTGGGCCAGAACCTGACCCGGGTGCGGCGTCATGATGCGCGACTCCATTGGAGCGGAAAACTTCGGCGCAGGGGAGGCCCGGCGCACGGGATCGCGCCGCGCAAGCGCGGCATGAGACGGCGGCGGTGGGTCTGGCGGTGGCCGCTGGATCGGCTCCGGACGCAAGGCCGGCGCGGCGGCGCCGTCGAGACGGGCGCTTCGGCCGGGAAAGCCCCCGGCCAGAAAAAGCCGCGTCAGCTCTTTATCGTAACGGCTATGGCGACGGCCCATCTTCGGCTCCGGTCAATCGCTCATCCATTTACGCGCGTCGTAAAAACCCTATCGAGGGCAATTGGCCGCCTCCCCCGCGTCCCATCCGGCACGGGTCTCGGCGATGAAGTCGGAGAGTCGCCCTTCCGCGATCGCCGTCCTCAACCCCGCCATCAGGCTCTGATAATAAGCCACATTGGCCTGCGTGAGCAGCATCATTCCGAGGATTTCCCCCGCTTTTACGAGATGATGCAGATAGGCGCGGGAGTAGTCGCGCGCCGCCGGGCAATCCGATTGGGGATCGAGCGGAGACAGATCTTCCGCATGGCGTGAATTCTTGATGTTGATTTTTCCGAACCGCGTATAGGCGAGGCCGTGGCGGCCGGCGCGGGTCGGCATCACGCAGTCGAACATGTCGATCCCGCGCGCCACCGCCTGCACGATGTCGTCCGGCGTGCCGACGCCCATGAGATAGCGGGGCTTCGCATGCGGCAGATGCGGCAGCGTCGTCTCCAGCATGTCGAGCATCACTTCCTGCGGCTCGCCGACCGCGAGGCCACCGACCGCAAGGCCATGGAAATCCATGTCGGCGAGCGCTTTCGCGCTTTCGATTCGCAGGGGCTTGCAGGCGCCGCCCTGCACGATGCCGAAGACCGCCCTGCCAGGCTCGTCGCGAAAGGCCTTGCGCGAGCGTTCGGCCCAGCGCAGCGAGAGGCGCATCGCGCGCTCGGCCTCGGCGTCGGAACAGGGCAGACGCACGCATTCGTCGAATTGCATCTGAATGTCGGAACCCAGGAGGTGCTGGATCTCCATCGAACGCTCGGGCGAAAGATGATGCCGCGAGCCGTCGATATGCGACTGGAAAGTGACGCCCTCCTCATCGAGCTTGCGCAGCTTGGCGAGCGACATGACCTGAAAGCCGCCCGAGTCGGTGAGGATCGGATAAGGCCAGTTCATGAAGCGATGCAGGCCGCCGAGGCGTGCGACGCGCTCGGCACCGGGGCGCAGCATGAGGTGATAGACATTGCCGAGCAGAATGTCGGCGCCCGTGGCGCGCACGTCCTGCGGGAACATGGCTTTCACCGTCGCCGCCGTGCCGACCGGCATGAAGGCGGGCGTGCGGATGGTTCCGCGCGGCGTAAGGATCTCGCCCCTGCGGGCGGCGCCGTCCGTCGCCTCAACGATAAAGGAAAATTCCGCGCTCATGTGCGCTCCTTCGCGCCGGGTTCGGCGATCTTCACGATTTTGTAGGCTCCGAAATCCGTCTCGTTGAACCAGACCGAGAAAAGCGTCCCGACCTTCAGTTCCGCATCACGTAAATCCGTGCGCCACCTGTCGCCGCTCTCACCGAAGTCGATGCGTCCGTCGCGTCGCAGGATGAAGGGACGCGGGCGGGCGCCGTCGAGGTCGATGGCTCCGAACACGTCCCACGGCGCGGCGAAGCGGAGCCCGTCCATGCGCAGATCGACGGTCATCAGCGCCTCTGTCGGATCGTCGCGCCATTGCGCGATCAGGCGAACGCCGCGAGCCGTCATGGATCGGCGCGGTAGAGCAGGCTCGCGTCGCCATAGGAGTAGAAGCGGTAGCCCTCGGCGATGGCGTGGGCATAGGCGGCCTTCATGCGGTCGAGGCCGCAGAAGGCCGAGACGAGCATGAAAAGCGTCGAACGCGGCAGGTGGAAATTGGTCAGGAGCATGTCCGTCGCACGGAACTTGTAACCCGGCGTGATAAAAATGCCTGTACGCGCCGCGTAAGGCGCGATCAGGCCGTCGGGCGTCGCGGCGCTTTCGAGCGTGCGCAGCGCCGTCGTGCCGATAGCGACGATGCGGCCGCCCCTGGCGCGCGCCACGTTGAGCGCCTGAGCCGTCGCCGCGTCGATTCGCGCGAATTCCTCATGCATCTTGTGCGCTTCCGTATCCTCCGCCTTCACCGGCAGGAAGGTGCCGGCGCCGACATGGAGCGTCACGCGCGCGAGACGCACGCCCTGCGCGTCGAGCGCCGCGAGCAACGCGGGCGTGAAATGCAACCCCGCCGTCGGCGCGGCCACGGCGCCCGCCTCCCGTGCGAAGACGGTCTGATAATCGGATTCGTCGCGGGCGTCGGCGGCGCGCTTGCCGGCGATATAGGGCGGCAGCGGCATCTCCCCCGCCGCCTCGATCGCGTCGTCGAGCGCCGCGTCGCAAAGGTCGAAGCGGAGAGTAATCTCGCCTTCCTCGCCCTTCGCCTCCACACGGGCGTCGAGCGCGCCAAGGAGACAGGCGCCCTCGCCTTCGCGGCCAAAGCGGACGAGATCGCCGATCTGCAACTTCTTCGCCGGCCGCATCAGCGCGCGCCAGCGCGCCGCGTCGAGCCGCTCGATCAGCGTGGCCTCGACGCCCGCGCTCAAGTCGCCGCGCAGCCTCTTGCCGGAAAGGCGCGCGTGAATGACGCGCGTGTCGTTGACGACGAGAATATCCCCCGCCTTCAGAAAGGACGGCAGGTCACGCACGATGCGGTCGTCGAAACCGCCCCTCGGCGGGACGACGAGCAGGCGCGCGCTGTCGCGCGGCTCGGCGGGCCGCAGCGCAATCCGGTCCTGGGGGAGATCGAAATCGAAGAGATCGACGCGCATGGACGTGTCAGGGCGCTTGTTCAGCGCGTCATGCCCGCGCTCGTCGCGGGCATCCACGCGGGTGTTCGCCCCTCGCCGGGGCGTGGATGGCCGGGACGCGCCCGGCCATGACGGTGCCGGCGGATCAGCCCAGCGTCGCCTTGACGATCTTGTCCGGGTCCCGGACAGGCTCGCCGCGCTTGATCTTGTCGACGTTCTCCATGCCCGAGATCACCTCGCCCCAGACCGTATATTGACGGTCGAGGAAGCGGGCGTCGTCGAAGCAGATGAAGAATTGCGAATTCGCCGTGTCGGGATGCGAGGCGCGCGCCATGGAGCAGGTTCCGCGCACATGCGGCGCTTCGTTGAATTCCTGCTCGAGGTTCGGATATTGCGACCCGCCGGTGCCGGTGCCGCGCGGGCAGCCCGTCTGCGCCATGAAGCCCTCGATCACGCGGTGAAAGACGATGCCGTCATAGAAGCCCTCGGATACGAGCTTCTTGATGCGCTCCACATGCTTGGGCGCGAGGTCGGGGCGGAACTTGATGACGACCGGACCTTTCGTGGTCTCGAGCGTCATGGTGTCGGCGGCTTCGGTCATTTTTGATTCCTTTTTGGGTCGCCTCGCCGCGTCTCGACCGGACTTGTCCGGCCTCGTGAAAGCGGCTCAGCGTGGATGGCCGGGCCAAGCCCGGCCATGACGCTGGAAGTCGGCCGGGTCGAGCCCGGCCGTGACGCTGGAGGATCGGCGCTCAGCTCTCGTCGCCGGCGACGCGAACCTTGAGCATGCGGTCGGGATTTTCGACCGCGCCGTTATTGGCCTTGTCGCCCTTCTTGATCTTGTCGACGACGTCCATGCCGGAGACGACCTCGCCCCAGATCGTGTATTTGCCGTTGAGCTGCGGCGTCTCGGCGAAGCAGATGAAGAACTGCGAATTGGCCGAGTCCTTGTCGCCCGGCTGGCGGGCCATGGCGACCGTGCCGCGCTTGAACGGCTCGCTGCTGAATTCCGCCTTGAGATCGGGATAGCGCGAGCTGCCCATGCCAGTGCCGTCGGGATCGCCGCCCTGCGCCATGAAGCCTTCGATCACGCGATGGAAGGCAATGTTGTCGTAGAAATGCTCCTTGGCGAGCCGCTCGATGCGCTCGACATGCTTGGGCGCGAGATCGGGGCGCAGCTTGATGGTGATGCGCCCGTCCTTGGTGTCGATATAGAGGAGCTTGTCCTCGGCGCGGGCGATCGAGGCGGTCCCGAGCGCAGCGGAAATGGCCACGGCGGAAAGCAGAACACGGCGGGTGAGTTTCATCGAGCCTCCCTTAAGGCTTTAAGTGCCGCGCCTTTTGATGGCGCGTTCGAGGGCCTCGACGGAAGCGGCCGGCGCGAAGGCCGACACGTCGCCGCCAAGCGCCGCGATCTGACGCACGAGGGTGCCGCTGATGTGGCGCAGCCCCGGCGACGCAGGCAGGAAAATTGTGCGAATATCGGGCGCGAGCGTCCCGTTCATCCCCGCCATCTGCATTTCATAGTCGAAATCGGAGCCGTCGCGCAATCCGCGCAAAATGGCGCCGGCGCCGGCGGCGCGCGCCGCCTCCACGACGAGGCCGTCGAAGCTCCTCGCCTCCACCCGGTCGGCGAAACCCTCCTCCGCGCATATGGCGGCGATCGTCTCGGCGCGCTCCTCGAACGTGAGCCATGGCGCCTTGCCGGGATGCACGCCGATCGCGACGACGACCTTGTCGAACAGCGCGACGCCCTGCCTCAACACGTCGAGATGGCCATAGGTCAGCGGATCGAAGGTGCCGGAGTAAATCGCGATCCGGCTCATGGCGCGCTCTCGTGCACGATGCGCCCGGCGACCATGGTCGTCTTGACGACGCCCTGCAACAGCGCGCCGTCGAAGGGCGTGTTGCGGCAGCGCGAATGGAGCAGCTCGGGATCGACGACGAAGGGCTCGTCGGGGTCGAATCGGATCAGATCGGCGGGCGCGCCCTTGCGCAGGCGCCCCTGCGGCAGTCCGAGAATGTCGGCCGGCCGCGACGACATGGCGGCGAGGAGCCTCGGCAGGGTCACATCGCCCGAATGGACGAGACGCAGGCCGGCGGCAAGCATGGTCTCGACGCCGATCGCCCCGAATTCGGCTTCCGCGAACGGCAGGCGTTTGGTCTCCACGTCCTGCGGATCATGGTCCGAAACGACGACGTCGATCAGGCCCTCGGCGAGCGCCGCGACGAGCGCCTTGCGCTCCTCTTCGTGGCGCAGCGGCGGCCGCAGTTTCAGGAAGCTGCGATAATCGCCAATATCGTTTTCGTTGAGCGTCAGATGGTTGATCGTCACGCCGCAGGTGACGGGCAGCCCCGCCGCCTTGGCGGCGCGCAGCGAATCGAGCGAAAGCGTCGAGGTGAGAATCGCCGCGTGATAGCGTGCCCCGGTGAGCGCGACGAGCCGCAAATCGCGGTCGAGCATGATTGCCTCGGCCTCTCGCGGCACGCCCGCCAGCCCGAGACGCAGGGCGAATTCGCCCTCGTTCATCACGCCCCCGGCGAGGTCCGGGTCCTGAGTGAAGTGCACGACAAGCGCGTTGAAATCGCGGGCGTAGCTCATCGCCCGCCGCATCACCAGCGCGTTGCGGATCGAGCGCGCGCCGTCGAAGAAGGCGACGGCGCCGGCCTGCTGGAGGAGGCCGATCTCGGCGATCTCCTTGCCCTCGCGGCCCTTGGTGAGCGCCGCCATGGGCAGCACCCGCACCTTGCCGGTGTCGCGCGCGCGGCGCAGCACGAAATCGACGACGGCCGGATCATCCACGGCTGGCAAGGTCGAGCTGGTCGAAACAAGCGTCGTCACGCCGCCGATGGCCGCCGAGAGCGTTGCGCTGGCGATGGTCTCGCGATGCTCCGCGCCGGGCTCGCCGACAAAAGCCTGCATGTCGATCAGGCCGGGCGCCACGACCTCGCCGCCGCAATCGATGACGCGCGCGCCCTCTGGAGCGCCGTCGCGGGTCAGCCCCGGTCCCAGGTCGGCGATGCGCCCGTCCGAGACGAGAAGCCCGCCCGGCGTCTCGCTCCCCATGGCGGGATCGACGAGGCGGGCGTTGACGAAGAGGGTCGGCGCAAGGGGTTCGGACGGCATGGCGCCTGATTAGGCCATTTTGCCGGGGTTGGGAATGCGCCTCCTACTCGGAAGCGGTCACGGGCTGGCCGCTCGGGAATAACGCCGCAATGTCCTCGATGCGCGCCGGCTTGATCAGATGACCATCGAAGCCTGCCTCCTTCACGCGGCGGCGCGCCTCCTCCTCGCCCCAGCCCGTGAGAGCGACGAGCTCGATCTCGGCGCCGCCCGGCTGCGCCCGCAGGGCGCGCGCGGTCTGGTAGCCGTCCATGACGGGCATGCCGAGGTCGAGCAGCACCAGATCGGGCGTGAAGGCCGCAGCCCGCGCAAGGCCCTCCATGCCACTGTAGGCCACGTCCACCTCGAATCCGCAATGAGAGAGCGCGATCGCGAGACTGTCCGCCGCGTCCCGGTTGTCGTCGATGATGAGCGCCCGCCGGCCGCCGACGCCGATCGGCTGCAAGTCCGCGGCGTCCACGCCCGCCGCCTGCGAGACGCCCTCGGCCAGCGGAAACCGCACGAGAAAGCGCGCGCCGTGGCCCAGGCCGTCGCTCTGCGCCTCCACCGAGCCGCCATGCATTTCCACGAGCTTGCGCACGAGCGCGAGGCCGATGCCGAGCCCCGCGCGCCCCTGCTTCGGCGTTCCCTCGCCCTGCGTGAAGAGATCGAAGATCATCGGCAGCATGTCCGGCGAAATGCCCGCCCCGGTGTCGCTGATCGCAATGCAGATTTCCATGCCGTTGCGCTGCGCCGCGAGACGGATGGTTCCGCCGCCGTCGGAATATTTGATGGCGTTGTCGAGCAGATTGACGATGATCTGCGACACGCGCACGGGATCGCCCACCATCGGCATGGGCGCGTCGAAGCCGCGCATGTGGATCGCGAGATTCTTGGCCTCCATCAGCGCGCGGACATCCGCGATCGCCTGTCTCACGATGGCGACGGCGTCGATCCGCTCCTTTCTGAGCTCCACCTTGCCTCTGCTGATGCGGGAGATGTCGAGGAGGTCGTCAACGAGGCGCACCAGATGCGCAACCTGACGCTCCATGATGTCCTGCATGCGCGCGAACCCAGGTTCGCCGGGTCTCACGCGGCGCATGAATTGGAGACCCGAGCGCAGGGGCGCGAGCGGGTTTCTCAATTCATGCGCCAGCGTGGCGATGAACTCATCCTTGTTGCGGTCGCTCTCGCGCAGCCGTTCTTCCGCCTCTCGCAGCCTCTGCTCGTTTCGTATGCGCTCGGTAATGTCCGTATGACTGAGAATGACCGCAGCGGGAGGCCAGGACAGCCGCATGGCGTGCAGCATGAACCATTGTTCGCGGTCGGGCGCGTGGCACGGATATTCCAGAATGAATTTGTCGCGGCTGCCGGTCAGCACCGAGCTGATGCCCTCGAAAGCCCGGCTTGCGAAAACATCTCCCTCCATCGCCGCGATCCGCGCCGAGGCGAGATAATCGACGCCGAGCCCGACGCTGTCGGGCGCGCCGCCATTCGCTCTCGCGAATCGATCCCACGGCTTGTTGACGGCGATGATCCTTCCATCCTCTCCGATCACCGCCACGTGATGCGGCAGCGAATCGAGCATGGCGCGGAGAAATTCCTTGTTTCTCTGCAGCGTCTCTTCGGCCGCCTTCTGTTTGGTGATGTCGAACGAAGCGAGAATGGCGTGGCTGGCGCGACGCTCCGCCCCCTCTCCCTCGAAAATCACCTGCTGGCGGGCGCGGTGCCAACGGACCTCCCCCGACGGCCGGACGATCCGAAGATCCAACTCGAACCAGCCCGGCCCGTCCGGGCGAAGCGACATGGCGATTGCCTCCATGACCCGGTCCCGGTCATCCGGATGCACCAGCGAGGGAAGCTCATTCAGGGATAGGGTCGTCGCCTCGTTCCCGAGGCCGAGCAGCCGCGCAGACTCGACCGATAAAAAAGCCAAGCCCTGCTTGAAATCCATGCTCGCCAAGGCAAGGCCGGCGGTCGCGCATCCCAGTTGCAGCCGCGCCTCGCTCTCCAGCGCCTCCTGCTGCGCCCGGCGGGTGTCGGTGATATCCCGGCAGACGCACAGAAGCCGCATCGCCCCGCCCGATTCTGTCCGGATCGGCGCGACGCAGACATCCCACCATTTTTGCGAGCTGGTCCCATGGCAAGACTCGCGAAAGCGCACGGTCTCGCCCGCTCTCGCGGAACTCAAAGCTTCAGAGACATTCTTGCGCGCCTCGGCTGGCCACCGCTCGACCCAAAGGTCGCCGACAAGATCGGGCGCTCCGACCGACTCCATGAGGCGCCGGCAGGTCTCATTGACCATCAGCGCGCGGCCTTCTTCGTCCAGTATCAGAACGCAGTCCGAACTGGCGTCGAAAAGGACGCGTCGCAAATTCTCGTCCGAAAACATCGCAGTCTCCGCACCGGGGAGCTGCGCCATCGCCGAGAGCGCGCAAGCGTGCAGACGCCGCGCGCTATTCGTGCCTCCTCCCGCCGCCAGGACCGAGCAGCATGGCGCTCGCCGAAATTTTCCACGAATCTACATAGGCTTGACTGTAGCTACAGTCAAGGCGATGGTTTAGCGGTCCTCAGCCTGGGCGAAGCGGACAAAGACTTCCGTCCCGTCCTCCGGCGGCGACGCCAGCCGGGCGCTGAAGGCGATTGTCTCGGCCCCCTCGAGCCGGGCCTTGGGCGCCGGCGTGGTCCAGACATAACGGGCGAGGCCATTGGCGCCGCGCACCGAGAGCGAGAGCGGCGGCGGCCGGTTGGGCTCCCGGCGCAGGTTGACGATCTCACCCTCCGTCACCAGCACTCTGCGGCCGTCGTCGGTCACGATTCGCGCTCTAACGTCGCGCAGTTCGAGCCCCGCGAGATTCACGGGCGCGCCGATCAGGCGATAGCCGGTCGCCATCGGCGGGAAGATGCGCACGATTCGCTCGCGCATCGCGATGAGCGCCGAGGAGCCAAGGACGATTGCGATAATCGTGGCGATGATCGGCCAGCGGTCGCGCTTGGCCGGCGGAAGGGCGCGGATCGCCGGACGCGCCGCGTCGCCCCACAACTCGTCACGAAATTGCGCACGGCTGGCGGCGCTCGCCGCCTCGGCCCTGATCTCTCTCTGCGATGGCCGTTTCTCTACCCGCTCGGCTTCAGCCCTCATCCGACGCTCCAGATTTTGCGGCGCAGTGAACAAAACGTTTCTTTTATTAACGGCGATTGTGGTTAAGGGCGCGTGAACTGATTATCCTCGCGGCGCGCGATTCTCTCTTCGAGGCCCCTCGCGCGTCTGTTTGCGCGGCCGGCCTTTGGGAAAGAACGAGCGTGTTGAGCTTCGAAAATGTCGGACTGCGCTACGGAGTGGGGCCGGAGACGCTCCGCGACATCAGTTTCGACATCGCCCAGCAGTCCTTCCAGTTCCTCACCGGGCCTTCGGGCGCCGGCAAGACGACTCTCATGCGCCTCATCATCATGGCGCTCAAGCCGACGCGGGGCCTCATCAGTATTTTCGACCGCGACACCGCCACGCTCGACAAGGACGACGTCACCGAGATGCGCCGCCAGATCGGCGTGGTGTTCCAGGATTTTCGCCTGCTCGATCATCTGACGCTCTATGAAAATGTCGCGCTGCCGCTGCGCGTGCTCGGCCGCGAGGAATCGAGCTACCGGGCCGAGGTTCTCGAACTGCTCAAATGGGTGGGCCTCGGCGACCGCAAGCATTGCCTGCCGAGCGTCCTCTCCGGCGGCGAGAAGCAGCGCGCCGCAATTGCGCGCGCCCTCATCTCGCAGCCGAAGCTTCTCCTGGCGGACGAGCCGACCGGCAACGTCGATCCGACGCTGGCGCGCCGTATCCTGCGGCTCTTCGTCGAGCTGCACAAATCCGGAACCGCCGTCATCATCGCCACGCACGACCTGAGCCTGATGGACCAGTACGAGGAGGCGCGTCGCCTCGTGCTCGCCGAAGGCCGTCTGCATATTTTCGAGTAAGCGCATGGACTGGGAGATGGCCAGCCGCTGGGTGGCGCGCATGGGAGCGCCGCGCGCGCCCGTGGATGCCGGGGAGGACGACCCCGCCCTGGCCTCGCCGCTCGTGCCGACCGATTCCATCGCCGGGCGCTCGCTCGTGATGGTGATCGCGATCATGACCTTTCTCGCCGCCCTTGCGGCGGCGGCGGCGCTTCTCGTGGCCGACTCCAGCAGCGAATGGCGCAGCGAGGCGGCGAGCGAGGCGAGCGTTCAGGTGCGGCCCGCGCCCGGCCGCGACATGGAGTCGGACCTGCGCGTCGCAGCCGACATCCTGCGCGACACGCCCGGCGTCCGGGAGGCGCAGATCTATTCCAAGGCCGAGTCGGAGGGCCTTCTCGCGCCCTGGCTCGGCCAGGGGCTCGATCTGTCGCAACTCCCGATGCCGCGCATGATCGTCGTCAAGCTCGATCCCCGTAACCGCCCCGACCTTTCGGAATTGCGCGAGGCGCTGGCGGGCGCCGTGCCGAGCGCCACCTTCGACGACCACCGCATCTTCACCGCGAGGCTGGGCGACATGACCCGCGCCGTGGTCGCCGTGGCGGCGATGATTTTCATGCTCATCATCGGCGCCATGGGACTCGCCGTCGCCTCCGCGACGCGGGCCGCCGTGGCGACCAATCGCGAGATCGTCGAAGTGCTCCACATCGTCGGCGCCGCCGACGCCTTCATCGCGCAGGAATTCCAGCGCCGCTTTCTGGCGCTCGGCTTGCGCGGGGCGCTCATCGGCGGCGGCGCGGCGATCGTCTTTCTCCTCGCCGCACAGGCGCTGCTGCGGCAGTGGCGCACGACTGCGGGGGGCGAGCAGATGCAGGCCATGTTCGGCGACCTCACGATCGGGGCCGAGGGCTTCGTCGTCATCCTGCTTCTCGCCGCCGCCGCCGCGCTTCTGACGGGCTGGCTTTCCCGGCGCATCGTCTTCCGCCACCTGCGGGGACTGGGATGAGGCCACTCGCCCCGAGCCGCGGCTTATGACCATATATCTCTCCAGGAATCGCGCCTCGACGCGCGGTCGGCTGAAAAGCGAGAGGAACGGCACGGTGAGGGCGATGGCGCGCTGGTGGCGCGCGACGCGGGCCCGCGTGGCGCGCGCACTCCTCCTGACGGCGGCGAGCGTGGTCGGGCTGGGCGCGGTCGCCTTCGCGCTCGGCTATGTCTGGTTCGCGCTGTCGCTGGCGCGGGTCGAGCCCACGCTGTCGGTGAAGGCCGAGGGCGTCGTGGCGCTGACCGGCGGCTCCGACCGCGTTCTGGAGGCGGCCGAGCTTCTGGCGCGCGGACAGGCGCGGCGCCTGCTCATCACCGGCGTCAACCGCGCGACGCGCAGTTCTGTTCTCGCCCGACGTCTGCCGGTGTCGCGCGACCTCTTCAATTGCTGCGTCGATCTCGGCTACGAGGCGCTCGACACCTTCGGCAACGCCCGGGAAACGAAACAATGGGCGCAGGTGCACAATATCACGCGCTCGCTCATCGTCGTTACGTCGAATTATCATATGCCGCGCGCGCTCGTTGAGCTTTCCGCGGCGCTTCCCGAGGTGAGGCTTTATCCCTTCCCGGTCGTGAGCGAGCATGCGAACGTCGCCGACTGGGCGAGCGATCCTGCCGTCATGCGCCTCGTCGCCAGCGAATATGTGAAGTTTCTCGGCGCCCTGACGCGCGTGGCGTTGACGCGCCCGGACAGCGCCGGCGAACTCGACCTCGGCCCGCTGCGCAGTAGTGAGGCGTCCGCCGATTGAGCTTCTTGTGAAATCTGGCTCCGCTGGCGTAAAAGGCGCGCGACTGGAGCGCCTTCCGCCGAAGCGGGAATCGGTTTGGCGGCAGAGAGCGCGACGAGACAAGAGAGCCTGACGCATCAGATCGAGGCTCTAACGCGAACGGTATTGGCAATGCTCTTCCTGCGCTCGCTTGTTTTTCAAGTCCTGTTCTGGGCCAACACGATCCTGCTGATGGTGATCTGGCTACCGGGCCTCGTGATGCGCCGGCAAGTCTCCATGGAGCTCGGCCGGACATGGGGCCGCACCTCGCTCTGGCTCGTGGAAAAGATCTGCGGTCTGAAAATCGAATGGCGCGGGCTCGAAAACATCCCGCCAAACGGCGGCGCCATGATCGTCGCCAGCAAGCATCAGTCGATCTGGGACACTTTCGTCCTGCCGATCCGTTTTCCCGACTTCAGCTATATTCTGAAGCGCGAGCTGGTGATGATCCCCTTCTTCGGCTGGTATCTCTTGGCCGCCGAGCAGGTCGGCATCAACCGCGCCAAGGGCGGCAAGCTGCTGCCGCAACTCGTCGAGAAGGCGAAGCATATTTTCGCGCAGGGGCGCCAGCTTTTCATTTTCCCCGAAGGCACGAGACGCCCGGCAGGCGCCCCGCCGGCCTACAAATTCGGCATCGCCCATCTCTACGCCGCGACCGGTGCGCCGGTGCTTCCCGTCGCCCTGAACGCCGGCCTCTTCTGGCCGCGCCGCTCCTTTCTGATCCGCCCCGGCACGGCGACCATCGAATTCCTGCCGTTGATCCCGCCGGGCCTGCCGCCCCGTGCTTTTTTCGAGACGATGCAGTCGGAGATCGAGACCGCCTCGAACCGGCTGATCGCCGAGGCGGTGGCGAAAGATCCGGGCCTCGCCGCCGTTGCCGAAGAGGGCCGCGCCAAGGCGATCGCCAGGGACAAGCAGAAAGCCGCAAAAGCGCGCAGCGAGAAGGCGTAAAGGCGTAAAGGCTTGCGACGATCCCTAGTCCTTGCGCGTGCGGTCGATTTTGGCGTCCAGCGTCGCAAGGTCGGACGCTACGCCAGCGCGCAGCGAGTGAAGTTCCGAGGTCAGATCCGCCTTCGCCTCCGCGAGGTCGCTCTTCGTCGCCATTTCGGCGCGCAGGCTCACCATTTCAGCGCGCAGGGACGCCGTCTCTCCGCGAAGAACGGCGACATCCCCGCGCATTTCTAACATAAGCTGCAGAAGCAGACCTTCGGGTTGTTCGCTCACGTCTTCGGCTCGCCTCAAAAAGACGACCGATTGTCGACCGCCTTCAGCGTCAGCGCAGTATCCATCTTGCGCAAAGCTACAGCCCCACCACGCCGTTGAGCGCCGCAGGCGCGGGGAGCAGCGGATATTCGGCCTCGACGACATAAGGACCGCCGCCGACCGAGTCGCGCGACGAATAGAGCACGAAACGCTCCGCCGTGAATTTGAGTGGCGGGAAGTAGCCGCGCGCGCCGAGATAGGCGGCGACGGAGGCGGAATTCGATCCTCGCAGCCGGGCGAGCGTCACATGCGGCGCATATTTGCGGGCCTCGCTCGGCGCGCCGAGCCGTCGCATCAGGCGCTCCTGCTCCGCCTGCAATTCGAGGAGCGCCGGGGCCGGCCGCACGCGGGCGACGATGGCGCGCGGCTTGCCGCCTCCAAAGGAGTCGAGCTGGTCGATCGCGACGTCCAGTTCCGGCCGGCGGATGAACGACAAGGCATGCGCCGCGTCGCGGGCGAAGGCGTCGTCCACATCGCCGATGAAGCGCAGCGTGATGTGGTAGTTCTCGACGTCGATCCAGCGCGCGCCGGAAACGCCGCCGCGCAGCCGCGCGAGGTTTTCGGCGACATGGGGAGGAACTTCAAGGGCCGTAAACAGTCGGGGCATGTGTTCCTCCTCGGTCACCAGGCCGGCGCGCTATCTTGCGCGCGTTTCTCTCTCCGCGCCCGAGGGCGCGAGAGATTTCTCCACATAAGGGGCTACTTTTGCGACGATCTTGCGCACGCCTGCCGGATTGGGATGCAGGCCGTCTCCGAGCAGGAGACCGGGGTCGCCCCAGACGCCTTCCATGAAGAAGGGAACCATCGTCACCCCGTATTTTGTGGCGAGGTCTGGATAGATCGAATCGAATTCCTGCCGGTAAGCTTGCCCCCAATTGTTGCTTGAGGCCATGCCCGCCAATATGACAGTCACCCCTTTCGCACGGAAAATCTCGATCATCTTCTCGAGATTGGCCCGCGTGTCCTTTGGCGGCAGGCCCTGAAGCATATCGTTTGCGCCGAGCGCAAGAACGGCGACATGCACCGGCTCGCCCGAGAGCGCATAATCGAGACGCTCGAGACCCATGGCCGTCGTGTCGCCGGAGACGCCGGCATTGATCACCTTGACGTCGAGGCCGTCGGCCTTGAGCCTCTTCTCCAGCTGGGCCGGAAGCGAATCGCCCGCGGGCAAGCCGTATCCAGCCGTCAGACTGTCGCCAAACGCGAGCACGCGCTTTAGCGTCGCGGCTTCCGCTCCCGCGCCGCCGCAAGCCAGCGCGAGGGCGAAAGCGGCGATTTGAAGCCAGCGCCCGAACAGGCGATAAGGCTCGAAAGTCACAAGCGTCTGAAAGGGCGCGCCATTCAAGGAATGTCTCTCCGTGCGACCGGTGATCGAACTCGCCGATGTGGACCTGACGCTGGGCGAAGGCGCCGCGCGGGTCCATGTTCTCAAGGGCGTCAGCCTCAGCATAGCCCATGGCGAGACGGTTGGTCTCCTGGGGCCGTCTGGCTCGGGAAAATCGACGCTGCTCATGACCCTCGCCGGACTGGAGCGCCCCGACTCCGGTTCGATCACGGTCGACGGCCGCGAACTCGGCGCGCTGCCGGAAGACGCGCTGGCGCGGTTCCGTGGAGAGAAAATAGGCGTGGTCTTCCAGTCTTTCCAGCTCATTCCGACCATGACGGCGCTGGAGAACGTCGCCGTGCCGCTGGAGCTTGCCGGCAGGACGGACGCTTTCGCCGTCGCTGAGGCCGAACTCGCCGCCGTCGGCCTCTCCCACAGGCTCGCGCATTATCCCGCACAGCTCTCGGGCGGCGAGCAGCAGCGGGTGGCGCTGGCCCGCGCCCTCGCCCCTGATCCGCTGATTCTCGCCGCCGACGAGCCGACCGGCAATCTCGACTCCGAGACCGGCGCCGCGGTCATCGACCTCATCTTCGCCCAGCAGAAGCGCCGGGGCGCGACGCTGGTGCTGGTCACCCATGATCCCGGCCTCGCGGCGCGCTGCGGGCGGCGCGTGCGGCTGCGCTCGGGGCGCATCGAGTCGGACGAGGCCTGATGCGCGCCATCCGTTTTCGCGCCTTGCCCTTCGGTCTGCGCTTCGCCCTGCGCGACCTCCTCGGGGATCCGCGCGGCTTTGCAATTTTCATCGCCTGCATCGCCATCGGCGTCGCCGCGATCTCGGGCGTCTCGGGCCTATCGCGGTCGCTCGAACAGGGCCTCGCGCGCGAGGGTCGCACGATTCTGGGCGGCGACGCCTCCTTCAGCCTCGTCGCCCGTGAGCTTTCACCGGAGCAGCGCGCCTTCTTCGAGTCGCGCGGGCGACTCTCCGAGATTTCGCTCATGCGGGCGATGGCGCGGCGCGCGGACGGCGAAGCCGCGATGGTCGAAATCAAGGCGGTGGACCCTGCGACCTACCCCGCCTTCGGCGCCGTGGCGCTCGATCCCGACCAGCCGCTCGCCGAGGCGCTCGCCGAGAAGGACGGCGTCTTCGGAATCGCCGTCGATCCCATGCTGCTGGCGCGACTCGACATCCGGATCGGCGACGCGCTCATGATCGGCGGCGCCCGGGTTACGCCGCGCGCGAAACTCGACAGCGAACCAGACAAGCTCGCGGGCGGCGTCGGCTTCGGCCCTCGCGTGATGATGAGCCGCGCCGCTCTCGCCGAGACGGGGCTCGTGACGCCCGGCTCGGTCGTGCGCCATGTGACCAGGGTAAGGCTCGAGGGGAACGCGAGCGACGAGGCGGTGAAAGCCTTCGTCGAATCGGCCGAGGCGGCCTTCCCGCAGGCCGGCTGGGAGGCGCGCCGGCGCGACGCCGTCTCTCCGCAGTTCTCGCGCAATCTCGAGCGTTTCACCCAATTGCTGACCCTCGTGGCGCTCACCGCCCTTGTCGCCGGCGGCGCCGGCGTCGCCAACGCCGTGCAGGGCTTCGTCGAACGCAAGCGCATTCAATTCGCCATTCTGAAGGCGCTGGGCGCGACCGGCTCGCGCGTCTTCGCCATTGCGCTGGCGCAAGTGATGGCGGCGGCGGCCTTCGCCGTCCTGGTCGGGCTCGGCGTCGGCGCCCTCATTCCCTGGGCGGCGGCGGAAGTCCTGCGTCAGGCGGCGGACCTTCCCGTCTCGGCGGCGCTGGATGCGCGCGGCGCCCTTTACGGCGCGCTCTACGGCCTGCTCGTCACGACCATCTTCGCGCTCACGCCGCTCGGGCGCGCGCATGAAATCCCCGTGGCCGCCTTGCTGCGGGACGATCCGCGCGGCGGGCGGCTCCTGCGCTACCGGCTCGGCGCCGCTCTTGCGGCCATTGCCCTTGCCGCGCTGGTGATCCTCTCCTCCTCGGACCTGAAGCTCGGCTTCTATTATGTCGCCGCCTCGGTCGCGGCCTTCGCGCTGCTGCGCGGCGCAGCCTGGCTGACGATGCGCGTCGCCCGCGCCCTGCCGCGCCCGCGCGACGCGCGGCTGCGGCTGGCGCTCGCCAATATCTGGCGACCAAAGAGCCTGACGCCCGCGCTCGTCGTTTCGATCGGGCTCACCCAGACGCTGCTGATCGCGCTAGCGCTGGTCGAGGGGTCGATCCACAATGAGCTCGAACGCGCCGACGCGGGCGAAATTCCGAATTTCTTCTTCATCGACGCCCCGAAAGCGCAGGTGCAGGCCTTCGGCGATTTCCTTTCCCAACAAGTCCCCGGCGCCAGGATTCAGCATGTGCCGATGATGCGGGGACGCATCGTCGAGGTGAAGGGCGAACCGGTCGGCCAGATCGCCGTGGCCGACGAGGCCAAATGGGCGCTCGAAGGCGATCGGGGCGTCACCTTCTCAGCCGCCGTGCCTGCCAATTCCGAGCTCGTCGCGGGGGAGTGGTGGCCGGCGGATTACAGCGGCCCGCCGCTCGTTTCGCTCGAGCAGCGCATCGCGCAGGGGCTCGGTCTGGCGCTTGGCGACGAGATCAAGGTGAATGTGCTCGGCCGCGAGACCGTCGCGAAAGTCGCGAGCCTGCGCAAGGTGGACTGGCGCAGCTACGGCATCAATTTCGTGATGGTCTTCTCTCCCAATACGTTCGCCGCCGCTCCCTACATGGAGCTCTTCACCATCGCCTATGGCGCGCCGACCGTCGCCGCGCGCGACGCCATGGATGCGCGGCTCGCCCGGGAGGCGGCCAAGCGTTTTCCCATGATCGTCTCCGTGCGCGTGAAGGAGGCCCTCGCGGCGGTCGACAAGATCGCCGGGCAATTGGCGCTCGCCGCCCGCGCCGCGGCGGGGCTCGCCATCGTCACGGCCGTCCTCGCGCTCGCGAGCGCCGTCGCGAGCGGCCAGCGGGCGAGACTGCACGACGCCGTCGTGCTGAAAACGCTGGGCGCGACGCGGGGGTGGCTCGCCGTGGCCTATGGGCTGGAGTTCGGCCTCGTGGGCCTCGTGGCCTCGCTCATTGCGCTCGCCGCCGGGACCGGCGCCGCATACGCCATGGTGACATGGCTCATGAAGATCGACTTCGCCTTCCCCCTCGCCGCCGTGTTCGCCACCAGCGCCGGGACGCTCGCGATCACGATCGGCCTCGGCCTCGCCGGCACATGGCGCGTGCTCTCGCGCCGGCCGGGGCCGGAACTGCGCGAACTGTGATGCTTACGCCTCCAGCCCGTAGATGGAAAAATCCAGCTTGCCCTCGACAATGTCTCCGTCGTTCGAGAGCACCCGATAAACGATGTGATACTGGCCGGGCATCAGCGACGGCGTCGGCAAGGTGAGCTCCCTGGACGGCGCTTTCTGGGTTTTCTCCGCGATCACCGCCCCCTTGCTGTCCTTGAGTTTCACCGTCGAATAGAGCGCATCCGCCTTGCCCGAGAACACCAGCCGGATCGAATGCAGGGGCTTGAGCACCTGCTGTTTGTTGGCAGGATAGGAATCGACGAGGACGGCATGGGCCGAGGCCTGGACGGCGACAATCGTCAGGGCGAGCGCGAGCGCGCCCGTCAGAACGGGTTTCATTTTCGCTATCTCCTTGCGGCTCCGGTGCGAAAGGCGGGGCGCGATTTGCTTCTGAAACGCCGTGCAAACGGGCGCTGTTCGCGCCATGCGCTTATTTTTCGAGGGCGCGCCCGCAACGTCTGGCGACCTGCGGCGGACTGCCGGCAGGAACACAGCTTACGCTCGGCAAATTAGGCGCTTATTTTGCCTGAAAACCCGGAGGAGCATGGTCCCAGGGGTAGCCGCCCCTGGCCTTGTCGAAAGCATATGAGTAAAGCGCCCCCATATATCCCCTGTCGAAATCGACGGGATGCGGCGCGTGGAAATCTTCGCCGATGTAAGCGAGGTTGAACGAACCGCCGCCGCGTTTAACGATCATGTATATTTTGTAGAGATCGCCGACGCCGCTGTAATTCGTCAGGACGGCGACGGCTTTCTGAGCGACGGAAAGAGTTTGTCGATCGACGTCGCTCCATTCGGCCTTCAACTTTCCGTTTCGGATGACGTAGGTTTCGACTTTCCTCCTGAAACCTGCTTCCTCCCTGGCTTTTTCCGGGTTCAGCGCCGCAGGGCCGATAAAGGACTGGCTGACGGCGCCCCCGTCGACGTGGAGTTCCTGATAGGGTTTGCCATTGACCTCGACATCGAAAAGCACCGGCGGGAAAGCGGCGGGGATGGCCGCCGACGCGAGAAGAACATGCCGGATGAGGTCGAGAGCCTGCGGGTTTCCGCTGGCGGCGATGGCGCCGATGTTCCAGAAAACCGGCCGGCCGGCGTCGAGATCCGTCGTCTGTATCGCGAGGAGCCGCCCTTTCTCATATTCAAGGGCGATCTTCCTCATGATCTCTTCCGTGAAATAATGTGAGATCGTCTGGTAGAGCGGCCCCGTATCCGAGAGCGCGTCCTGCGCAATGGCGGCGACCGGCAGAAATCTCTCCTCGTAAACCTCCGAGGGGTTCAGTTCCGTATAAACCTCCGTGAGGAGAGGGTCATATTCAGGTCCGAGAAACGCATAGACGGAAATGAGCGCGCCGGTGCTGACCCCTGTCACGAGCTTGAACGCGGGGCGATCGCCATGCGCCGTCCACCCCACAAGCAACCCCGCGCCAAATGCGCCATTGTCGCCGCCGCCGGACAACGCCAGCACATGCGCGGCCGGAAGAACCCCGCCTCTCTTTACGCCCAGATGTTTCGCTTCGCGGATCAGCGCCTGCTTCTGCACCTGCTCGATCAGGGCGGTTTCGTCGCTGAAGAAGCGTGCCTCCGGGATGCCGAGAACAGTTGCGGCGCTTCGATATTCGGGCGGCACGGCGGCCTGCCGATCCAGCATCGAGCAGGCTGACAGGAGCACAGCCGGCAGAATCAAGGCGGCCATGAGCCAAAAACGGCTCCGGTTGTTTTTGGAAATCGCCATGGAACTCGAGAGACGTTACACAAAGCCGAGGGTCATAAATCCCGGAATTTGGGAAGAATGCAAGCCTGCCAAAGCTGCGGCTGCGGCGCGCGGGCCTTCCTCTTGCCGGCGCAGGAGACCGCATCACTTGCCCGAGAAGCCCGTTTCGGAGTAGAAGCGCGTCTCGCGCCGCCGGCCGCAAGGCCGTTTCGGCGCTTTTTGGCTTGACCGCGCAGCTGCGCGGAGGGGCCGCTCATCTGAATCGGAAGTCGACCCCGTGCCCGACAAGAGCGTGTTCACGCCGCAGAACATCGGCATTTCCGTCCTTGGCGGCATCGCCGCGGCGGCCATCGGCGCCGTCGTCGCGCGCGGGGGTCTCGGCGGACTTCTGTTCGCCCACCTCGCGCCGCTGCCGCTCGTCATCGTGGCGCTGGGCTTCGGCGTGGTTCACGGGGCGACCTCCGCCCTGGTCGCGACGGTCGTTCTCTCGCTCGCGCTGCATCCAGTCATCGGCATGGGCTACGCCCTGCTCGTCGCCGGGCCGGCCTGGGTCGGCGCCTACGCCGCCTCCGGGGCGCCGCGCGGGGGCCGCGATCTTGTCGTCCGCAACGTCTCAAGCTGGAGCTGCCTCGCCGCCGGCGCGCTTCTGGCGGGAGCCGTCATCCTTTGGCTCATCGTGGCGACGCTGAGCTTCGGCTCGCTCGACGAGGCCCTGAACCCGATCCGCGCCCGCGCCTTCCTGCTGCTCGACGCCATGCTGCGTGAGAAGGAGTTGCCGGAAAGCGCCAATCCGACCGAGCTTTCGGGCGTCGTCGCCCGCTCCGTCCCGGCATTTCTGGCGGGCTACGGCCTGCTGATTCACATCGCCAATCTTTGGCTCGGCGGCTCCATCGCGAGGGCCTCGAGCCTGCTCACGCGTCCCTGGCCGGACATTGCGATGGACTTCCGCCTGCCCCGCGCGGTGACGGGCGTATTCGCCTCGGGCGTCGTCCTGTCCCTGTTCAGCGGGCCTTCCGCCGCCATCGGCCTGGTGCTGGTCGCGACCATGGGCATGTTGCTGATGCTCCAGGGTCTCGCTGTCGTGCATGTGCTGTTGCGCGGCTCGAAGTCGAGCGCGCTGGTGCTGTCGATCATCTATTTCATGCTCGGCCTTCTCGGTTGGCCGATCGTGCCTCTCGCTGTGCTCGGCGGCGCCGACACAATCTTCAACTATCGCGACCGCAAGTCGGCCGCGGCGCCCAATCAGCCGCAAAAAACGGCGGAATCGGATTGACTTTGGCCGGATTTTCCTGACAAAGGCGCCAACTCTCGGAGAAACGAAAATGGAAGTCATTCTGCTCGAACGCGTGGCCAAGCTCGGTCAGATGGGCGAAACGGTCAAGGTGCGCGACGGCTACGCCCGCAATTTCCTCCTCGCCCGCGGCAAGGCGCTGCGCGCCACCGAATCGAACAAGAAGCATTTCGAGAGCCAGCGCGCCCAGATCGAGGCCCGCAATCTCGAGGCGAAGAAAGAGGCCGAGGTCGTCGCCGAGAAGCTCGACGGGCAGACTTTCGTCATCATCCGCCAGGCGGGCGAGAGCGGCCAGCTCTATGGCTCGGTCGCGACGCGCGACATCGCCGAGGCCGCGACGGCCGGCGGTTTCTCGCTGAACCGCAACCAGTTGGTTCTCACCCATCCGATCAAGACGCTGGGCCTGCACAATGTGCCGGTGCATCTCCACGCCGAGGTGGACGTGAAGATCGTCGTCAACGTCGCCCGCTCCGAGGAAGAGGCCGAGCGTCAGGCGCGCGGCGAGTCGGTTCTGGCCCGTGAGGAGATGTCCATGGACGATCTCGGCCTCGAGGTCGGCGCGGCGCTCGCCGAGGCTGGCGACGTCGAGCTGTAAGCCTCGAAACAGAAGCTTTCCCAAAGCCTCCCACGGTCCGCTGTGGGAGGCTTTTTATTGGCTCCCGCCCGTTCTCAGGCCTTGCTGGCGAGACGCGGCGCAATTTCCTTCTCGATCATCGCCTCCGTCAGCCCCTCGTTGGTCTGCCATTCGATGACATGACCCGGCCCGATCACGAAGGTTCCGGGCACGCCGCGCAAGCCGAGCGCGCGCATGAGGTAGCTCTCCGCATCCGCCCCGATGGCGACGAAAGGGTTGCCATGCTGCGCGAGAAAATAGCGCACGCGCGCCGGCGGGTCTTTCACGTCCGCGCCATAGATCGGCGCCAGGTTGCGCTGCGCCAGCGCCACAAGATGCTTGTGCTCCTCACGGCAGACCGGGCACCAGGAGGCCCAGACGTTCAAGAGGCAGCGTTTGCCGGCGAGATCGGCGCTGGAGAGACCGGGAACCGGCTTGCCCGCGGCGTCGAGCAGCCCCGGCACCGGCGGCAGTTCGAAATGGGCGAGCGTGAAGGGATTGAAAAGCCGCGCCCCTATGTCCTTCTTTTTCCAGACATGTTCGACGGCGGCGACGGCCGCGCCGAGCCCCACCGCCCCCATCGCCCCCAAGACGAGACGGCGCCGGGAGAAACCATTGTGCGGCGAATCCGTGGTGGCGGTCATGGCCATGCTCTCAGACCGAGAAAACGAACCTGAGCCTTAGCCGTAAATGACTAACGGAGTTCTATCCTGACGCGCCCGCGTCGCCCGCGGCCCGCGCCAGGCGGCCGCCAGCCATGGGCTCGGGCGCTCCCGTCGTGGTCGGGAAGGTGATCGGCAATCCCTCCAGCACGCGCGCCGCGAGATAGGCGAAGGCTTGCGCCTCCATCGAGTCGGCCGACCAGCCGACGGCGTCGGCGGTCGTGACCTTGCACGGCAGGCGCATCACCAGTTCGCGCACGAGAATCGGATTGCGCGCGCCCCCGCCGCAGACGATGAGCAATTGCGGCTGCGTCGGCAGATGCGGAAAGAGCCTCAAAACCGAGGCCGCCGTGAAGGCGGTGAGGGTCGCGGCCGCGTCCTCCGTGGGGAGCCGGCTCACGGGATCGAGCGAGAAGGCGTTGCGGTCGAGCGACTTCGGCGGCGGCTGATCGAAGAAGGGATGGGCAAGCAGGCGCAAGAGCGCCGCCTCGTTGACCCGCCCGCGCGCCGCCATGTGGCCGTCGCGGTCGATGGGCGCGCCGGTGCGCTGGAGCATGAGATCGTCGATCAGCGCGTTGCCGGGGCCGGTGTCGCAGGCGATCGGGGCCTCGCCGTCGGCGATGTAAGTGACATTGGCGACGCCGCCGATATTGAGAAGCGCCACCTCGCCTTTCATGCCGCCGGCCATCACGAGCGCGCGGTGGAACACCGGCACGATGGGCGCGCCCTCCCCACCCGCGGCGATGTCCGCGGCGCGGAAGTCATAGGCCACGTCGACGCCGAGCCGGTTCGCGAGCCCCTGCCCGTCGCCGATCTGGACGGTGAGCCTCTGGCGCGGCTTGTGCAGCACCGTCTGGCCATGAAAGCCGACGACGTCGATCGACCCGGCCTCTATGGCGTTGTCGCGCAGGAACGCCTCGACGGCCTCGGCGTGCCTGTCCGTCACCATGCGCTCGGCGAAGGCCAGCACGCCCGGCCGGGCGTCGCGATCCTCCAGCGTGGCGGCCTCGGCCAGCGCATTGCGCAGCAGCGCGCGGTCGGCGTCGTTATAGGGAAAGTGCCCCGTCGGCCCCAGGGAGACCGAAGTCTCCCCATCCGTCTCGACGAGCGCCACGTCGACGCCGTCCATCGAGGTGCCGGACATGAGGCCGATGGCGCGGTATGTGGGCAAGGCCGAATCTCCCGGATCGAACGCCGCGAGATTAGCAGGCTCCTCCGTGGAGCGCCTCCGGCTTTGTCACATCGAGAGCCGGGCTCAACTCTGATGCGGCCCCAGCATCTCCTTGATGGCCGCCTCGATGCGCCGCCAGGTCGTGGCCTCGTCGGCCTTGCCCTGCTCTTCGAGGGCGCGCGCCTTCTGGGCGGCTTCGGCGGCGGCCTTTGGCCCATGCGCCTGGAACAATTGGCGGGCGTAGTCGGCGACTTCCACTCCTTGCATGGCGATGCTCCACGGTTTCCCCCGCGCCCCCGGTTCATATAGGGCGGCGGAAGCGTGAGGAGACCCGAGAGAGACTACCGCCTGCCCTCCCAGGCCCAGGCGGTGACCACCACGCTCAGCAGGGCGAGCATCGCCCAAAGCCCGAGGCCCAGCGGCGCCGCCTCGACGCCGACGAGGGTGGAGGCGCCGGTCTGGCGGACGCCGATCCAGTCGGCGCCGCCATAGCGGCTGGCGTCGCTCATCTCGACGACGCGCGGCAGCGTCACGGCGTCCGAATTCTTGCTGAGCCGCCGCACCGTGCCGCCGGTGGCTTCGGCGAGCGGGCGCAGCTTCTCCATCGTGGACGC